>CAVEYD010000015.1:0-26888 GCA_963619835.1 bacterium | reverse complement strand
AGCGGGATCGAACCGCTGACCCCCTGCTTGCAAGGCAGGTGCTCTCCCAGCTGAGCTACACCCCCATATCCCATGCGCTTAACTATGATATCATTTGTAAAAAATAATGTCAATTATTTTACAAACATTTTTCCAAAAAATTTTAATGACGTATAGTTTAATGTTTTGTGCGAAGTGAAACTTCGCGCTTTTTATGGATTGTTTTAAATGTGTGTTTTTTGTTTGGGTTCCTCTTCATACTGTTTTTTTACAATATACTTTCTTTTCTCCGTTTAGCAGCATGTTGTGTTAGTTCGTCTTAGCGTGCTAATTGAAAAAGATGCGTTTAAAGTACCGCTCACTCAAGATTGACCTTTTCCGTTAATATTATTGTGATATTATTTTGTGTATATGTAAATATTTTTAATAGCGGGTTGAGTGTAAAATTTAAAAATTAACTACAAAAGTGAATTTGGTTTAGAAAAAATAAAAGGTCTGATGCAAATTGCATCAAACCCACATTGTGTTGGTCGAAGTGACGGGATTCGAACCCATGGCCTCTTGGTCCCGAACCAAGCGCGCTACCAACTGCGCTACACCTCGAAATTTTTAGTTGCTTTCAAACGCTTGTTTATTATAAACCATCGTTAAAAAAAAATCAACTAATTACAACAAAAACAATTTTTTACAGATTTTGCGATTTTTGCAAATGAAAAATTTGTTAGTCAGCCGTCGGAAGCTTTTATTTCTGCTTACACAGAATATACCCTTATTTTGTGTTTGCTTACAAATGTTGGTCAATGTTTCGATTGTTCTATCTATGTTAAGTCCGTCTCAAGCAGAGCAAGGCAAAATGATTTTTGCAAAATAAAACAGAATTGCTACTTACAAAAAATCTTGTAAACTTTACTTAAAACGAGCGTTGCAAAAAAAATCGCAAAAATGAAATAATTGTGTATTGACATTCATTTTTGAGGGTGTTATACTAACCATGGTTTATATAGGTTTGATTATATGGTACAAACGTTTCTACCAACTACCACACAGTTGACTATAAGCCCCCTCCATGAAATAAGTTGATTTCATACCGAATCAAACTCCATAAAAAAGAAAGAAGGTTCTCCATCAACCTTCTTTCTTTTTTTTAATAAAAAAATTTAAACAAAAAGTTTTTAATAATATTATTTTTTTTAATGCAAGCCACAAAAAACAAGAAAATAAAAAAGCGAAAAAACGATTCTGTCGTGTAAAAGTTTTTTGAAGTGGTGCAACAAATCCGTTAAAAAGCTTTTACGCGATGAGGCGTTTTAAATCAACAAGCAAACGATGATTTAAAAATTTTTATTTTCCATTTCTTTTTCTATATAGTTTGCGTATTCTGTTGCAATATCTATGTTTGTAAGGTTGTAAAGCATTCTTGCACCTACAACATCTTCAATTTCATTTAGCACCCAATTCCCATTGTCGCAGATAAAATCTACACCTATGTAGTCGCTTTTTAGCTCACTTGCTATTTTTTTTACAATCTCAACCTGATAGTCTTGTGGAACAACTTGTTCTGCCGTTCCTCCGAGAGAATAGTTGCTTCTAAAGTCGCTGCTGTTTTGCCTCAACATACATGCAACAATTTTTTGCCCCAAAACATAAATACGCATGTCTTTCCCGAGAGTCGAACACGGTTGTTGAACAATATAGTCTTTGTTTGAACATTCAAAGTGCTTTTTTAAAATAGAAAGCTCTTTTTTATTGTTTGCCCAAAAAACTTCTTTTCCGCCGTGCCCGTTGCAACTTTTTACAACGCAAGGAAATTTTTCAAATCGGTCTATATCTAGTCCGTGATAGGTTTCCATTGTCGGTACACCTAATTTTTGGGCAAACAAGTACGTCTCCCATTTGCTGTTTGCAACAAACGATGTGTGAAAATTGTTAAACACTCTTACTCCGCTATTTTCCAAAGCCTTATTTATATTTGGAACAATAGTGCGCACGATTGCAAAGTCACATAGGGCATTTATCTTGTTTTTGTTATCGACAACCGCTAAAGTCAAGTCGATATTTCTTTTTTTGAATTCGTCGGTTAATTTTTCGATAAACCATCGGTTTCGATTTGCGCCAATGGCGTCGTAAACAAGTAAGCCTTTCATGATTTGAGTTTTTGGGTAATATACGAAAGAATTTTTTCGCTTAAGTCAACGCCTGTGCATTCAAAAGTTGACTTAAAGTGTGGGTTAGAGTTTACTTCGCAAATGCACGGTGAATCGTTTTCATCAAACAAGACATCTACTCCGGCAAAATCTAAGCCGAGTGCGTTGCAAGCTTTTAGAGCGATCTCTTTTTGTTTTTCGTTTGGGGTATAGATGCGCATGCTTCCGCCGTTAGAAATGTTTGATCTAAAATCGTGGTCATTAAATCTAAACATTGATGCAACAACTTTTCCGCCAACGACATTTATTCGGACATCTCTTCCGTTGCTTGTTTTAACAAATTTTTGAATAAGACAGTCTTTGTACTGAATTTTATCGAAAATTTCTTTTGCTTCGTCAATGGTATTTGCAAGATATACTTGTTGTCCAAACGAGCCGTAAGCTTCTTTGATTACTATCGGCAGTCCCAATAAGTCTATAGATTTTTTCAAAAAATCAAGGTTGTTGTAGCCCACACCTTCAAATGTTTTGGGAACAACAATCGTTTTTGGCATTGAAACAACATTGTTTAGTGCAAGTGACGTCAATATTTTGTTGTCGCACAAACGAATTGCGTTTGCTGAGTTAAAAAGCGGAACTCCCAAGTTTTCCAGTCTTTTTGCAAGGTAAAAATCTTTGTCCCAAAAAATAACGAAGTCGGGCAAAGAAAATGCCGAAAAATTATTGTCGATTGTGCACAAAAGCGAATCAGTCGGTTTAATTTCAAGTTGAATATTCAATTTTTTTGCAGAATTTTCAAAGAATCTGTACAGTTCTTTAAATTTGTTTGAATTAACAAAACTGTTTACAACAATCCAACCTTTCATTTTTTTATCCAAAGTGTGTTTTTCTTTTTAAGTAAATTTTTTTTAATGCTTACTTTCGCCAATTAGAGTTGTTTAAAGTGATATTTTGAATTATACATCAACTATTTTCAAAAAGCAACTTGTAAAAAGAAACGGAATAACAGATAAGTTTACTGTTTAACAACAATGCCATTAAATCATTTATTTGCTAATTCTCCAAAACGGAGAATTAGCTTCTCTCTAAAAGAGAGAACGGTAGAATGAAAAGATACAATTCGCATTTTGCTTAAACTTGACTTGAAATTAAACAAAGTTTAAAATAGACAACGCAAAAGAAGGTCGAGCTGCTAAACATATGTTTACATATGAGTAGCAAAAAGTAAACTCGATTTGAAAAGTAGCGCAATGTCACATAAATTAAAACTATTTATCATAATTGGCGCCATAGTAGTTGTTCTTGCCGGAGGTGCAACAACAACCTTGTTGCTGACCGGTGAAAGCGAACCTCAAACTTTTTCCGTTAGCGGTGTTGTAACGGTAGACTCTTTGCCGGTTTCCGATGTTTTAGTTTCCGGTCAATTTTTCGAAACGACTACCGACGAAAATGGATATTATTGTCTTTCCGGACTTACCGAACAGACAACAATTGCCTTTTATTCGGAAAAATATTTCTTTCCGGAAAACAACGATGTTTTTTCAACCGACGCGGTCTTCGACTGCACGAACGGAATGGCATATCGCACTGTTAACGGAAAATGCACAAATGGTGACGAGTCTGTTGCCGATGTACAAGTTACACTAAAAGGACAAAACAAAACTTACATTACTTTTTCCGATGACGACGGTAATTTCAGCGTAGATAATCTTGCCGGTGATGTGGAAGTGTCGGCAATTAAAGACGGCAAACAATTTTTTTCTCAAGTGTCGCCAAACAATAGTCAAGATTCTATTGAAATTGTTTCCACATCTAAATTTAGCGTTTCTTTCGATTTCGGCGATGACGATTTGTTAAAAGCAGATTTTGTTTGCGTGTATAATGGCGAAGAAACGGCTTATTCAACGATTGACGGTGATTTTATCATCGAAAAGGCCGAATTTGGAAAAACAATAAAGTTCATTTCGGATGATTTTGCTTTTGACAACAACGAATTTACAATTACATCTAAAAATGATGTGAAAAATGTTGTGGTTTACCAAAAGTACGATTTAACCGGGAATGTTTCTTGCGGAACCACGGTTTTGGAAAACGCCGAAGTGCTTTTGGACAACAACGTTGTTGCGCACACCGATGCAAGCGGTAACTACATGGTGCAAGGACTGTACGGCACACACGTTGCTAAAATTGTAATGCAAGGTTATGTCGAGCAAAACGAAACAATTACAAAACAATGCAACGAATTTTCTCCGAAATTGCTTAAAAATGTATCGATAAAAGTTGTTGTTAACGGAAAACAATTAAGCGGTGCTAACGTATCTGTAGGTGAAAGAAGTTTTTTAACAACTTTGTACGAAACACAAATGAATTGTTTTGACGGGGAAAGCATAGCTGTAACTAAGGAAGGCTACTATTTCGAAGAGCCGATTGTTGTTGAAAACGGTAAGAATCGTTATGTAGTCACCGGACAAAAGATCTATTCCGCAAAAATTACCCTTAATGGCACAGAACTTCCCGCAGACGTTGCGGCAGACACAACAAGTGACGGCATCACCATTGACTTGAAACAAAATTTGTCTAACAACGCTGTAAGCTTTGTCGATGGTGTTGTTTCGATTGACGGATTGTATGGCACGCACAATTTGATTGTAAATTTGCAAAATTATCGTACAAATGCACCTCAATGTGTAAACGAAAATTCTGCAAATGTCATTGTAGAAGCAGCTCTTTTACACGACGTAGTTTGTTCTGTAAAGAGTGGTGACGTAGTTATTGGCGGAGCAAAAATTTTTGTAAACGATTTGTTTGCTTGTCAATCAGACGAAAACGGAAATTTTGACGTGCAACTTGCACAAAACGACGTTCTGTCTGTAGAAAAACAAGGGTACGATTTGTTTAGTAAGGCATACTTGACAAGTGAGGAATTTGGTGGAATAAATTTGACTTATTCTGTCGAACTTTCCGTAAAATGCGGACAAAACTATGTTCGTAATTATTCGGTAAGCTACTGCGGAAAAACGGAAATCGCTTCCGGAAAAATCATCTTAAACGGGCTTAGCGGAAACAGTGAAGTCAGTATCGAAAAGGATGGCTACGAATTTTTGTTCGACAACGGTCAAAACAGTAAACAAGTTGTTTCACACGAAGTTTGCCAAGTGGCCGCAACTTATACCGCAAAGGTAGTTGTCAGCAAATCAAAAGTAGTTGTAGAAGGGGCTACTGTAATTGTTGCCGATAATGAAAACGGAAACGTTTTGGAGTTGTCAACCGATGCTAACGGAGAAGTTACTTTACAGGGGCTTAATTCTGCTTACACAGTGATTGTTTGTGACTATGACGGAGTTCGCTTTCGTCCGGACAGTGTGGAAATTTCCGAAGGCGGAACATACTCTTTTGCCGATAGCGGTTATTCGGTAACACTAAAAACGCAGGTTGGAAGTAGTCCGCTTGCCGACGTGGAAATTTCTTACGGCACTCGCAACGCTGTCACCAACGAACTAGGTGAGTACAAGCTTAATCTTTCGGAAAACGCCATTATCACTCTTTCAAAAAACGGTTATGAGTTTGATAGTAAAACAATAAGCTTAACCGAAGACGATGACGGAAAAACAATAAATATTTTTGCAACCTATGGTATAAGCGGTAAAGTGGTAAGCGGAGCGACACCTCTAAAAGATGTAAATATTGCTGCCGGCGAGCTTTCAACAACAACGGACGAACAAGGTAATTACGCATTACAAGGAATTTCCGTTTTGGACCAAGAAGTCGTTTTCCAAAAGGATGGATTTGTTCAACAAAGTCAGCAAATAAGCGGATACCAAATTGTAAATGCAAACATGTTTGTTGATGTTTTGTTCGAGTTTGCCAGCGGAGACATTGTCTTAGAAAATGTTTCAGCTATGGTTAACGGCATTTCTACAAGCAATTTTGTCTTGGGCGACGTTGTCGAATTTCAAAAAGATGGTTACAGCTTTGAAAACGTAACTATTGACGGAATGCAAAAAATAATTGTCCAGGGATCATACACTGTGTCGGGCATGGTTAAAAACGGTTCGGACGGAATAGCCAACGTTTCCGTTTG
Organism: bacterium; assembly: GCA_963619835.1. Classification (GTDB taxonomy): domain Bacteria; phylum Bacillota; class Clostridia; order Christensenellales; family CAG-314; genus Fimimonas. The sequence goes on along the minus strand of CAVEYD010000015.1, from coordinate 20,684 downwards.
TGACGGAGAAAGTGTTTTGTCGTTAACCGACGAAAACGGCAAGTTTGTAGTTAGCGGACTTTATGGAGAAAAAACTCTTTCGTTCAAATCTCCAAACTTTAAGATAAATTCCGTTACCGTAAGTAAACCTACAAGTTCCGTTGTCGCAAATGCAAGTTACAACGTAAACGTAAAAGTGTTAACAAACGGTGAGCCGCTACAAGACGTTAGCGTTTCGGTACGCAATACCGTAATCGGCAAAACAGATTTGAATGGTTTGTTGGTGCTGGAAAACTTAACAGGCAAAAACACAATTGTTCTTGAAAAGAAAGGTTATTCGTTTGACGGAAACTTTGTAGTAACACAGGGTACGGAAGCTTTGTTTGAAGCGACTTATGCCGTTAGCGGAATTGTATATGTGGGAAATTCTACCAAAACGTTGTCTAACTTAAGAATTTATGTTAACGAAAACTACTGTTACACAACCGGGTCAAACGGAGCTTTCTCAATAGAAAACTTGAGTGGAGAAAATAAAGTTACATTTAGTTTGGACGGGTACAAAACACAAGACATAATGGTTTCTCAACCGCAATCGCTTTCTGTACGCATGGGATTTTACGTTGTTGTTACGTTTAAGGGTAATGATGGCGGAACAATTGTTGCAAACATAAATGACAATCAAACGGTAATTAAAGACAGCACCGTAACCCTCGGCGAGTTTTACGAAGCAACTGAAATAAACTTTTCTAAGGAAGGTTGGGCTTTTGATATACCAAATCTAATAGTAACGGACTACACTCAAAAGGAAGTGACTCTTGGAAAAGCATTTAGTATAGGCGGAAAAGTTACAACCTCAAGTGGACTTCCGGTTGTCGGAATGACGATATATGCCGGCAATCAAACGACAGAAACCGATAGCAGCGGAAACTACAATTTTAGTAGTCTCATGGGCGAAGTTCAAGTTCGCGGAGCCTACAAGTTTACTGTAGACGGTAAAAATTTGTACACACACGATTGTGCCGTAAACGATACTACTAAGTATACAGACAATGCAACTGTTAATTTTAATTCCGTTTCCGATACAGACTATGCGTTTGCTTTGTACGAGCGCAACTACGATGTTCGACTTGGGCAATACGGCAACACCGCTTACAAAATCACCGGTGGTGGCGGAGTAAAAGCCGTGGCGGTAGGAACAACAACAAAAACTTCAGGCGGATTTATAAAGATAAAAGATGCTAACGGAAACATTCTTACGGAAAACTCAAATTTTGGCGAAACAATTCTTGGTATCGATCCGCGCGTTGCAGTGCTTTCGTATTACAACGGATCGTCCGTAAAATATGCAAGTGTTTCGGGCGAAAAAGTAAGTGGTTCGTTGGATCCGGCAAAAGTTTCATCGGTTAACTATACCGGCGCAAAGTTTGTAGATTGTTCCGATAGCGAGCTAAAGTCTCAGTACGGATCATCGGCCAACGGAATTGTAATTTACAATGTTAACAGCAGCACGGTATCAAGCTCGGCAGTAACAAAAAATTCAAACGGCACTTTTACTTTAACAATGACGTTATCTACAAGTGCGGCAATGTACTCAAACTACGCAACGCAAATAAACAAATTGAGCGGTGTAACAATGAGTGAATTTAAAAAAGAAGTTCTTACTTTTACATTAGATTCTAATGGTTATGTCACTCAAATGATTGCGGACGAAAATTATATCGTTAAAAAGAAAGTCGGTGTTGAAGTTGAAGCCGACACGACGGCAACATTAACTTACAACTACACTTACGACAACATTACAGATTTGTCTTCTTTCACAACGGACAACACTGTAGTGCAAAGATTACTTGGAAGATAGGAGGTAAAACAAATGAAAAAAATCAAAATAGTTGCATTTTTAGCATTGACGTTAGTTTGTCTTACCTCTGCTGTTTTTGCACCTTCGTCAAAAGTATATGCTTCTTCTACGGGACTATTAACGTATTCACAACAGCAAAAAACAATTACCCAAGTAAACAATATAGGTACCTACAATTTGTTTGATGGTATCTCAAGCGACAATTACGGCAATTATGCATCCGCATACGTAAAATATGCATTGCCTACAGCAAAACCAAGTTTCACTTTTTCGGACGGCGGACTAAAAATCGTATCAGGAAGCGCTTCTGAGGCATCCAATGTAAACGGCAATTTCTTTATTTACAGCGATTTATCTTCGGCGTTGTCAACCGCAATAAAAAACGGAGCTGTTTCGATATCGGCATCGATTAAGTTGAAAACCGACTCCAACGGAGAAAAGGACGCGGCGGAAAAATTGTATGCCGTTTTGCAAATTGGCTCGCACGGAAATGTTTCGGACGGTGGAGTTGACGTTTCATTTTCTTGTACCGATGACATCGGTGTAGACGAAAATTTTTCCGCTGTTGCTTCTGCAAATGCATTAGACAGTGTAAACGGAAAACAATGGACTGACTTCACGGAGTACAAAATGTCGCTTTCCGCACAAAGTCTTCAAGGACTTTCTTGTCAAACAATATCAATTCACACTTACACAGATTTTGTTAAGCCCTCTTCTTTTTGGTGTGCTGCAACATCAAGTAATACGATGTATTTAACGTCTCCGACGCTAACGCTTACTACAACCGACGTGGTTGCCCCAAAAATCAGCAAGATTATCGTGGACGATAGCACGGACGGTAAAAAAACAGTAACGATTTATGTTTCCGATGCCGAAAGCGGAGTTCAAAGCTTGGTATTGCAAAATGGCACAAACGTTTTGTCGACGGCAAGTGAGCCTGTTTTTGACGAAACAACACGCAACGCAGTGTACAAGTTTAACGTTTCTTGCGGAACCGATTACACAATTGTAGCAATGGACAACGTTGGCAACACATCAAGTCAAGCGCTTAATGTCAACAACATAGAAGTAAAAAGTTTGTACGTGCAAAAGGATATTGCAATTGCCTCAAGCTTAAATGACGGACTAACTTATTACTACACAATCGACGGTAGCGAACCTACAGTAGCATCACAAGTTCTTTCAAACGGAACAAACAACATTTCGGTTTCGGAAAACAAAGGATACACCTTAAGGGTAAAAGGTTTTTATGCAGACGGAAGCTACGTTTACTATGAAAAAACTTTTAGAGTAGACGACACCGATTATCTTGTAAACGTTTTTGGCAGCGATATTGAACAAGTCGAGCAACAAAAGGTAAAGTACGGCACACAAGTAACGATCAATTTAGTCGCTAACGAAGGTTACTGTTTGTATAAGGTTTTAATAAATAACAACCAACAAGTTTTACAAGAGCAGTACTCTTTTGACGTTACCGAAGATGTGAATGTCCAAGTTTATTGCAGAAAAGTTGTTGAAAATCTAATTCCTACAACTACTTATTTTGTTTACAACGGGCAAAGCGTACAACTCGATTTTGGTATAAATGTGGACGAATTTGTTTTCAGCTGCAACGGATCAAGCGAACTTCCCAAAGACGTCGGCACGCATACTGTTGAATGGAAAGTTGATTCTGACACGCAAGTTGGCAACGGATCTTTTGATATTACAATTCAAAAGTACGAGGTTGTTGTCGAAAGTGTTGTCGGTGAATATGTTTACAAACAGTTTGAATTTTCTTACACTCTTGCAAATGTCGATGATGAAAAGTACTTGGCACACAAGATAAAAAAATCGGGTGCAGACGTGTTGTCAAGTCAGCCTTTCCCCGGAGAGTACACTTACGAAATATACTCCATTGACAACAACGTAGCTGTTGTCGGAAGCACTCAGGGAAATCTTGTAATTACAAAAATAAAAGTTAGTTTTGGGTTCAAACTCGATGAAGTAGTACAACAGTTTGATGGTTTGGTACACTCGGTCAAGGCCTACTTACAAGAGGAGATTGATGAATTAAACGAGAAATTTGGTGTTGCAATAAGTCTTGACGGCAAAGAAGTGGAAAATGTGTACAATGTAGGCACATACACATGCAACATACAGCTTGACGATGATATGGCACAGTATTACGAAACCGATTCTCAAAAATCTTTTGTAATAGCACCTCGCCAAATAAAAATTACTCCGCTTAAAAATCAATATCGTTATGTCGACCAAACTGACACCGTATTACAATATTCTGTTGACGACTTGCCGGAAGGAATTTTGCTGACCGGATCGCTTTCTCGTGAACAAGGTGACAATGCCGGTGATTATGCGATAGAACTCGGAAGTTTAACCGTTGATTGCGAAAACGCAAGTAACTATCAAGTTGTTTTGGACAACAACGAACAAGTTTTTTACACAATTTTGTCTCGTCAATTGATGGTTAAAGTTGATTCGTTTACGGCCGAGTACGGACAAAACGATCCGATATTTACCGCAAAAGTATTGTACGGAACATTAAAAGACGGTGAAAAACTTGTTGTTTCTCGTGAGCAAGGCAACAATGTCGGCACATACGCAATCAAAAATGTTGTTGTGGTTGACAGCGAAGGGAAAGACGTTTCTGCAAACTATTCACTTGTTGTTATTGGCGGAACGTACACAATCACTCCGCGTTTGGTTAGTGTTAAATCGATTGGATTTACAAAAACTTATGGTACACAAGACACACAAATAGAATATGTTGCAGATGGCTTACTCGATGGTGACGTATTAAGTGGCTCGCTTTCTCGCGAAGTCGGTGAAGACGTTGGCACATACATGGTTACAATCGGCACGCTTTTAAACAAAAACTACACAATCACCCTTGATGTCGGTTTTTGCACAATAGTGGCTCAAAACGTAACCGTTTCCGTCGAAGATATCGAAAAAAGCTTCGGTCAAGCCGATCCTCAATTAACCGCTCAATGTGGGCAAGCTAATCTCGACGACTTAAAACTGACATTTTCTCGCGAACAAGGTGAAGATATCGGTGAGTACGCAATTGTGCTCGACTCGTTTAACGGTAACTACAACGTTTTGTTTGATGGAGCAAAGCTTACGGTAAAGCCCAAAATTGTATACGTAACTTTGAATTCTTTAACAAAAATCTATGGTCAAAAAGATCCTGCTTTTAGCTATTCTCTTGACGGTGATTACGAAGATATTCAAATAACAGTTTGTCGTGAAGAAGGCGAAAATGTAGGTACATACAGCATTTATGCAAAGAGTAATGAAAACTACACACTTGTTTGCAACGAAGCATCGCTTGTAATAGAAAAAGCCGATTTTGATTTTACTGTTGAAGAACAAACTGTGGTATACAATGGAAGCGAACAATTTTTGGCGGTTGAACAAGATTTTGTCGTAACTTATAGAGATGCATCCGGAACAGTCGTCGATGCTCCCAAAAATGCGGGCACGTACACCGCCGAAGTAACTTACAATGGTGACGAAAACCACAATACAAAAACAGTTGAAACAATTTTTGTTATTGCAAAAAAACGCATATCCGTTATTGTCGATGCATCGGCAGTAAAGTACGCAGGCAAGGAACAGATGCCGATATTTTCAACACCGGGATTTGATTCAAGTGCGGCAACAATTGAGTTTGATGGGCAACAAATACCGGTTGAAATAGGTAGTTACGGCTATACAATCAATTTTGCGGACGACAATTACTACTTCAACGTGCATGCTACGTTAACAATTGTAGAGTAAAAAGTAAAAGTGAGTTTCGGCTGTTCAATGGTTTGCTAAAAGTCTCAAAGTAAAAAGCAATCAAAATCAGCCGTCAAAAAAACAAAAACAAAAAATCACAAGGTGAAGAATCTGTTTAACAAACAGAAAAAGTCTGCTTTGTGATTTTTTTATACCAAATTCCTTTTATTGAAAAATTCAGTTAAAATTATTTTTTTTTAATTTTCATATTGAAATGGGAAAAGAAAACAAGTATAATATATTTTATGGTTTGTTAAAAACAAATTTTTTAAATATAAACAACGTAGATAGTTGTTTGGAGGAAAAATGAAAGATATAGTTATTATCGGAGGCGGAGTAATAGGATGTGCCATCGCACGTGAGTTGTCGCGCTATAAAGCAAACATCCTTGTTCTGGAGCGAGGAAACGATATTTCGGTCGGCACAAGCAAAGCCAACAGTGGAATCGTTCACGGCGGTTATGACGCTAAACCGGGGACATTAAAGGCAAAGTACAATGTTTTGGGCAATCGCATGTTCGATAGTCTTGCAAAAGAACTAGATTTCCCTTTCAAAAGAAACGGCTCATTGGTTCTTTGTTTCGACAAATCGCAGGAGAGCGGAATTACCGAGCTTTACAATAGAGGAATTGCCAACGGAGTACAGGACTTAAAGATTATCGACGGAAATACAGTGCGAGAAATGGAGCCGTATGTGTCGAACAGTGTTACAAAGGCACTTTGGGTTCCAACCGGCGGAATAGTTTCTCCTTACGAGATGACAATTGCTTATGCGGAAAATGCTGCAACCAACGGAGTGGAATTCAGATTTTTGTCTGAAGTTCAGTCCGTAAAAAAGTGCGAAGACGGTTTCGATATCATTTGTGGTGATGGTTTTAGTGTAAAGGCAAAAGCGGTAGTCAATTGTGCAGGGGTGTATGCCGACAAAATAAACAACATGGTTTGCAACAAAAAAATGCACATAGTTGCCCGCAAGGGAGACTACATGTTGCTTGACAAAACTTGTGGGTATTTGTGTCAGCACACGTTATTTCAATTGCCAACGGCAATGGGTAAGGGAATTTTGGTAACGCCTACAACCCACGGAAACATTTTAGTCGGACCGACTGCAACCGATGTTGACGACAAGGATAACACAAATACAACTGCCGATGAGTTAAATACTGCTTTTGATACGGCACTTATCACCATGCCAACACTTTCCAAACGCAACATTATCACTCAATTTAGCGGTTTGCGTGCGCACATTGATACCGATGATTTTATTATAGGAGAGAGCGAAGTTTCCAACTTTTACAACGTTGCGGGAATTGAATCTCCGGGACTTTCGTCGGCGCCTTCAATTGCCGTTGACGTTGCCGACATGGTAAGCAAAAAATTAAAGTTATCCGCAAATCACGATTTTAACCCCATTCGTAAAGGCATACCGCATTTTGCTACATTGAGCGACGAAGAGCGTCAAAAACTTATTGCACAAAATCCACTTTACGGCAAAATTGTTTGTCGATGTGAAGTGGTAACTGAGGGAGAAATTGTCGATGCTATTCACAGACCTGTTGGAGCAAAAGATTTAGATGGTGTTAAGCGTCGCACTCGTGCAGGTATGGGACGTTGTCAAGCAGGTTTTTGCACGCCTCGTGTAATGGAAATTATTGCAAGAGAGTTATCGATTGATATGCAACAAGTCACTAAGCGTGGCGGAAAATCCAACATTGTTGTCGGGAGGACAAAGTAATGAATAAAAATCTTGTTATTATCGGTGGGGGACCTGCAGGACTTGCCGCTGCCGTGTCCGCCTATGATGCCGGCGAAAGAGATATCTTGATTTTGGAACGCGAAGCAGAGCTTGGCGGAATATTAAATCAATGTATACACAACGGTTTTGGATTACATACGTTTAAGGAAGAGTTAACGGGACCGGAATACGCTGCAAGATATATCGATCAAGTAAAAAGTCGCGCAATAGATTATCGTCTCAATGCGACGGTAATAAATGTGTCAAACAACAAAGAAGTAACATATGTCTCGTCTCAAGACGGTCTTGTAACAATACAAGCAAAGGCAATTATTCTTGCTTGTGGTTGCAGAGAACGTCCACGTGGTGCAATAAACATAGCCGGTATGCGCGGTGCGGGAGTTTTTTCTGCGGGCACAGCACAAAAGCTTGTAAACATTGACGGTTATCTTCCCGGCAAAGAAGTCGTAATTTTGGGCAGTGGCGATATAGGTTTAATCATGGCTCGTCGTATGACTTTTGAAGGAGCAAAAGTTAAGGCTGTGGTAGAACTAATGCCATATTCGTCCGGATTAAATCGTAACATAGTGCAATGCTTAAACGATTTTGACATTCCGCTTTACTTTTCGCATACCGTTGTTGACATAAAAGGCAAAGATCGTGTAGAAGGCGTTGTTGTGGCACAAGTTGACGAAAAGCTGCGTCCCATCAAGAGTACGGAGCAGTTTATTTCTTGTGACACGTTGCTTTTGTCGGTTGGCTTATTGCCCGAAAACGAACTGGCAAAAAATGCACAAGTAGAATTGTCAAAAACAACAGGCGGAGCAGTCGTAGATGAAAATTTAATGACAAATATTGACGGAGTTTTTGAGTGCGGAAATGTCTTGCATGTTCACGACTTGGTAGATTTTGTGTCTGCAGAAGCAACAAATGCAGGAGTTTGCGCTGCCGAGTACATAAAGGGAAATTCTCCCTGCCATGAAAAAATCGTAATAAAAACTTCCGGCGGAGTAAGATATTCCGTACCAACGGTTTTAAACAAGGACAATATTTATAAAGACCAATCTTTTAAAATGCGTGTATCCAATGTTTTTAAAAAAGTAGAGTTAGCCGTTTTGGCAGACGGAATCAAAGTGTTTTCTCGCAAGCGTGCAGTTGTAACCCCGGGCGAAATGGAAAATATTACTCTTAATGTCGAACAAATGAAACTGCTAAAAAATGCATCGGAAGTTGAAATCACGTTGCTGAAGGGGGATGAAAAATGAAACAAATGATTTGTATAAATTGTCCCATGGGTTGCCACTTAGAGGTTGACGATACGGACAAAAACAACATAAAGGTTAGCGGAAACACATGTCCTCGCGGAGCAACTTATGCGATAAACGAAGTAACTGCCCCCAAACGCATGGTTACCGGTTCGGTTAAAGTTGCCGGTGGAGCCATCCCCATGGTGTCGGTTAAAACGCGGGAAGCTATTCCCAAGGAATTGATTTTTAAGAGTTTAGATCTTCTTAAAGGCATCACATTAAACGCGCCTGTAGCGATAGGAGACGTCGTTGTAAAAGATATTTGTGGTTGTGGTGTAGATTTTATCGTGACAAAAAATATTAAAAAAGTTTAAAGTACTTTACATAAAAACATATTTTTATGATTTAAGTAGTTGTTTTAAGACATTAGTTGTAAAAACTTATAACGGAGCAATTAAAATGAAATATATTCTTGCTTTAGATCAAGGAACAACATCATCTCGTGCAATAGTGTTTGACAAAGGCGGAAACATTGTCGGCAAAGCCCAACAGGAATTTCCTCAAATTTATCCGCAAGCCGGTTGGATAGAACACGATCCCCACGATATTTACGGCTCGCAAGTCGGAGTAATTTCCGAAGCACTTATTCGTGCCGGAGTCGAACTTGAAGATATTGCCGCAATAGGTATCACAAACCAACGCGAAACCACGCTTGTTTGGGACAAACACACAGGCAAACCGATTTACAATGCAATTGTTTGGCAATGCAGACGAACAGCCGAGTATTGTCAGCAGTTGAAGGAAAGAGGCTTGTCTAAGTTTATTTACGACAAAACCGGGCTTGTTTTGGATGCTTATTTTTCTGCTACAAAAGTAAAGTGGATTTTGGACAATGTTCCCGGAGCGTATAGTCGTGCAGAGAACGGAGACTTGCTTTTCGGTACAGTGGACACTTATCTTATGTGGCAACTGTCGAAGGGTAAAATTTTTGCAACAGACTATACAAACGCAAGTCGCACAATGTTGTTTAATATTCACACACTTAGTTGGGACGATGAACTGTTAAAGCTGTTCAATATCCCACGTGCCATGATGCCGTCAGTTTACCCGTCAGGGCATTTGTACGGCTATACGGACGAGACTTACATTGGTAGAGAAATTCCCATTTGCAGTGTTGTAGGCGATCAACAAGCGGCATTGTTTGGCCATCTTGCGATAAACCGCGGAGACGTTAAAAATACTTACGGAACAGGTTGTTTTTTGCTTATGAATACAGGTGATGCAGTGCAGTCTAACAACGGACTTATCACCACGCTTGCGGCAAGTTTAAACAACAAGCCACAGTACGTTCTCGAAGGCAGCGTATTTGTCGGCGGAGCGATAAACCAATGGCTTCGCGATGAAATGCGCATGATAAAGTCCGCTGCCGAAACGGAAAACTACGCAACAAGAGTCAAGGATACAAATGGTGTGTATATTGTTCCGTCGTTCACGGGTTTGGGCTCACCCTATTGGGATGCGGAAGCTCGAGGAACGGTAGTCGGACTTACTCGCGGAACAAAAAAGGAACACTTTATTCGTGCTGCACTTGAGGCAATCGACTACCAAGTTTACGATTTAGTCAATGCAATGCAAAAAGATGCAGGTATTAAAATAAACAGTCTAAACGTTGATGGCGGAGCAAGTGCAAACAACTTTTTGATGCAATTCCAATCGGACATACTAAATGCCAAAGTTGTTCGTCCTAAAGTTACCGAAACAACCGCGCTTGGTGCATGCTACCTTGCAGGGCTCACAATGGGATTTTGGACAGGTATTGAAGATATTAAAAACAACGTCGGTGTTGACAGAGAATTTTCTCCCGATATGGACGAAGAAACTCGCGGTAAACTTATTGAAGGTTGGCAAAAAGCCATTCGTCAAGCCCGTTGCAAGTAGTGCTTGATTTATTGACTTTTATTTATTTTTATAATAAACAAGTTAAATCTATCAGGCCGATACACGAAGTTACGTATGTCAAATTACAACTTGTTGTTTTTACAAACGGAAGAATTTATAGATAAAGAATAAAAAAGCCATGCTCAATGTTTTATATTGAGCGTGGCTTTTTGTTTAGTTTATTTAGCCAACTTTTTTAGTTGACTTTTTATTTTATAATTTTATTACAATTTTGTATGTAATTTCGTTACTTTTGTTTGAGATATTCTTTACTCGTAAAAAAAACAAAAGAGAATATAAAAAATGAAAGGTAACAAAATATTTGCGGTAGTTTTGTGCGCTCTATCAATTTGCTTATAAATGGCCGTTTTGGTTGATATTTTATTAAAACGTTTTGTGCTTAAAAAATAATTTAAGTAAAAAGCCATTATCTATTGTGATTAGTAGAATAAAAGTGTTATAATTGTTTTGAACAAAGCTATAGGTGGAGAAAAGAAAAAATGTGGATTTTGTTTGCATGTTTATCGGCATTTTTTGCCGGTTTGACTGCTATATTCAGTAAGTGTGGAATAAAAAATACAAATTCAAACGTTGCCACGGCAATCAGAACAAGCATCGTTTTGGCCCTAGCCTGGATAGTTGTTTTAATTACCGGAGAAGTTTCTGCGATAACAGCAGTTTCGGCAAAATCATGGATTTTTTTAGCATTATCCGGCTTGGCAACAGGTTGCAGCTGGATTTGTTACTTCAAAGCACTGTCTTTGGGCGAAGTTTCAAAAGTGTCGGTGGTTGATAAGTCAAGCGTAGTTCTTTCGGTGCTTCTTGCAATAGCTATTTTTCCTACCGAGCGCACAAATTGGTGGATAAAGTTAATTTGTATTACTGCAATAGGTGTAGGAACATACTTGATGATTGACATCAAGCACGATGCACAAGAAAAAACTTCAATAATGTGGCTTGTCTTCGCGTTTATGTCGGCACTGTTTGCTGCGGCTACATCTATTTTGGCAAAAGTAGGTATAAGTGGTGTGCCAAGCAATCTTGCTACGGCAATTCGCACGATAGTCGTTTTGGTTGTTGCGTGGATTATTGTGTTTGCAAAGCGAGAAACACATTTTGTTAAGCAAATTCCACAAAAAGACTTGTTGTTTTTAGTTTTGTCTGGGTTTGCCACGGCGGCAAGTTGGTTGTGCTACTACTATGCTATAGAAAACGGACAAGTTAGTGTAGTCGTTCCCATCGACAAGTTAAGCATATTGGTAACGGTTGCATTTTCTGTTGTTTTCTTGAAGGAAAAACTGACTGTGCGCGCATGGATAGGTTTAGCCGTCCTTGTTGCGGGAACGATTTGCATGGCAATTTTTGCATAAGCATAGTTTAACGAATTGAAAACATGTTAATATTTATTTGGTAAATTTACTTATTAAAAATCAGTTTTTACGAGGAAAAATGAAAAGTTTAGTTTATATATTAGAAAATGACACAAGTACAATTATCAATCATTAACAACAAAGAATACCTTCAAAATATTTTGATATCGAAGGTTTTTTTGTACGATTTTCGACATTTAAACTTTCTAATAACTGCATTCTTGAGTTGCAATTGTTCTTTACAAAAAGTTTAGAATTTCTAAAAAAAGTTTAGAAAAAGTAATAAAATTGTTTGACATTACTTAATGATTGTCTTATAATTATCTCGTTGTTGCCAAGGGCAAACAAATTTTTTATTGTATATGAGCGTCATTTGTGCGTTCGTCGTGAAATGCGGCAGTACTCTAAATTATTTTTTTGACCTTAACGGGCAACATTTTTTTTGCAATTTTTACAAATTTTTATGCATGTTTTACAAAATTTAGCGAGGTGTTTGTATGGTAGAAATAGGACGAAAAATAAAACAATACCGATTGCAACTGGACTTAACACAAGAGGAGCTTGCTCAACGTACTGAGCTTACAAAGGGCTACATTTCTCAACTCGAAAACGACTTGTGCTCCCCGTCGATTGCGACGTTGCAAGATATACTAAATATTCTCGGCGTCTCCTTGCAAGATTTTTTTGCCGAGCCCAAAGTGGAAAAGATAGTTTATACCAAAAACGATTATTTCTTTTCTAAAAACGGTGGTGGAACAAACACTTGGCTTATTCCTAATTCGCAAATAAAGGAAATGGAACCAATTATTTTAACATTGCCACAAGATGCGCAGTGTGAAGAAAGATTGCCGTTTGAAGGCGAAGAATTTGGCTACATTTTGGATGGAAAAGTGGAAATTGTAACCACAAACAAAGTTTACAAGTTAAAAAAAGGCGACTCTTTTTCGTTAGACGGAAAAAATAGACACACTATACGAAATGCAAATAAGGGCGAAAGCAAACTTTTGTGGGTAACAACCCCGTCCAATTTTTAGGAGGAGAAAATGGTAAAAAACGCAGATAAAATCATTGAAATAAAAAATGTAAACAAGTCTTATAGCGACAAACCTGTTGTAAAGAATATGTCTTTGTCCATAAGAAGGGGTGAATTCGTTACACTTTTGGGCCCTTCCGGATGTGGAAAAACCACAACACTTCGTATGATTGCCGGCTTTGAACAGCCCACAAGCGGAAAAATATACTTTGACGGGCAAGATATTACAACGTTGCCCCCTCACAAACGTAATATAAACACTGTATTTCAAAAGTACGCATTGTTTCCGCATTTAAACGTATTCGGCAACATTGCTTTTGGCTTAAAAATGAAGATGGTTCCCGACGGTGAGCCTTTTGAAAAAGATGGTAAAAAAGTACAAAAGATGCGCCATCTTACAAAAAAGGAAATTGCCGACAAGGTAAATCATGCATTGAAAATGGTGGACTTGGAAGACTACGGACATCGTGCGGTCAATTCCCTTTCCGGCGGACAGCAACAACGTGTTGCAATTGCACGAGCTTTGGTAAACGAACCTGAAGTACTATTGCTTGACGAACCTTTGGGCGCACTTGACTTAAAAATGCGCAAAGACATGCAACTGGAACTTATGCAAATGCACAAGCAACTTGGTATAACTTTTGTCTATGTCACACACGATCAGGAAGAAGCTCTTACCATGTCCGACACCATCGTTGTAATGAAGGACGGCATCATTCAACAAATAGGAACACCAACTAAAGTTTACGATGAACCGGCAAATGCTTTTGTCGCCGATTTTATAGGGGAGTCAAATATCTTTAGCGGAATAATGGTTAAAGATTTTTGTGTTGATATTTCGGGACACAAATTTGAGTGCGTAGATAAAGGATTTAAGTACAACGAACCGATAGACGTAATTGTTCGTCCCGAAGATATAAAAATAGTTGAAAAGACAGACAAAAATTGCTTGATAGAAGCGGAGGTTCTTACTTGTGTGTTTAAGGGGGATCACTATCAAGTAACGGCCCTTACCTACGGGGACGAGCGCAATGAAGTCGTAATTCACGACAATGTGCAAGTAAATGTCGGAGATGTTATCGGACTTTATATTAAACCCTTCGATTTTCATATTATGCACAAATCACGTTTAATCAACACATTGGAAGGTGAAATGTACGACGACGGAATTGTTGAATTTTGTGAAGGTCGTTTTAATTGTAACAGCCATTTGGAAGAAGGTACAAAAGTTAAAATATCAATCGATTTTGACGACGTTGATTTAACTGACGACGAGGAAGACGGGGTTATCGGTGCAACAGTAATATCTACTATCTACAAGGGCAGTTACTATCAATGCATTGTTCGTACCGATACTTACTACGACTTTTTTGTAGATACAGACTACGAATGGTTAATAGGTGACCGTGTAGGTATAAATATTGCACCGGAAAAAATCATCATCGAAGAAATAAAAGTTGAAAAAAAGGATGATTCTGTGGAGGAGAGCAATGAAAACTAATTTTCGCTTTTCTCGCAAGGCATTAGCTTATCCGTACATGTTGTTTTTGGTGTTGTTTGTGGTAACACCGCTTGCGATAATTTTAATCAATGCTTTTTTAGACAACGACAATCAAATTACTTTTCAAAATTTTGTAGAGTTTTTTTCTAATGCCGGTGGTGGAATGACGGTATTGGGAAATTCGTTGCTTATTGGACTTATAACCACTGTAATTTGCTTGCTTATAGGATATCCGTGTGCGTATTTTTTGGCAAAATATCATGCATCAAATAAGGTTTTGGTCCTCATGTTTATCATGCCCATGTGGATAAACTTTCTTATTCGCACCCTTTCCACAAAAGCAATATTTTTGGCACTGGATGTAAAGCTCGGAATGGGAACAGTACTTTTCGGAATGGTTTACAATTACTTGCCATACATGATATTGCCGTTGCACACAACGCTTGTGTCAATTGACCACAGCTACATCGAAGCGGCAGAAGATCTTGGAGCAGACAAAATTACTGTCCTTACAAAAACGATCATTCCTCTTTCTGTTCCGGGAATTATTAGCGGAATAACGATGACGTTTATTCCTGCAATTTCTACATTTGCCATTTCCGAGATCTTGTCCGGAAGTAAAATTTATTTATTCGGAGATGCAATCAATATGCACTTTTCCAAAACGATAAATAGTTTTGGCGTAGGAAGTGTAATGAGTCTTGTTATGCTTGTATTGGTAATAATTGCCAACATCATTGTAAACTTAACAAACAAGGATGAGGAGGTAAAAAGCGTATTATGAAGAAGCTCAATCGTTTTTTTGCCGATGGTTACCTTTTTGTGGTTTTGGCATTATTGTACTTACCCATTCTGTTAATAATAGTGTACAGTTTTAGTGGAACAAGCAATTTCCGTTTTACTGATGGATTTACTCTTGCAAGCTACAAGGCATTGTTTAGTGAAGATGCCGAGTCGCTTGTGTCTGCGCTAAAAAATACAATTATTTTGGCTGTTTCGGCAAGTGTCATATCAACCGTTTTGGGGGCTTTTTCGTCAATAGGCATTTATTGTTTGGGCAAGCGTACCAAAAAAGTTGTTTTAACGGTAAACCAACTTCCAATGATCAATAGCGAAATCGTAATGGCTGTTTCTCTTATGGTGTTTTTTGCCGCATTTAGCTTTATTTTCCCGCAAGGTATGGTCCGTTTGATTATCAGTCACGTGGCATTTTGCACACCTTATGTAGTGTTGTCTATTTTGCCGAGATTGCAAAAAATGGATCCAAACATGTACGAAGCGGCGCTTGATCTTGGAGCGAATCCCGCTGTCGCACTAATAAAAGTAATTTTCCCTTACATAACTCCCGGAGTCGTTTCGGGATTTGCAATGGCATTTACATTGTCACTTGACGACTTTGTTATCACTCAATTTAACAAGGGTGATACGGGAATAGAAACGTTGTCTACGTACATTTACGAAGATGCAAGGGTAAAATCGTTAGAGCCGTTTTGGTTTGCCGTTTTTAGCATTTTCTTTGTGGTAATGTTTGCTTTACTTTTGGCAATTAACATTAAACGTGCTAGCAAAAAGGAGAGCGCAAAATGAAAAAATCAATTTGTTTAATCCTTGTTTTCTTACTTGCTGCAATGTCTGTGTGTGTGCTAACGTCTTGCAACAGTGATGAAGAAACCGACAACCTTGTAATTTACAATTGGGCGGACTATTTGTATCCGGATGGTCTCGATGACTTTAAAGATTACTACAAACAAGTTACCGGAAAAAACATTGAAATAACATACGTTACGTTTGATACTCCGGAAACTTTGATAACAAAAATAACAAAAGGCGACAGTAACATTGACGTTATGAGTCCAAGCGAGTATGCCATTCAAAAACTTATGGTGGACGATTGGCTTATTCCTCTCAACTACTTTAGTGGAGAGTCAAACTATATTGATGTCACAAATCTAACCGGTTATGTACACAATGCCGATAATGTTGAGGAAAACATTATTGCAAAAATCAGTGAAGGTTTTTCCAATCTAACTTGCACAAGAAAAGACAAAACCACTTACACTGCAAGCATGATAGACTACATGGTTCCTTACATGTACGGAACTCTTGGCATTTTGTATAATCGTGCTGCTTTCAATCGTTTGGGTATTACGGCAGAACAAATGAACAAATCTAACTGGGGAATTTTGTTTAATGACGATGGCGATGGCAGCTTATTGCACGAAAAGCTTACCGGATCCATTTTGATGAAGGACAGTATTCGCGATTCTTATGCTGCAACTTTGTTTTACATGGTTGAAAGCGGAAAGTTAGACGGATTTGTCAACGAAAACGGTGTTGCCTACACCGAAATGTCTGCATCAGAACTTATCAACTGTGTTGATGACAACACGCTTGAAATGTGCAAAAAGGTACTTTCTGAGCAAAAAAGTCAACTTTTTGGCTACGAAGTTGACTTTGGTAAAGACGATCTTCTTAAAGGTAATGCAATGGTAGACCTTGCTTGGAGCGGTGACGCCATGTATGCAGTGGAAGAAAGTTGGACAACGCACTTCGACGACGACAACGACGGAAATTGCGATATGTGTTTAAATTCAATGTCGGAGTTAGATCCGGAAGAAGGCGAGTACGAGCTTGCATACTATGTTCCCCACACTTATGGAAACATATGGTTTGATGGTTGGGTCGTTCCCAAAACATACAACAAGGAACATCTTACAGCAATAAAATTGTTTATCAATTTTCTTAACACTCCAAGTGTTGCCGCTGCAAACATGTACGAAATAGGATACACCCCGGCTGTAAAAGGACAAGTTGTACGGGATGATCTCGATTCTCGCAGAACATTAACTCAACTTTACTATGTAAATGCTCCTGAATACTATCAGTTTACCGAAGAAGAACTTGCCGAAAATGATGGATATTCTTACGACAGTTGGGATGAATTTGCGGAAGAACTTTTTGAAAGCATTGACGATTATGATAATAGCAATTGGCGGTATCCTTTTGCGTCCGCTGCGTTAAATGTCGGAACAAATCGCAGTATCGATTCCCTTGGTATGATGAGAGATTTTGGTAACAAAAATGCTGCAGTGGTAACTATGTGGAACTATGCTCGTTCAACAGGTGTCAATGTGTGGCCTGCAGTAATGTGGACGGCGATAGCAGTCGCTGTTATCGTAGGCGCGGTAGGACTTGTCATGTTTATTAAAAATCGCCAAAAAAAGTTGGTTGTGGTAAACGGCAAGCAATAGAAAAAATCAAAATAATAAGGGCAACAATTTTCTGTTGCTCTTTTTTATTCGAAATTACACACTTTTGTAATAGGCATAAATTATTTTTATATTTATTTGTGGTAAAAATTATAGCAAAACAGAACAAAAAACTACGTAAAAGATTGAAATGCAACGTAAAATATGCTAAAATAATTTAGAATGTACACAAAATATAAGCAATTTTAGTTTTGGGGGAAGGATATGCATATAATTCCACAACCAAAAAAAATCGCACGTCTTGAAGGCAACTTTTCAATAAAAGGCAGTGCAGTAATATACACAGATGATGCTTTTGTCGAGCAAGCTAAACGTTTTGCAGACTTGGTAAAAGACAGTTGCGATCTTTCGTTGGAGTTTACTAAAGATATATCGCAAGCCGACATTATTTTTAACCGCAACGAAAAGTACGTCGAAGAGCAGTATTATCTTATGATTTCCGACGGAATTTTAACAGTAACAAGCAACAGTCTGTCCGGATGTTTTTATGCTGTAGAGTCGTTACGATGCTTGTTTGAGCTAGACAAAAAACACGAAGCTCTTACTTGTGAAAATTGTTACATAGAAGATGCTCCTAAATTTGCTCATCGCGGATTGCTTGTTGATGTTTGTCGTTTTTTCTACGGAGTTGAAACCATTAAGCAAATCATTGACTTAATGGGCAGAGTAAAGCTTAACAAATTGCATTTGCATTTATCCGATGATCAAGGATTTAGATTGCAAATAGACAAATATCCATTGTTGACAACGATTTCATCTCAAAGAAAAGGTTCGGAAATCGTTCAAAACGGAAAAACGTTTATTGACGAAGTTCCGCAATCGGGCTATTTTACAAAAGCAGATATTGCCGAAATTGTATCTTACGCCAAGCAACATCAAATAGACGTGATTCCCGAAATAGACATTCCGGGACATGCTATGGCTATTCTTGCCGCTTATCCGCAATATGCGTGCAATCCGCAACAATTTGAAGTGCGTCAAAAATGGGGTATCTCCAAAGATATTTTGTGCGCAGGCAACGATCAAGTCTACCAATTTGTAAAGGATATTTTAGATGAAATTTGCGAAATGTTCCCCTATGAATATATTCATCTCGGTGGAGACGAAGCGCCCAAAGACAGGTGGTGTAACTGCAAATTGTGTAAATCGCGTTTGTCTGAGTTAAAATTGCAAAATTTTGATCAACTTCAAACATACATGACGGAACAATTTAGACAGTATTTGGCAGAAAAGGGCAAAAAAATCATTTGCTGGAACGATGGCGTTTGCGATCAAACCAATGCCGAAATTGTGTCGCAAGCGTGGCAACCATTCAAAGAAGGTGAAGCGGTCAAACGAATTAATAGGGGACGCAAGACGATATTATCACCGTTTTTCAAGCTGTACTTTGACTATCCCTATGCGCTCACTCCGTTACAAAAAACGCACAAATACAATCCGCTTAGTGGCGTAAATCGCAAGTCCGTATCAAACGTGCTCGGCGTAGAGTGTGCAATTTGGACTGAGCGAGTAACAACTGCCGAAAAATTGTTCTTTCAAATTTTGCCACGTCTCGATGCGTTTTCCGAATGTGCGTGGGGATATAAAAGTCCGACATTTATGCAAAACGTAAAAGAAAAGGTAGAGCTGTATCAAAGCATGGGTATTCCGTGCAAAAAGTCTTTTAAAGAGGGCGGCTTAATAAAAAGACAAAGAACATTGAAGCTTTGGAAAAATTCGGATTCTAATATTGAATTAACAAGACAAAAATCAAAGGAAGAGTAATTATATGAAGAAAATAGGTATATTGACAAGTGGCGGAGACAGCCAAGGAATGAATGCTGCCATTTATGCAACAGTTAGATATGGTATTCGTCAAGGAATGACGGTTTATGGAATTTTAGATGGTTACACCGGGCTTATAAAAGGTGACGTAAAAGAGCTAAAATCTCAGGATGTTGACGGAATCGCTTACAAGGGTGGTACAATTTTGGGAACATCGCGTTGCCCGGAAATGAAGACCGACGAAGGACGTCAAAAGGCTGCCGACACTTTAAAAAAGTATGGCATTGAAGGTTTGGTTGTAATAGGTGGAGACGGCAGTTTTCAAGGTGCAAAGGTACTTACTACGTTGTTTGGAGTAAAGACCATTGGTATTCCGGGAACAATAGACAATGATCTTGCGTACACAGATTACACTCTTGGTTTTGACACGGCGGTAACGGTCGTTGTCGACACAATAAAAATGCTTCGTGATACAATGTCGTGTAACGATCGTAGTTGCGTTGTAGAAGTTATGGGCAGAAGTTGCGGAGATATTGCCTTGTACGGCGGATTGACAAGCGGTGCGGAAGTAATTTTGACACCGGAAGATCCAATGCCGATAGATAAAGTTGTCGAACGTTTGCAACAAAATGCCAAAGTTGGCAAGTACGACAACATTATTGTCGTTGCGGAAGGTGTAGGACACGCCGATCAAGTACGTGAAGAAATCGTAAAGCGCATGCCGGAAATCAACATTCGTTCGATGGTTCTTGGACACATTCAACGCGGTGGTAATGCCACATTCCGTGACAGGCTTTTGGGTATTCGCATGGGTGTGCTTGCCGTAGAATGTTTGGCAAACAACAAAACTAATCGTGTTATCGGAGTAAAGGACGATAAAGTGTTTGACCAAGATATTCTTGAAGCTCTCGCACTAAAGAAACAATTTAACGAAAATATTTACCAACTTGCAAACGATCTTGTAAAATATTAAAATTTTTGTTTGTAAAATCTGTTAAAGTCTTGTATTAAAAAGAAATACTTCAAAGATGAGGTTGCTACAAAAAATAAAAATACACCCAAAAGGTTTTACAACTAACAATCATTATACTAAATAAAAACACAAAGGCACTTCAAAAAACTTGAAGTGCTTTTGTGTTTACTAAATGCTATTGACCTTTATTAAAGATTTTTTTTTGCATCATTCAAAAGCAAATTATACTTTCTAC
>CAVEYD010000014.1:0-28036 GCA_963619835.1 bacterium | reverse complement strand
TTGGCGGAGAAGCGGGGATTTGAACCCCGGCTACGATTCACTCGTACTACTCCCTTAGCAGGGGAGCCCCTTCGGCCTCTTGGGTACTTCTCCAAACCGATGCTTATACATATTATCACAAAAAAAACGTTTAGTAAAGTTATTTTTGCTAATTTTCTAAAAGTTTATTTTGCGCCGAAAATCTATCATATTTCATTCAATTTTTTCAGTAGCATTTTTTTGCTTCTTGCTTTTCAAACAGCAATAAACGTCAAACAATTAAAAAATTAAAGTTTTATTCTCTCAATTCGCTTTAAAAATTTTATGTTTTATGTTATGCTTTTAGCATGTGGCAAAAGATACTACTTTTGCAAGAAGTTTCAAGGAGATAAACAATGAACAAAGCTGTAGCTGTTGTAGGAATGTGCGGATCGGGCAAAAGTGTACTTTGCAATTATTTTGTTCAAAACGGATGGCAAAGCGTTTATTTTGGCGGAGTAACTGTAACTCAACTCAAAAAGCAGGGCTTAGAAATCAACGAAGCTAACGAAAGAGCCATGCGCGAAGGCCTTCGCAAAACTTACGGCATGGGAGCTTTTGCCGTACTTTTAAAGGACGAAATCTGTCAAAAGTTGCAAACATCCAACGTGGTGTTAGACGGTTTGTACAGTTGGTCAGAGTACAAAATTCTAAAAGAAATTTTAGGCGATAACTTAATTATCCTTGCAATCGTAACAAATTCGTCAACTCGCAAACAGCGTTTGGCAACACGCACCGTTCGTCCGCTAACGGCTCAACAAGTCGAAAGTCGCGACATTGCCGAAATTGAAAATTCCGAAAAGGGCGGTCCAATTGCCAAGGCAGACTACTACGTAGTAAACAACGGCACCGAGGAAAACTTAAAAAAGCAGTTTGATGCATTTATGTCTTGGCTCGAAAAGTAAAAAAACATCAAAACTTTCACGTAAAAACATTTAATCAACTAAAAAATTCATCTAAAACGCACCTCAAGGGGTGCGTACTTATTTATAGATATGTACATTGCAGAAATTGCATGCGCACTAACAGGTTTGTGCGTGTGTCTTTCGGTTGTTTTCAAGCCGGAAATCTCAATAAAAAGAGTAAACATAGGTTTGTATTGGGTTGTGTCTCTTTTAGGAGCAATCGTGGTGCTGTCTTGCGGAGTTGTTCCCTTGTCGTACGTTTGGCAAGGACTCACCCAAAGCAGTGCAGTCAATCCGCTAAAAATCCTTGTTTTGTTTTTGTCCATGACGTTTTTGTCGGTATATTTAGACGAATTAGGCGTGTTTGAATATGTCGCATCAAAAACGCTTTTGCTTTGCGGAAAAAACCAAAAACGACTTTTTATCAGCTTATACATAATAGTGTCGTTGCTTACCATTTTTACTTCAAACGACATTATCGTTTTAACATTTACGCCGTTTATATGTTGTTTTGCCAAACGTGCAAAAATCGATCCCGTTCCCTATTTATTTGCAGAATTTTTTGCCGCAAACACGTGGAGCATGTTTTTTGTAATAGGCAATCCCACAAACATTTACTTGGCAACCTCTCTCGGAGTAGATTTTTGGCAATACTTTTGTGTAATGTGGCTTCCCACAATTTTTGCCGGAGTAACAAGTTTTGCAATCATTTGGCTTTTGTTCCGCAAAAAGTTGTCGCCAATTGACGTTTGCGACGTTTCGTTGCCGGTATTAAACAAAGTTCCGGTAATTATAGGAGTGGCACATTTGGTTGTTTGCGTAGTGCTACTTTCAATCAGTTCGCAACTCGGCATCGAAATGTGGATGGTAACGCTTGCGTTAAGTTGTTCGCTTGCCTTATTCCACACAATTTATTCCATAGTAAAAAAAGGCGGATTTTCCACTCTCGGCAAATCTTTTTCCCGTTTGCCTTACCAACTTGTGCCGTTTTTACTTTCTATGTTTGTGCTTGTGTTATCGCTCGACTATACCGGAGCGACACAGCAAATTGCATCTTTTTTAGCAAAAGGCAACCCGATTTTTACTGTCGGCACAACAAGTTTTTTAGTTGCCAACGTAATAAACAACATTCCCATGAGCGTTTTGTATGGCTCGCTATCGAGGTCTTTCCAAGGACTTTCCGCCATGTATTCGGCAGTTATAGGTTCAAATCTCGGAGCGTTTTTTACCCCCGTAGGCGCACTTGCAGGGATTATGTGGCTTTCAATTCTAAAAAAGAGTCAAGTCAACGTTACGTTCAAAACGTTTGTCAAGTACGGAGCCATCACAAGCATACCGGCATTGTTTGCGGCTTTAGGCGCATTGTGCATAGTCGCTTAAACGTCAAAACAATTGATTCTTGACAACAAACTATAGTTTTGATAAAATTATTTTTAGATATTTTTTAGGAGAACATTCATGAAAATTGCAATCGTAACAGGTGCATCAAACGGAATGGGCAGAGAGTTTGTACGCATTTTAGATAAAAACGAAGTTTTAGACGAAATTTGGGTTGTCGGCCGTAAAGAAGAAAATCTCAAGCAACTTGCAACCGAACTCAAAACGGCACTTCGCATTTTTGCAGTCGATTTAACAAACGGTGGTGTCGATCAAGTAATTGCCACGCTAAAAAGCACGCCCGACGTCGACGTAGCATGGCTTGTAAATGCGGCAGGTTTCGGCAAATTTGGCAGATACGACGAAATACCGGTTGAAGAAAGCACCAACATGGTACGTCTCAATTGCGAATGTTTGCTTGCCATGACCGAATACACATTGCCTTACATGCACCAAGGCGCACACATTGCTCAATTTTCCAGTGTAGCGGCTTTTCAGCCAACGCCTTACCAAAATGTTTATGCCGCAACAAAAGCATTTGTTTACAGCTATTCTCGTGCGCTCAACGTCGAACTAAAACCTCGCAAAATTTCTTGTACGGCAGTTTGTCCGTTTTGGACGGCAACGGCATTTTTCGATAGGGCCGAATGTGCCGAGAAAAAAGTTGTAACAAAAATGGTGGCATTGTACAAGCCTTATGACGTTTCATTGCAAGCTTACAATGATATCAAAAAAGGCAAAGATCTTTCCATACATGGCTTTAAGGCACGTTCGCAAACACGTCTTGTAAAATTTATGCCGGCAAAGCTTGTTATGCACAGTTGGGTAAAACAGCAAAAATTCGACAAGCGCTACAAATAATTTTGCAGTGATCTTGTATTTTTACGGAGAAAACAATGAGTAAAACCACACGTCGACTTGCAGCCAAAGCAACACTTGGCGCTTTAATATTAATATTAGGTGTAGCGGCAATAGTGTTTTTCCTTGTGTTGCTAACCGATTCTCAAACGTTGCAACTTGGCGAACCTATTCGCACAATAATTATGTGGAGTTCTCTCGGCATAGGCGTTGTCGTTGCAATAATCGGTACGGTAATTTTTGGAAAAAACAGCAACAAAGCACGTTCCGTATGGGTTGACGAACGAGACTACAAGCACGAAGACGACAAACCGCAACAAGTTGCCAAAGAGCAAAACGAAAAAACGGCAACCGAGCAACCAAAAACAAGTCAAGACTTAACAACCGATTCAACCGAATCTTTCGTGGCAAGTCAAGAGGTTGCGCCAAGCGTTTTTGTTCAATCTGTCGACCAAAAGTTCGAGCAAATTGCCAAGATGGAAAAAGGACAGTTTGTGGTGTATATTGCACGTTTGTTTAGTCAAAAAGGGTACACAGTAAAGTTAACGCCCGTCATCGACAATTACGGTATCGATATGCTTGTAACCAAAGGGGGAAGCACTTATGCCGTTGCGTGCTTGCTTGCAAACAAGGTACTCGGAGCGGAGGACTTTAGTTATGCGGTAGATAGTTTACTCAACTATTCCGCCAACACTTGCATTATTTTAACCAACACTTATTTCAACAAAGTGGCTGTCGATTATGCCAAAGCCAACAATTTTGTGCTTGTCGATCGTAGTGCGCTAATCGACAATTTTATGAGATAGTTTTTGCCGTAAAACAAAAATTGATAAAAACAAAACACATCAAAAATAACACATTAAAAACAATAAAAAGATATCAAAAAATATCACAACAACATCAAAAAAAGGACATTGCCTTGTATTGCAGTGTCCTTTATTTTTATATTTTTTTAAGAAGTTAGTTCCAAAATCAATCGTCTTTTTTGTCCCACAAGTTGTATCTTTCCGGATGCATAATAGCATTTGCAAAACGTTGTTGAATATCCGGATTGTCTTTTTCAAGGTTTTTCAACAGCTGTTTCATATATTCGCGTTGAGTGTGTTTGTTTGCCGGGCAAGGATTGTGTACCACGGGCAAGGTTTTTGCGTATCCAATCAAATCTATTTCGTCAATGTAAATCATCGGTCTAATCAGTGTTACGCCCATGCGTGACATAAACGATTTCGGTTGAAAAGTGTTTAGCCGTCCTTCGTAAAACAAGCTAAGCAAAAATGTTTCCACAACGTCGTCCTTGTGATGTCCCAAAGCGAGTTTTTTGTATCCTCGTGCAACAATTTCGTTGTTAAGTGCGCCACGACGCATTTTTGCACACAAACTACAAGGATTTTTCTCTTTTCTTACGTCAAAGATAATTTCGGCAATGTCCGTTTCAACTATGTGATATTCAATTCCCAACTTGTCGCAATATTCCTGAATAGGTGCATACGCATTTTTTGTAAATCCCATGTCGATGGTTACGCCCATCAAGTCAAACTTTTTGTCGGCAAAACGTTGATAAGCTTTAAGCAACGTAAGTAGTGCCAAGCTGTCTTTTCCACCGGAAACGCCAACGGCAATTTTGTCGTTTTCGTCAATCATATCAAAGTCGTTTATAGCTTTCCGCATCGGCGAAAGCAATTCTTGTGTAGTCATTTTCCCTTCTTTTTTTATTTTTATTATTTTTATGTAATTTTTGCTCGAATTTATACTTTTAATTGATTTTTAATGTGAATTTACATTTCGGGTAGTTAGAACAGCCGTAAAATTTTCCGTATTTACCGTTTCTTTCAACAAGTTTTCCCCCGCATCTCGGGCAAATTCCTTGTCTTAAATTTTTTTGAGATTGTTTTACGTTTTTAACATGTTCTTTGTTTGTTAAATCAGCACGCGAACTTAAAAATTTGTTGTAAATTTCATCCATCTCGTCAACAGAAAGATTTGTTCCGTCATTATAATTTTTTAAGTAATCTTTTAAATCGTTTAAATTTATAACGTTTGAGCAATCAATTCTATCGGCATTGTTTTGAACCATAACTACAACCGAGTTTATGTGATAATTTTTGCCAATAATTTTGTTTAAATGGTAAATATGCGATTTATTTTGTTTCAGTGGGTTTGTAAACAGGTGTTTTTCTGTGTAAAGAGCTTGAACCCACTTGTCTTGATTTTCGCTACCGAATATCCATCCCTTATAGTTTTTTGTTTCAATACAAAAAATCCCGTTTTCACGAATTTCTATATGGTCTATTTGATGGCTCATTCCGTTATCGTCAACAATAATCAAATTGTTAATTTGTCTGTGTTCTACTTTTCCAAAGAGCATCGGATTGAGTTTTGAGTCGACTTTTTTCTCGCCTATTGCCCCTTTGATTTTATTATTTGTTGACCTTGTAAGTTCTTTAATAATTCTACTGAGTAATCCCATATCAATTTAATAGTGTTTATTCGATTATTATTTTTTTCGGCACAGCAATACAAGACTTTTTACTTTTCCACCCACAATTATAATACATTTTAAGGGCAAAACGCAAATGTTTTATCTAACAATAGGGCTGTTTCGTGTCGCAAGACAAATTTTTTCAAAAATAAATAGGAATTATTCCTAAAAATGCTTGACAAAATAAATAGGAATCATTATCATATAATTACAATAGGAGCAAATCATGAGATATTCGGCACAAAGAGAAGCGGTTTACAAAGCGTTATGTTCAACAAAATCTCATCCGGACGTAGCTTGGCTTTACAACGAAGTCAAAAAAACTATGCCACACATCAGTCTTGGCACTGTCTATCGCAACATAAACGAATTGTGCAACATGGGCAAGGCAAGGCGAATCGGCAGCGAAGGCGAAGTGGAGCATTACGATGCAAACACATTGTCGCACCCTCATTTTGTTTGCGAGTGTTGTAAAAAAATTATCGATATCGATCCATCGCTTGTTGAAGTAAAAGTCAACGTTCAAGGCGCAAGCCGTACCGACGTAGTCGTGTACGGAATTTGCCAACAATGTATGCAAAAAAATCAAAAGTAGTTAAAAAGGCACAACGTGTCTAAAAATAAAAATCGGCCACAAGGCTAAAGGAGAAATTATTATGAAGTATGTATGTTCAGTATGTGGTTATGTCTACGAAGGTGACGAAGCGCCGGAAAATTGCCCGGTATGTAAAGCACCCAAGGAAAAATTTGTTGCTCAAGCGGAGCAAAAAACATGGGCAGCCGAGCATGTTGTCGGTATTGCAAATGGCGTTCCGCAAGATATTTTAGAAGATTTACGTTCCAATTTTAACGGAGAGTGTAGCGAAGTAGGTATGTATTTGGCAATGTCGCGAGTTGCTTTCCGCGAAGGTTATCCGGAAGTCGGACTTTACTACGAAAAAGCCGCTTACGAAGAAGCCGAACATGCCGCAAAATTTGCCGAACTTCTCGGTGAAGTGGTAACCGATAGCACCGCAAAAAATTTGCAATTACGTATCGATGCGGAAAATGGTGCAACCGCAGGCAAAGTCGATCTTGCCAATCGTGCAAAAGCGCTCAACCTCGATGCCATCCACGACACCGTACACGAAATGGCAAAGGACGAAGCTCGCCATGGCAAAGCTTTTGAAGGTTTGTTCAATCGTTATTTTAAAAAATAATTGCAAAAAAGTGCTTTAGTTAAAATGCAAAAAAATTAGCTAAATGTCAAAAAAAAGCGGATTTACTTTCAAAGTAAACCCGCTTTTGATTTTTTTTAACTTACTAAAAATGTTTTTTTGTGTTCAACACGCACACTTTCAAAAAGTTTTATTTTTACTCAATTTTTCACAAAACAATCACACGTATTGTAGTTTTTTGTGTTTTTTAATAGAAATTGATTACTCACCGTCAACGTGATAGTCGTCTTTACTAAGTTCTTGCGGTTCCAAAACTTTTTTTGCTTCTTTAACTTTTTGTGCAAAAACCAACGTAACAACAAGACGTCTAATACCTTCAATCATAAGGCAAATTCCAACGTACAACATCATTGTGGATGGGTCAGTAAACATCATAACAAATCCCAAAACAATTGTCACGCAAGAAGCTGCAAGCATAATCCACCAACCGGAAATGTGAGCCTTGCACATTAAAATACTTTCGCTAAGAGAGTCTATCGAGTCAATCACCATAAACAAGCCAAAAATAATGCTCATTATTTGTGCAACCAACCCTCTTTCAACAATGCAAAAAATTCCCAGTACAACAAACAAAATTGCTACAACAAAGTAACTGCTAAACACAATCGGTCTAATGTACAAACATTTTGCAATCATTATTGCACCCATCACAATAAGGCACGAACCTAAAATGATGGACAGTGCGCTTGCGGCACTATACGGAACGGCAATGCAAACAATGCCGAGAGCAATGGTAATTACAGCAATCAATATGCTGTCCCACTTAACTTTTTGTAAACTTTCTTTAATATCACTCATAATTTTTTTACCTTCTTTGTTGACTTTCCGTCAATTTTCTTTATTATAGCACTTTTTATTTGCATTGTTAAACAATTTTTCGTGTTTTGATATTATTTTAGCCCATTCAAAAACGTTTTCCGTTTTTTTAGCAAAAAATTGCTTGTCAATTGCATTCTTTCATGCTTGCAAAATAGTACTACTTATTGTATAATATAAACTGAAAAATTATGTAGGTATCAAAAAAAATGTTTGGAAAAAAAAGTGTAGACATTGACGGCTACAAAAAACTTAAATTCAAAGTCGGTCTTGCCTTGTCCGGTGGCGGAACTCGAGGTGCGGCGCACATAGGAGTTTTCAAAGCGTTTGACGAACTTGGCATAAAGTTTAATTGTGTTGCAGGCACAAGTGCAGGCAGTATTTACGGAGCCATGTATGCGGCAGGCATCTCTTGGCAACAAATGCTTGACGAAACAAAAAAGGTAGCCAAGCGCGATATCATCGACAACATGTTCATTTTAGGCTCAAATGCACAAAATATTCAAAATGTTGCCGATCGTCTTTTGCAAGGTGTCACGTTTGACGCTCTCAAAATCCCGTTTTCTTGTGTTGCCGTCGATATCGTCAGTGGCGAAGAAGTTGTTCTAAACAGTGGCAGTGTAGCCAAGGCGGTTTCCGCAAGTTCGGCAGTTCCGGTTTTGTTCAAGCCTGTCGATTTTAACGACATGCAACTTGTCGATGGCGGACTTCTCAACAACATGCCGGCAGACGTTTGTCGGCAAATGGGTGCCGAAGTGGTAATCGGAGTCGACTTAAACCATGCACGTGGCAAAGGCACGCAGTCAACAAAAATTTGGGACACGCTTTTTGCCGTATGGCACATAACCACAAAAGGCACAATGTACAAAGGCTATCACAACAGCGACGTTGTAATCATGCCGGAATTGACTCAGTACAAAAACACCGAGCTTGCTTTTGTCGACGACATGGTCGAAGAAGGCTATCAAGCAACGCTAAAGGCCTACGACGAAATTAAACAAATTTTGCTAATCAAATAGGGAAGTAAATTTTATGGCAACAAAAAAAAGTACAAGTAAAAGCACAAAAAGCACAACAAAAAAGCGCAGTAGCAAAAAAAGCACAACCGAAAAGGTAATCGAAAGTGCGGCAAAAGCGGTTGTTAAGTCCAAAAGCCCGGCACTAAAAATCATCGTTGCAATTTTAATTGTAGCCATTGTCGGTGTTTGTGTATACGGCTATTTCAACGGTTGGTTTGACGGAATTTTAAACGGCAACAACGTCGATGGTGGCAACACAATTAACAACAAAATCACCTACAACAATCCGGACTACAACGTCTCAACAATTGCAAGCGAAGACTTGTCTTTCCACTTCTTGCAATTTGGCAACAAGTATGCAGGCGACAGCATTTACATTAAGGCAGGCACAACCGATATTCTTATCGATGCCGGTAGCCGTCAAGGTAGTGCGCCCACATTGGCAAAATACATCAATCAGTATTGCACCGACGGCAAGCTCGAATACGTAATTGCCACCCATGCCGACCAAGACCACATTGCAGGTTTTGTCGGAAGTGACAACCAAGGTATTTTCGACGTTTACAAAGTCGGCACGCTTATCGACTTCAACTTGACCAACAAGGACGAAGCTACGGCAAGTGGCGGACGTACTCTTTACGGCAAGTATGTCGACAAACGCACCGAGTTAATCGAAGAAGGCACAGTTCACTACTATGCATTAGAGTGCTACAACGAAACAGGCTCGGCAAAACGCACCTATCAGCTTTCGGACGACGTGCAAATGCAAGTTTTGTACAACTACTATTACGAAAACAAGTCCAGTGACGAAAACAACTATTCGGTATGTTTGTTGTTCACTCAGTACGACGATGCTTACGATTCGTCCAAATCTGCTTCGGAAAATGAAAGTTACGTTCACAACTACTTGTTTACGGGCGACCTTGAAAAGAGTGGTGAAGAAAAACTTGTTCAAAACAACACCCTTCCCAAAGTAGAGTTGTTCAAGGCAGGGCATCATGGAAGTCCCACATCTTCAAACGACTGTTTGCTTTCGGTAATTCAACCCAAAGTAGTTTGTGTGTGTTGTTGTGCAGGCACAGACGAGTACTCGGACAACATTTCCAATCAATTCCCGTCACAAGCATTTATCGACCGCGTCGCACCTTACACCGATGCCGTCTACGTAACAACAATGGTTAGCACCAAGACAGAAGGCTACGAGCCTATGAACGGTGAAATTGTTTTTGCATGCACAAACGGCACAATCACAATGTATTTTACAAACAACAACACCAAGCTTAAGGACACCGATTGGTTCAAAAACAGTCGTACTTGTCCGGCAAGTTGGAGCAATTAGAGGTTTTTGTGAAAGAAAACAACCAAACTGCCGACGTTTTCGGCAAAAAATTGAATAGCGGAATTACTTTCGAGTTTCATGGCACTTCGCATGGAGACGGTTATTACGGAACAATCAAAGGCTTGCCAAATTTTTCGTTTGACGTGTCCAAAGTCAACGAGCAACTTGCCTTGCGCAAATGCGGTTACGGACGTAGCACTCGCCAAAACTACATTGACAGTGTTGTGTTCAACAGCGACCAAACCGCCACAACAATTGCCGTAAGCAATCAAAACGTCACGTTTTTTGTTCCAAATCACCTTGACAACACTCACGTTTTGCCCGAAATAACTGCCCTTCGTAGCGGACATGCCGATTTAGTCGGACAAGCTCGTTATGGTAAAACGGCTCGACAAATTGCCGAAGTCGCATCTGCTCGCA
Organism: bacterium; assembly: GCA_963619835.1. Classification (GTDB taxonomy): domain Bacteria; phylum Bacillota; class Clostridia; order Christensenellales; family CAG-314; genus Fimimonas. Next base: position 17,588 of record CAVEYD010000014.1, on the reverse strand, counting down.
ACAGCATTTGCTATGTTGTTTTAGGTGCAATTTGCCGTCAATTTTTAGCGCAAAACGGCATAAATGTCTATCACTACACCCAAAAAATAGGCGGAATTGTCAATCACTCAAAATATATTTTTGGCAAAACCGAACGTCAAAACCATTTTAGTGTCTTGCATTGTCCAAGTGCTTTTGCTACTCAAAAAATGACGGCAAAAATCGACCAAGCAAAAAGTCTAAACGATTCTCTCGGCGGAGTTTCTGTTGTAGGTGCAGTCGGTGTTCCAATGGGCATAGGCGAAGTTTTTCCTTACGAAGCTCGACTCGATTCTCGTATTTCGTCCGTCATTATGGGTATTCCTTCCGTAAAAGGCATTTCTTTTGGAACAACAAACGATTTTGTTTCCAAAAACGGAAGTCAATGTGCCGATGTTTTAGCAGTGCAAAACAACAAAATAGTGTATCAAACAAACAACTGTGGCGGAATTGTCGGCGGAATTTCCAACGGACAAGCCATAGAGTTTAGCGTTGTCGTAAAACCCGTTCCCACAGTAAAAAACGTCGCAACCATAGACTGCCAAACAAAACAAACTACTTTTCAGCACTACGAACGTGCCGACACATGTGTTGTCCCCAACGTCGGAGTTATTGCCGAAAATATTCTTGCTTTTGTTCTAACCGATCAGTTACTAAAACAAAATTATGTTTTTAGTTGCAACGATTCACCCTTGCAAAAACTAAAATAAATTTACTCTAAAAATTAAAAAATACAAAAAAACTAACAAAATTCAAAACGATTTTACCATTAATGTTAAAACATAAAAGTAAATTTGCCCCAAAAATCTGCCAAAAATAAGAACCCCAAAATAAAAATACCCCAAAAAAACACTTTGAAAAAATGCTAAAATTCAACTCTTTCAATCTAAACAATTTTGCCGATAGTCTTATCGTCACCGACAAAAAAATTGCCAAGTTGTACAACGTCCAAGGCAACAACGTTTACGTTTTGCCCCAAGGCGAAAAGGCAAAAACTTTCTACCATGCGCAAAAATTATGCGAGTGGTTTTTGTCCAAAAACTTGCAAAAAAACGGCAAAGTCGTGGCGTTAGGCGGTGGCAGTGTAGGCGACGTAGTCGGTTTTGCCGCAAGCATCTACAAGCGCGGAGTCAAACTCACCGTTGTTCCCACAACGCTTTTGTCCATGATTGACAGTGCAATAGGCGGAAAAACGGCAATAGATTTATGCGGAATTAAAAATGCTGTCGGTTCGTTTATCAAAGCCGACACTCTTATCGACACAACATTTTTGTCCACCTTGCCCAAAAAACAAATGTTAAACGGCAAAGGCGAACTCATCAAGTATTGCATGCTAAACAGCCAAATCGAGCAAATTTATTTAGACGGCAACTTACAGCAAACAATCAAGGCATGCGCCAAGTACAAGCAAGCTGTTTGTCGTGCAGATTTTTTTGACAAAGGCGAACGCAAAAGTCTAAACATGGGGCACACAATCGGGCACGCCATGGAACTTTCTTGCAATCTCAGTCATGGAGTGGCAGTTGCCAACGGCTTGTTTTACGAAGTTGCTTTGTCTAACAAACTTGGTTTTTGTTCAAAAGATTTTTGTCAAAAGTGGCAAAACAAAATTGCTTCGGAATTTACAATTTATCCGCTAAAAGACGGCATTTTACAACAAATGCAACAAGACAAAAAGAACGTGCAAGACAAAATTTGTTTTGTTTTGCCTACCGAAAACGGCTACAAAACGGAATATCTCACATTACAAGCGGTGCAAACGTTATGCTTTATGTAAACGGAAAATTCAATATTGACGGCAACGCATCGTATGGCGACAAGTCCATTTCTCATCGTGCGCTTATTTTGGCAAGCATTGCACATGGCAAGTCTACAATAACAAACTTGTCTTTATGCAAGGACGTTCAAAACACAATCGATTGCTTAAAAACTCTCGGCGCGCAAATACAGTTAAACGGCACAACGGCAGTTGTCACCCCAATAGAAACACCCAACACAAACGTAAACTTGTATTGTGGAAACAGTGGCACAACGGCACGACTTATTGCCGGTCTTGTTGCCGGTCTAAAAGTCGAAGCAAGTTTTTACGGAGACGAAAGTTTGAGCAAGCGTTCAATGGACGATCTTGCCGAAGTCATAAAGAGATTAAGTCCCAATATGCGATTTTCATATTGGCAAAATTCGCCCGGTCCAAAAAACTCGTATTTTCTTTTTAGCATTTTTCGAACAGGCATACACGAACGTTTTGTTTATAACAAATATATTTCCGAATCGGCATCGGCACAGGTCAAAAGTGCGGCGTTGCTTTTAATGTTTAGTCTTGTAAGAGGCAATTCGTATCCGATTTTTATCTACTCCGAAATGATCAAAACACGTGATCACACCGAACGTCTTTTAAATTATATGGGAGTTGATGTCTCTTCGCATCCGGATAACGGCAATATTCTTTTTTCGCCAATTGGTATGGCACTTGAGCATGGCTTTATAAAGTTCGAAGAAGGTTTTATTCCGCAATCAATATATTTGGAAAAATCACTCTTGCAAAGTTCAGATCTAAACGGCTGTCAAATAGATATTCCCAACGACGTTTCGTCCGCCTCCTATCTTATTGCGTTGTCGCTTTTAACCGGTCAAAAGACTACGCTAAAAAATATCGGTGTAAACCCAACTCGCATAGGACTTATCGAAGTATTGCAAAACAGCGGTGCCAACATTTTTTTTACAAACAAGCAATCTGTATGCAACGAAGACGTTGCCGATATAGTAATCGAAAAATCTAACCTCGAACCGCTTTACAGCACGCCCCAACAAACGATAAATGCCATCGACGAAATTCCGCTATTAGCGGCAATAGCGTGTTTTGTTGAAGGCGAAAGCACGTTTTGTCGTGTTCAGGGACTTAAAAATAAAGAAAGCGACCGCATCGAAACCACAATAAAACTTGTAGAGTCGCTCGGTCAAACTTGCACGTTTGACGGAAAAAACTTAACTGTAATCTCAAACGGCAAGCCAAAATTAAATCCGTTTTTCAAGTCGTTTTCCGATCACCGCATAGCCATGACGGCAGTAATTTGTTCGCTTGCACTCGGTGGCGGAACAATTGACGACGACAGTAGCACAAGTATATCTTTCCCAAGTTTTTACGACGTTTTAGGTGTAAAACCGTACAACTTTGCGCTGTTTGGTAGCAACATTTCTTACACTTTGTCACCAATTCTCATGAATTTTTTGGCGGAGCAAAGTAAACTTTCTTGCAGATATTCGGTTGTCGACTTGCCAAGCGACGTTTCCGACGAAGTTTTGTCGCAAGTAAATAGCTACGACGGTGCCAACGTCACAACGCCTTTCAAAAATCGTGTTGCCACTTTGTGTAACTCAAATTTGCCTTCGGTAAACACAGTCGGAAAAAACATTTTACCGCAATCAACCGATATTTTCGGACTTTTCCAAGCTTTGCAAAACCATGGTTTTGAGTACAAAAATCAACCAATTTGGGTAATAGGCGCAGGCGGTGCGGCAGAAGCGTGCATCGATGCACTTGTAAAACAAGGTGCAAAAATTCAAGTTTTCAATCGCACGACGGAAAAAGTACAATTTTTAACTCAAAAGTACAACTTGTCCCAATCGATAACAAATCCTCGCGGAATTTTATCTTTTGTCCCTTCTTGCGACTATTTAGCAACAATTCCAATTCCGCCATCGGTAAAATATGTCTTTTCGGCATCTTACGTCGGGCAAAACCCGTTAGCCGTCAAGGCAGATCGGCAAGGAATTCCGTTCATTGACGGTTTGGAAATGCTTTTCTACCAAGGTGCAAAAAGTTTTTCACTTTGGACAAACACAGAAATTTGCACAAACTTTGATGGTTTTTTGCAATATCTAAAAATAAATTTCAAATCGAAGTACAAATTTTTAGGCAAAAATTCTTTCTACTCGTTGCAATCAAAATTAGCAAACAGTTTTAACCACTAAATTAAAATCAAAGTTTAAAAACTAACTTTCAACGGTAGTTATAAAAAGTCCGCAATCGTTACAATGCGTATTAAATCGCACTTTTAACAACAATTTTCCAAAATAAAGGTAAAACCAAAATGAAAATTTTACTACTAAACGGTGTAAACATGAACATGCTCGGCAAACGCGATCCCACTCTTTACGGAACGGACACGCTCAGCTCGTTGCAAAAAAAAGTAGCCACTTATGCCAAAACAAAAGGGGCAAAAGTTGTTTGCATGCAGTCCAATCACGAAGGCAAACTTGTCGACATTTTGCAAAAAACTAAGTGTGATGCCGTCATATTCAATGCCGGTGCTTACAGTCACTACAGTTATGCCTTGCGCGATTGTATCGAGTGCATTCCCGTTTCGGTTGTCGAAGTCCACATGTCCAACATTTACCAACGCGAAACTTTTCGTCATACCGATGTTTTAACCGAAGTTTGCTCGGCTGTTTTTTACGGCAACGGACTAAAAAGTTATTTAGATGCCGTCGATTTTCTTACAGACCAAAACGCAACAACTAAAAAGTAGTTTTTAACAAAATTTTTCAAAGTAAATCACAAAATGAAAATTATTCTCATAGGTTTTGCCACAACTTACAAATCGTCAGTCGGCAAAATCATTGCCCCAAAACTAAATTTACCGCTTTTTGACACCGACAGCCAAATAGAGTTTTCACAAGGCAAAACAATCTCGCAAATTTTTGCCGAGCATGGCGAAGCCTATTTTCGTCAATGCGAAACGCAAATTCTAAAAGATTGTCCGCCAAATGCCATCGTGTCTTGTGGCGGTGGAACGTCGTTAAGTCCTTTTTTTGCGGATTTTTGCCAAAACAACATTGTAATTTGGTTAACCGCAACGGCACAAACGGTTGTTTCTCGTTTAGGAAGTCCAATTCGTCCGTTGTTCGACGGTCTTACCGAGCAACAAATCGCACAAAAAATTGACGAAAGAAGCAGTCTTTACAATCGCTTTGCAACAGTAACTTTGTCAACCGACGGCAAGTCGTCCAATCAAGTTGCAAACGAACTACTTAACTTGCTTTCTCAAAATTCTTTCAACAAGTCCAACTAATTTACTAAAGCAAAATTCAAAAAACTGTTGTTAAAATCGACTTTTTATCAATCACAACCTCTTGAAAAACAAACATTTTTATGTTAAAATAAAATGTAACGTGTTTATTGCTTACAAAATGCAAAAATTGTTTGCAAAAGCACAAACCTAACAGCAAAATTTACAAGGAGACAAAACTATGTCAATTGCAAATATTATCGATCACACACTCTTAAAACCCGCAAAAAAAAGTCAAATCGAACAACTTTGTCAAGAAGCCGTTCAGTACAATTTTGCATCGGTATGCGTAAATCCTTGCCACGTTAAACTTGCGGCAAAATTGCTTTACGGCACAAACGTAAAAGTTTGCACTGTAATCGGTTTCCCTTTAGGCGAAAACACAACGCAATCAAAAGTTTTCGAAACTAAAAATGCCATCAAGTTTGGCGCAACCGAAATTGACATGGTAATGAATCAATCACTTGCCAAATCAAATGCATGGTCGCAAGTAGCCAAGGAAGTTCAAGCCGTCAAACGCGCATGCGGACAGCTCACCTTAAAGGTAATTTTAGAAACTTGCAACCTAACCGACAAGCAAATAGTTGCCGCATGCAACGCATGTATCCAAGGCGGAGCGCAATTTGTTAAAACAAGCACAGGTTTCGGCAAAGGCGGAGCAACCGTTCAAGCCGTACAGCTCATGGCAGAAACAGTTCATCCGCACGGACTTAAAGTCAAGGCAAGTGGTGGCATACACAGCATCGACGATGCAAAAGCCATGATCCAAGCCGGTGCCGATCGTATAGGCGCAAGTTGCGGAGTGCAAATCGCTCAAGGCGAACAATAAAAAAAAATGATATTAGACAAAAAAACAATTGCAGTACTAAACTACATCAAAAACAATGCGGACGATGGTTTCAACGTGTTAAGTAAGGCGCAAATTTTAGCCGAGTTGCCCAAAAAACTTAACATAGACAGTCAATTTTTGTCTACCGCACTCATCAACCTAAAACAAAACGACTATATCACAGTCAAGTACGAAGACGAAAAAGATATTTGTTTGTGCCTAAACGAAAAGGCAACAGGCGCTTTTCAAGAGGACAAACAAAATGCCAAGTTGCCAAGATGGCAAATGTGGTTATTTTTCGTCGGAGTATTTACGTTGTCGTTTTTAGGAGCGTTTTTGGCAGTGCTTCTCGGCAAATTATTGTAAGGAAAACACAATGTTAAACAAAAAAGAAGTTGCCGTAATGCAAGTTATTTATCAAACTTGCGAAAAAAACAACAGCAGTGCAATAATTTCCGACGACTACATTTTGTCGCTAACTCCGGAAAAATATTCGTTGACAAGCGAAAAGTTAGATTCAATCATTCAGCAGTTAGAGTACGACGGTTATTTTGAGTGCATCAAGTCCAAAAAAGACGGCAAACTTGTCAATGTAATAAATCTCAAACAAAAGGGAAAGGCCTTCAAACGCGAAATGGTACAGCGCAAACGAGAGCTTTTCAACACAATTTTTTGGCGCATAATTTTTGCCGCCATAGGTGCTGTAGTAGCGCTAATAATCAACAAAATTTTAGGGTAACACAAACATGAAAAACTTTATCACATTCGAAGGTTGCGACGGTGTAGGAAAAACCTATCAAATAAATTTACTTAAAAAATATTGCGCTCAAAACAACCTAACAAACATAGTATTCACTCGTGAGCCGGGTGGCAGTTCCATTGCCGAGCAAATTCGTAACATAATTTTAGATGCCAAAAACAGCGAAATGGACGACATGTGCGAAGCATTTTTGTATGCTTCCGCACGTATTCAGCACTTAAAGGACATTGTTCGTCCTGCGCTAAACAACGGCAAAATTGTTTTTTGCGACAGATTTGTCCATTCGTCTTATGCCTATCAGGGAGTAGCTCGCGGACTCGGTTATGAAAAAATCGTTGCGCTAAACCAACTTGCCGTAGGCGATTGCATGCCGGAGTTTACCGTATTTTTAGATTTATCCCCCGAGCAAGCATTTGCACGCAAAGGCGGAGCCGATGCAACCGACCGCATGGAAGCCGTTGACATCAGTTTTCACAACAAAGTTTATCAAGGTTACAAACGTGTTATTGCCGAAGATCCGCAAAAATTCGTAGTAATCGATGCAAGTGGCACAGCCGAACAAACTCATCAAAAAATCATTGACGCACTAAAACAAAAAGGTATTTTGTAATGGACGACATCGAAGTATTACTTTCGCAAGCCTTCAAAAACGACAAGGCATCGCATGCCTACATTGTCGTAGGAGAAAAACAGCACATTTCAACATTACTCAAGAATTGTGCTACTATTGCCATGTGTCCAAACAGCACAATCGATAGTTGCGAAGTGTGTCACAAAGTGCAAAACGGCTTGCATCAAGACGTTTTGTGTTTACCGCTAGATACAACCAAAAACAGACTTTCTGTTGCCGACATGGCTTTTTTGGTAGACGAAAGTGTCAAACGTCCCGTAGACAGCAGTTCAACAAAACGTGTATTTTTAATCGATGCAACTTCATCGGTTAGCGGAATCGGTTCGGACATTTGGCAAAACAAATTGCTAAAAACTCTCGAAGAGCCGATTAGCGGAATTTATTTGTTTATCGGAGTAACCGATGCCGAATCGCTTTTGCCAACCGTACGTTCACGTTGCCAAATTTTAAAGCAAACGTCCGTTTCGGTTGCAGATATAAACAGCACGCTTGTAAGTCGTGGTTTTGACATACGCACTGCGCAAATTGCCGCAGCCATGAGTGGCGGAAGTTTACAAAATGCTCTTATTCTCGCAGAAAATTCTGCAGTATTTCATGCCTACAACAGCGCACTCGACATGGCAGAAAACATGTCATCCACAAAAAATTCGCTAAAATACGTTGCCGATGCCGCCACAAACAAAGACAATATCAACGATTTTTTGGCATTTTTAACCATGCTTTATCGTGAAAGCATCGTTTATCGCATACAGCCGAGTTTGTGCTTGTTGCCCTGTTTAGAATCATCAATTAAAAAAATATCATCAAATTACACAATACCTGCCGTTTTGGGATGTATCGAAAAAGTAAATTCTGCAAAAAAACGGCTTGACGATGGCGGAAATTTGCAAGTGGTGTTAGACAATCTTGCAATTTCAATTTTGGAGGTAAAATATACATGTCGATTGTAGTTGGCGTACAATTCAAAAAAGAAGGCAAAGTTTACTACTTTGATCCGGGAAAATACAAATTAAATAAGGGCGACGGTGTAATTGTCGATACCGCTCGCGGAAAGGAATATGTAACCGTTGTTTTTGGAAACACCGATATTCCCAAGGAAGAAATTAAAGGCGAACTCAAACTTGTTTGTCGCAAGGCGTCGCAAAAGGACACCGAAACTTACCAAAACAACCTTGCTCGTCGTGCCCCCGCAATCAAAGAAGCGCAAGAAATGGCAAACAAACGCAAGCTCGAAATGAAATTTGTCGATGCCGAATTTTCGTTTGAAGGCAACAAAGCGGTATTTTTCTTTACTGCCGATAACCGCATAGATTTTCGTGATCTTGTTAAGGAAATGGCAAACAAATTCCATGCTCGCATCGAACTTCGTCAAATCGGCATACGAGACGAATGTAAAATGAAAGGCGGACTCGGTCCTTGCGGACGTGTTTGTTGTTGTCACTTGTGCCAAACAGAATTTGCCCACGTTTCAATCAAAATGGCAAAGCATCAAGGCTTGTCGCTAAATCCGACAAATATTTCCGGATTGTGCGGACGTCTTATGTGTTGTCTTAAATTCGAAGACGATTACTATGCGCAAACAACAAAATTTATGCCCAAAATCAATTCGGAAATCAAAACGCCGGACGGCACAGGCAAAGTTGAAGCAATTGACATTTTGCATCAAACGGTACGCGTAAGAGTGTCAGTGCCCAATTCGGACGACACTGCACTTAACACTTACACGTTAGAGCAACTCGGCATAACCCCCGTTTACCAAGGCCAATCTGCAGAAAGCACAACCGATGGCGACGACGAAGATTCGCTTACCGATAGTGACATCATCGACTAAAAAAAGGACGTTTCAACAATGAAGTATTTTATTGCAACCGACATACATGGCTCGGCTTATTGGGCACAAAAGGTTGTCGAAAAGTTCCGTCAAACCAATTCCGACGTTTTGGTTTTGCTCGGCGACATTTACAACCATGGTCCACGCAACCCCTTGCCACAAGATTATGCTCCAATGAAAGTTGCTCAAATTCTCAATCCGCTTGCATCAAAAATTATTGCAATAAAGGGTAATTGCGACAGCGAAGTAGATCAAATGATAAGCGATTTTCTTTTTGTCAACGAAAATTTTGTTTTTGTCGGATCACATCGTGTGTTGTTCACTCATGGACATTTACACAGCAAAAACAACCTAACCAATCTTTCCGTCGGCGACACTGTGGTGTACGGACATTACCACGTAAACGAAATTGAAGTTGTAAACAACATTTCTTGCGTAAACCTAACAAGTTGCGCCTTGCCCAAAAACGATTCTATTCCTGCTTATGCACTTTTGGACGACAACGGCATCACGCTTTACGACTTTTCCGACAAACCAATTTTCTCTCTTGCATTTTAATTTTTGTTAGAAATCACAAAAAAAACAATAGTAAACAAAACAATAATTAAAGCAAAAGGCAAAACTCAACCCACAAAAATAGAAAACCAACCCCACAAAAAAAAGAGCAAATCTGCACAAGTAAAATACGGAAAAACGAAAAAGCAAAAAACATAAAATACAAAAAAAAGGAACGAATTTTCATTCGTTCCTTTTTGTTATTTACTAAAAGTTATTGAGCTTTTTTCTTGCGGAAGATTTTAATTACAACCACAACAAGTAGTGCGGCAACCAAAAGAATACTGCTTATTACCGAGAACAACAAACCAAGGTCAACGCTGTTAGAGGTTGAGTCTGTCGAATCGTCTGTTGCATCGTCATCTGTTGTGTCGTCTGCTTTTTCATCAGGTTTTCTAATGCTTGCCCAATCGTCTGCAGAAGGTTGAATTGTTGTCAAAGCGTCGCTTGCGATATTTTCAATTACAAGAGCGTTTGTCGTTTCATCAAGACTAATTGTGTCATAACCTGCAGTAGCGGTGTATGTAACAGTCTTAAGAGCTGTTTCGTCATCTTCGTTTGCGGCAAGTGTGTATGTTCCAATGCTTGTGCTGTTAGCGCGGTCAAAGTAAACAGTGCCTGTTGTAGCATAAGATCCGCTAATCGTTCCGTTAAACAAAGCAAGTCTAACGCTCATCGATTCGCTTCCCGTAACAACAACAATGTAGTATCTAACCCAACCGTTGTCGTCAAGTTTGTTAAGGTTAAATGCTTTGTCTGCAGTTTCGTTGTTTGTACCTGTTTCTTCAATCTTTGCAACAATCATGTCTTCACGACTTTCTTTGCTGTTGTCAATCAGGTAAATACCAAGTTTTCCTGCGCCGTCAACTTTTGCAAGTACGGAAATCACATAAACCGATTTTGAACTCAACGTAAACGAGTTAGACAAATATCCTTGACTTGTAGCTTGTGCGTTAGAAATTTTCAAAACGTTTTTAGCTGTGTCGTCGTAGCTGTAGCCATCAACTTTTGCGCCGTCGGCATATTCTTTTTCAACACCTGTTCCGCTAATAGCCTCAGCTTTTTTGTTAATATCAAGGTCATTAGATTTTCCGTCTTTGTAGATAGCTGTGTCGCCTGCAAACACGTGAGTCCAGTTTGCCGGAGTGGTGTTGTCCATCGACGTAAACGAGCCGTTAGTAACGTTTGTCGATCCTGTGTAGGAAGTGATAGATGCTTTAGAAGTGTATGTTCCGGATGATGCGCTCGAATATGTGTCAGGCGAAACAACTTCGTATGCAACGTCGCTTACAAACAATCTTCCGTCAAGTTTAACATTGTTAGCCTTGCTTGTGTCCGAACCGATTGCAAACGACAAACGGATTTCGTCACCGGATCTGCTCTTAAGAGAAGACGGTTTAAGGTAAACGTGATATTGATACCAACCGCAGTTTCCGTCGGAAGCGGTGATGTCTTTTACTGCATCTATGTTAGAAATGCAAGCGTCGTCAAGTTTAACCCAGTCAGTTGTTCCAACTTGTTTGCTTTCAACAACAAAGTTTGCTGTTGTAACAACGTTGTCCGAAGACAATCTAGCCCAAAAACTAAGGTGAACGCAGTCAGCATCTGTATCGCTGTACTTAATTACAAAGTTTCCGTCAGTTGTTGCGCCTGTTCCGTTGAAGTTCAACTTCAAAGCGGTAGGATATTTTTCGCTTTCGGACGATGCGCTCGAATTTGCACTGATGGTGTAAATGTTTGTAAACTTTTCGTTGTATTGTGCAAGGTCGCCTGTTTGACCGCTAATAAACGGAGAGTAAACTTCGCCGTCAACTTTTGCGTAATCGCTTGAGTTATATTGATCAACAGTCAATGTTTCAACGCTGTTGTCAAGTGCGTAGTAAGTAGGTTCGCTGTCGTTTTCTTTAGCAGGGAAAGTGTAAGAGTTTTCACTAGCCACGTTCTTTCTAAAGTCGTTTGACGAAAGTTCGGCAACACTGATATTGTCTACAAACAATACGCCTTCGCCGTTTGTTCCTTCGTAAACGTCACCGATGCCGATGTTAATTTTAAAGTTTTTGCTGTACGAATACTTGTTAAAGATGTTAAACTCAAACTTATTCCATCCGTCGGCTTTAGCAATAGTTTTCTTGGAAACATATTCCGTAACACTGCTTGTTGCGTTGTCTTGAATGGTAATGTTTGCCGTCGATCCGTCTTTAAGAGCGGAAGTGTTAAGCCAAACGCTAACTTTAACGTACTTGTTGCTGCTAACTGTAACGTAGTAGCTTGTTCCGTTCATAAGAGAAATATTTGTAGCGTTTTTGGTAGCAAGCATAAAGATACTTGTATCGCTAACGTAGTCTTCTTCGTCTGCAACGTCGGGACGAACTCCCGGGTTAGCAAGATTTTCGTAACCTGCACCCAAATCTGCAACAACTTTGTCCCAATCGGCAGTGTCAACAATACCGTAAATTGCGTTTTCGTTATCGGTAACGGCAGTAAGATTTTTGTTTGTTGAATCTGTGTCTTTTGTGTACAAAGTCCAGTTTTGAGCTTCTCTGGGGTACGAATCGTCTCCCTTGTAAATGGTGTAGTACTCAAACGTGCGGTTCTTTATGTACGAATCCGAACTTGTTCCGTTTGTTTCGGAATCTTTAACCGTGTCGGTAGTCTCACTCGACGGTTTGAGGATAAGTGCCAAAGCAATTGCCAAAATGACAACTGCCACTGCGCAAATTATCGAGATGATAATTATACGCTTTGTGCCCTCGGAAAGGGGCGTTTTTGTTGCTTCTTGTTTCTTACTCATAACTTTTCAATACCTTTTGTCGATAAAGTCATGCGCCAAATAGCGCACATAACGATATTTTAATACAAACTAAAATAAAAAGCAAGAAATTTAGGCAACAAACACCGCATAATTTATGTTTTTTTTATTTAATAATATATAAAGTACTACACAAAAACGCAAATCTATTTTCAAGTCAGTCGAATCTAAAACATATTTTAGCTAAAAGTAAACGTTTTCAGCCAAATTTTGCCAAAGAATAAAAAACAAAAAATAAGCTTTTGCTCGTTTCACAGTTAGCAAAATTGTTGCCAAACAATCTATTTTTTGATAGAATAAAAGCATCATTTCAATGTGCAACTTACTTTAGATTTTTGTTTGCTTTATGCTAAAAAAATCACTGCAAATATGCTAAAAAAAGCAACTGCAAATATGCTAAAAAAAGCAACTGCAAATATGCTAAAAAAATCACTGAAAGTTGCCTTGTAAAATTGTTTGCGTTTTTTTTTGCAAACGTTTGGAAAAAAACATGTATTACTTAGCTTTTGACATTGAAGCGGCAAACGGCTACATGCCATCAAGTATATGTAGCATTGGTGTAGTTGTCGCTGACGAAAAATTTAATATCATACGCAGTCAAAACATTTGGGTAAATCCCAAAACCAAGTACAATCTCAACGGAACTCGGCAAAACGTAGGCATCGACTTGCATCTCGACAAAAAGCTTTTGGATGCCTCACCGGATTTTTCACAAGTTTATGCCCAAGTAAAGTCCCTTCTTACCGACAAAGATTTTCTTGTACTCGGCCATGCTGTAGATGCCGACGTTCGCATGCTAAATTCCGCTTGCGAAAGGTACAACCTTCCTTCCATCGATTTTGATTTTATCTGTTCGCAACTTTTGTACAAACTTTACAAAGGCGAAAAGGAAGTAAAAGGGCTTTCCAAAATTGCCGATGATCTCGGAGTAAATTTTGTTCAACACAACAGCGAACAGGATGCTTTAATGTCCATGCTCACGCTCAAGTATCTTGTAGAAGATAGTGGACTTTCCGTAGACGAACTCATGCAAAAGTATCATGTTCGCAAAGGGACAAACCAAAACTTTCAGCTTTCACGTCCCGTTTCGCTTGACGGACAAGTTTCCAAACGCAAGTATTTACAAATTGCAGTTGAAAAGATCAAAAGCTATGGCGAACAGCTTCCCAAAACAAGTAACAAACTAAAGGGCAAAGTTTTTTGTTTGGCACGTTCGCTCGAACTTGCAACTGACGAAAAACTTCTTCCCATTGTAGAATGTATTTACACAAATGGCGGACGTTACAGTAGCAAGTTGATAAAAGGCAACTACTATGTTTTGCCGGAAGATGCCACCGATCAAGACATTTTACGTCAAAAACGCGTGGACGAGTTATCAAATGAAAATCTAATTAAACAGATAACGATAAATCAACTTTTTTCCATGTAGCACTTGCCTAAGTGCAAAAAACCACTTAAAAAAAACAATTTACCTTAGTAAAAAATTTTTTCTTACAAATTTTATCTCACAAACTAAAATATTCGCAAAACGGCACAACGTATTGCCGTTTTTCGTACAATATTCACAAAGGAGTCGAGTATGACAACCGAACAATTTTTGTTTTCACACAAACAATCAACCAACAATATCAACATTGAAAAAACTCTTGCCGATTGTATCGGCGAGATGGAACAAGGGCTAAAAACGTCCTCTTCGTCCGTCCCCATGATTCCAACCTACTTGCAAAATATCGATCGTAGCAAAATTAAACAAGGCAAGCGCACAATTATTATTGATGCCGGCGGAACAAACTTCCGCAGTGCCATTGGTTATTTTGACGAGCAAGGCAAAGTGGTTATCGAAAACGTTCGCAAAACGTCCATGCCGGCAGTCGAAAAGGAACTTTCCAAAGAAGAGTTTTACGACCAAATTGCACAAAATATTCGCTACTTGCTTGACGACGGAACGGATATCGGTTTTTGTTTTTCCTACAACGTAGCCATGGGCAAAGATGTTGACGGTATTGTCGGTGCATTCAGCAAGGAAGTCAAAGCGCCTCAAGTAGTCGGCACAAAAGTCGGAGCGGAAACGCTAAACGCAGTCAAAAAGTACAACAGTGCTTCACGCAAAATAGTTATTCTCAACGACACCGTAGCCACGCTTTTAGGCGGAATGGCACAAAGCACCAAAAAATATTCGGCTTATGTCGGTTACATTTACGGCACAGGCACCAACGTTTGTTATGCGGAAGACATTTCCAACATAAAAAAAGTGCAAATCGATGCCATTGGCAAAATGCTCATCAACACCGAAGTTGGCGGTTTCAACAAAGTCGAACGTGGCGATTTTGACCAAATTGTAGCAAACAACACGTCGGCACCGCATTTATATGCGTTTGAAAAAATGACCAGCGGAAAGTATCTTGCCGACGTAATTTATCAAGCATTTTTGTTTGCCGATAAGCAACAACTCTTTTCTCAACCCATCAACCTTCACGAATTCCAGCTTAAAGATATCTCGGCATTTTTGGAAGGCGAACAACTTGACATTTTCCAAAACGAACACGATATCGGCATCGCAAAAGAAATTTGCCAAAATTTAGTCGATCGTGCCGCAAAGCTCGGTGCAATCATCAACAGCAGTGCGGCAATCAAGTCGTGCAAAGACAAATCTCTTCCGGTTGCCATCGTTTGCGAAGGCACAACGTTCAACAAATTGCCCGGTTATCGTTCGGCATTTTGCAAGTACTTGACACAAATTTTAGGTTCACGCGGAATTTCTTACGAAATTGTTCAAGGTCAGGAGTTGAATTTGGTTGGGACTCTTATGTCCACCATGACTCTTTAACGGCATATCTGCCGCCATCTTGTCACTACGTGTCCACGTCTCGTTCGGCTCACGTACACTTGAGTACGCTCACCTCATTCGCATGTTCCTGTTGTGCCAATCTAACAGCATCTATGCCGTTAAAGTGATTTTTGCGATTGAGTAGATAATTTTGCAAGTCCATCTTGCGTCTGCGTGGTCTCACTCGCTCAAATCATGTACGAGTAGTACACTCATCTCGCTCGTTCAACCCAGCTAACGCAATCTACGCACATCTTCGCCCTTATAAAGGTTATGTGCCAATCTAACAGCATCTATGCCGTTAAAGTGATTTTTTTGTATTTTGCGACATTTGTTCAAAAAAACAACCGATTAAAAAAGCACGCATCTTGCGTCTGCGTGGTCTCACTCGCTCAAATCATGTAAAAGTAGTGGCGAGTATCGTGCAACACTTTCTTTCTAAATTATGTAATCACAAAAGGTTGTGCAGGTAGCACAATCTTTTTGCAAAAGGCCACAACGTGGCAAAAGGAGTTTTATGACAAAACTTACCGATACCGTACAAAAGCCCTATCGTTATTTTGGCGGAGAGTACAACGTGCCGGACATGACAAAGCCGTGCGACGTTCGTTTTTGCATGTGTGTTGCCGATAGTTACGAAGTAGGCATGTCCAATCTCGGAGTGCGAATTTTGTACTATCTTTTCAATTCTTTGCCGGGTGTTGTGTGCGAGCGTTGTTACACGCCGTTTGCCGATTACGAAAATTATCTAAAGCAAAACGGACAGCTCTTGCCCAGCCTTGAAACGCAAACACCTCTCAAAAATTTTGATTTTGTCGGATTTTCGTTGCAGTACGAAATGTGTTATTCCAATGTTTTTCACATGCTTACGCTTGCCGGAATTCCCGTTTGCTCGGCGGATCGTGACGATTCTTTCCCGTTTATCGTTGCAGGCGGTCCGTGTACCGTCAATCCCGAGCCAATGTACAAGTATTTTGACTTTTTCTTTATAGGCGAAGGTGAAACGCCCTGGCGCGAAATAATTTGCGACTATCAAAAGTTAAAAGGTAGCATGTCCAAAGCGGAATTTTTGAAGTATGTCGACGACAATTATTCTTGCATTTACGTTCCGTCCCTTCACAATGCCGTCTACGATGGCGACAAAGTGGTGTCCTGTCCAAATTGTTCCGCATGGCGCAATATCGAAGCGGACCTAAACACAACGTTCACCCCTTACACGCAACTTGTTCCCAACATGGAAATTGTTCACGATCGTGCCGTTGCCGAATTGTTTCGTGGTTGTGCAAACGGTTGTCGTTTTTGTCAAGCGGGATTTATCTATCGTCCCGTGCGCGAACGTACCGTCGACAATGCGTTCAATCTTTGCAAAACCTTGCTCGAACAAACAGGTTACGACGAATTGTCGCTAAACAGTTTGTCCACAGGCGACTACAGCGGACTTATGCCCCTTCTCGACAAGCTCCTTCCCTATGCCGAAGAGCATCACGTTCAACTAAATTTGCCCAGTTTACGTTTAGATTCCTTCAAAGGCAAAATGGCGCAAGGCAATCGCAAAAGTTCGCTAACTTTTGCCCCGGAAGCAGGCACACAACGTTTGCGTGACGTCATCAACAAAAACATAACCGAAGACAACATTTTAGGTTCGCTAAAGGAAGCATTTTTAGACGGTTT
The DNA here is from genome assembly GCA_963619835.1 of bacterium. Classification (GTDB taxonomy): domain Bacteria; phylum Bacillota; class Clostridia; order Christensenellales; family CAG-314; genus Fimimonas. The sequence continues at coordinate 588 of CAVEYD010000014.1, read as the reverse complement.
CACCTCGGTAAAATTGTATTTTATGTTAGGACTTCCCACCGAAACGCAACAAGATATTCAAGGCATTGTCGATCTTGCCTTAAAAATAAAGTACTTGTATCGTCAAGTTCGACATGGCGGACGCGATTGCAAAATATCCGTTTCAACATCCAACTTTATTCCCAAACCGTTCACGCCGTTTCAGTGGTGCGCATTTGCCGACAGAGAAGATATCACACAAAAACAGCATTTTTTGGCGGATGCGCTTCGCAGTAAAGGCATCAATTTTTCTTATGTCGATTACGATTGTTCGGAAATGGAAGCAATTCTTGCTCGTGGCGGACGTAGTGTTGCCGATAGTCTTTACGATGCCTATCTAAGCGGTGCACGTTTCGATGCATGGAGCGAGTACTTCAATTACGACTACTACAAAAAAGCATTTCAAAAGAACAATGTCGATATTCAAAAAATTGTCGGCTCTTATTCTTTAGACCAAGTTTTGCCATGGGATTTTGTCAACACAGGCATCACAAAAACGTATTTTCAAAACGAGTACAACAAAGCTATGCAAGGCACAACAACCCCTTCGTGCAACAAACAATGTAATGG
>CAVEYD010000013.1:0-28136 GCA_963619835.1 bacterium | reverse complement strand
TGTTTTTCTAAACTTTTTTCACAATTTTTTTAAGCTTTTTTGTAGATATTATTTTCAAAATCAATATACATTCAATTGTTTACAGTGTATACTTTACTTTGTTCAAATTAAATGTTTGTTTACAATGAGTTTATCTTATTATATTATTATTTTAGGAATAAATCAAACGAATACTTACAACAAATGAGGTGTATACATGAAAATTACTGTTGTTTGCGATGTGCTTGGAAAAGAAAACAACGGCACAACTATTGCAGCGATGAATCTTATTAGATTTTTGCACGAAAAAGGACATGACGTGCGAGTTTTGTGTTGCGATAAAGACAAGGAAACATTTGACGGATACTTTGTTGTACCGACGCGTAACTTTTATTTCATGAATAGCTATGTAGAAAAAAACGGTGTTACAATAGCTAAGCCGGATGACGAGATAATCAAAAAATCGCTTGAGGGTATTGATATAGTGCACATTATGCTTCCGTTTGCTCTTGGAATACGAACAGCGCAAATTGCTAAAGAACTGCACATTCCAATAAGTGCCGGATGCCACTTACTTGCGGAAAACTTTTCAATACATCTTCACATGCAGGACGTAAAACTTGTAAACGATATTGCTTACAAACATTTTTACAAGCTGTACGAACTTGCCGATTGCATTCACTACGTAACACCATACTTACGTACCTTGTATGAAGGAAAGTACGGACCGACAAACGGATACGTAATTTCCAACGGGGTTAGCGAGGAGTTTACGCCAGCAGACAATCCGGCGGATATTTCCGATGTGATAAAAATTGTTTACACCGGTAGATACAGCAGAGAAAAAGCACACCACATTCTTTTGGATGCCGTAGCACTGAGCAAGCACTCCAAAAAAATTCAACTTATCTTGCCCGGTTCCGGTCCAATTAAAGAACAACTTGAGAAAAAAATTGAAAAATACGATTATCCAAAGCCGCAAATGGGATTTATCGACAGGGAAAAAATGCCTGATGTGCTACGCTCGTGCTACCTGTATGTACATGCTGCAGAAATTGAGGCCGAAGGAATAGGATGTTTGGAAGCAATTTCATGTGGGCTTGTACCAATAATAAACGATTCTCCAAGATGCGCAACTCACAGCTACTCTATTGACGAACACACATCTTTTAAGGACGGCAATCCTCAAGATCTTGCAAATAAGATAGACTACTGGATTGACAACCCGGATAAATATATCGAAGAAAGACAAAAATACATTGAAATGTCCTCAAATTTGTTTTCTCGCAAAAAATGCATGGAGCAAATGGAACAAATGCTACTTAAAACAATCGAAAAATTTGGCAACAAATAAAAAACTCGCCTAAGAAAAATCTTAGGCGAGTTTTTACGATTTTTATGCTTTAGCTTGATAAATACAGTGCTACATTGCAAAAAAAAATTAATACCTTATATTCTAAAATAAATTCACAAAATAGATATTTTTGCATCAATTTGTAGAATTTCTATATTCTTGTACAAATTTACCCCAAAAAATCAGTCGAAAAACAAAAGTTCAAATTCTATGCCAACAACGCCATGCTGCTTTTGCTTTGCAAGTGAATAATACTTGCACATATCTTTAGGTGATGCATAAACAGCTTCAAGTGGCAAATAACCACACTTTGTCAAATCCAATTTTTTGTACAATTTTTCAAAGTCGGCAAAAATATATTTTTTCAGAACTTTCACAACTGCACGACGCCCTTCACAATTAAAAACTATATAGTCGCCATCTTTCACCAATTGCCGTTTTTCATCATTCAAACGCAATTCAATTGTTTTGTGGCCGCAAACGATACTTTCAAAAGGTTGCAGTTTCAAATTCATTTCATGTAGACTGTTTGTTCTTAATACGTAGTGTTTTGTGGTGAATTTTTTTAAACCGTCTACTTTTGTAAGTGAACCTATTCTCTCATAAATAAAACCACATTTTTCAGCAACATGTTGCGATGCGACATTTTCTAAAACGTGATTTAAACAAAAACATTTCGCATTTAAAGTACTTGCTGCCCAACCGACAACAGCTTTTACGGTTTTTGTTGCGTATCCGTTGTTCCAATAATTTTCATTAAAATGAAAACTAACTTCACACTCATCTTGTCTTTTAATTAACCCACAACTACCTATTAATACATCTTGATGCAAAAAAATTCCGAAATCAAAGCTCCCCTGCGGGATATTTTGCAACCACTCTTCCACTCGTTTAATATCACTTACTGCATTATATGGCATGTATTTTGCAACATTTTCATTAGACATCCACTCAAAAACCGCCATTGCATCACAAGGATGTAGCGGCAAAAGTGTTAATTCTCCCGTTCTAATCAAAAGGTTTTGTTGCTTTGCTTGCAATATTCTTTCGTTTAATCCCTGATACATAAACTTAAAATTACTCGTTCAATTTTATTTCTGTGCAATTTATCTAACATTTTTCAACTTGTAGTCAAATAAACAAAAAACCGCAGAAAATCTGCGGCAAAAAATAGACTAATTATTTAGTATGTCTTTAACTTTCATCAAACGTACAGTTGCCGAACGTTCGCTTTCGTCAAGTTTCATTTTTATATACTTTATTGTTTCGGTAAGTTGCGGAATCATTATGTTTTCCAACGCATTTACACGACGTTTGTTTTTTTCGATTTCGTCGGCAAGCATGTTACAAGTTTTTTCCGTTTCTGCAAGCTTGATAAGTTTGTACAAAACAGAATTTAGACCACGGATTGAGTCGTCAAGCTGTGCACTTTGTGCCAAAAATCCGTAAGGATACAAGTCTTGCGTCTCGTCTTGAATTTCAATGGCAGGCACTTCCACGCCCATTACTTTCCTTTTAGAACAATCAAGCTTAACATTACGAGAAGGCATCATAATGGCTTCTTCAACCAAGCGAGAATCTCCGCCTGCGCGCGCAAGCGTAAAATTGACAAGTGCATCGGCAAGATCTTTTTCGGTTTGCAAACGCAAGTTTTTGTTTTCCTGTGCAAGCGCGATAAAGCGACGGATCATTTCGTCCGTTTTATCTTTTAATAATTTATGTCCGCGAGTAGCCGTCTTGAGCCTTGCTTGAAGGCGTTTTAACTCCATTCGCGTTGGGTTGACATTCATTATTGCCATAATTTTATCCTACTTAAATAATCTTTATTTTTAGTCTAATTCGTATGGTTTGTAATACTTATCGAGCATTTCGTCAGAAATACGTTTTAGTTCGCTACGAGGCAAAATTCCAAGCAACTTCCAACCTAAATCGAGTGTTTCTTCAATGGATCTATTTGTGTTGAATCCTTGCGCTATATACTGTTTTTCAAACTCTACGGCAAACTTTGCATACAATTTATCTACATCAGAAAGAGCCGATTCACCGAGAATTGCTGAAAGTTCTTTTGCTTCCTTGCCTTGTGCATAAGCCGAGAATAATTGATTCATCGTGCTTGCATGGTCTTCACGCGTTTTTCCTTTGCCAATGCCTTTATCTTTTAGACGAGACAAACTTGGCAAAACATCAATCGGCGGATTGTAGCCACGTTTGTACAGGTCACGCGACAAAATAATTTGCCCTTCCGTAATATATCCTGTCAAGTCGGGAATCGGATGCGTTTTGTCGTCTTCCGGCATTGACAAAATGGGAATTTGCGTTATTGATCCGTTGCAACCGTGTATACGTCCGGCACGTTCGTACATGGATGCTAAGTCAGTGTACATGTACCCGGGATATCCGCGACGTCCGGGAACTTCTTTACGAGCAGCCGATGTTTCACGAAGGGCTTCGGCATAGTTGGTAATATCGGTTAATATTACCAAAACTTGCATTCCCTTTTCAAATGCCAAATACTCTGCAGCAGTCAATGCCATACGCGGTGTAGAAATACGTTCAATGGCAGGATCGTTGGCAAGGTTTATAAACATAACGGTACGCTCAATTGCCCCTGTTTTGTTAAAGTCCTTTATAAAGAAGTCCGCTTCTTCGTAAGTGATGCCCATTGCACCGAAAACTACGGCAAATTTTTCGTCATCGCCTAAAACTTTTGCTTGACGAGCAATTTGTGCAGCAAGTTGAGCATGTGGCAATCCGCTTGCAGAAAATACCGGCAACTTTTGACCTCTTACAAGCGTGTTAAGGCCGTCAATTGCCGAAATACCCGTTTGAATAAATTCGTTGGGGTAGTCTCTTGCATAGGGGTTAATGGGTTGTCCGTTGATATCCATACGCATGTCGGCAATAATGGGTGCACCGCCGTCGATAGGCTCGCCCATACCATTAAATACACGGCCGAGCATATCTTCTGAAACGGCAAGTTCCAAGCTTCTGCCTAAAAAACGTGCTTTTGAAGTAGAGATTTTAAGTCCTTGCGTACCTTCGAACAACTGGACAAGAGCTTTGTCTCCGTTTACTTCGAGTACTTTACCACGACGCACTTCACCGTTTTCTTGACTAATTTCCACAAGTTCATTGTAGCTTACACCTTGAACATTGTCGACAAGCATAAGCGGCCCTACAACTTCACGAATGGTTTTGTATTCTTTAAACATTTGCTTCTCCTTTGTTTACGAGAGCGTTAATTTCTTTTTTGATATTACGTTGTATTTCGTCTAATTGTTCAAGATTTTCTTCATGGACATATTTTGAACGACCTATCTGTTCTCTTACAGGCAACAACAACAAGTCCTTCAACTCTGCTCCGTTTTCAAGCGCATCGTTTGCCAAATGATAAAAGCTCAAAATAAGTTTCATCATTTTGTACTGTTTTGTAAGAGATGTGTACGTATCAATCTCATGGAAAGCATTTTGATGCAAGTAGTCTTCTCTAATTGACTTTGCCGTTTCCATAGTTAGACGATCTTTAGCTCCGAGAGCATCCATACCGACCAAGCGAACAATTTCATTTAGTTGACTTTCCTCTTGTAAAACAAAACGCAATTCTTGTTTGAGTTGGTTAAAGTCTTCGGCAACATTGTCCGAATACCAATTTTCCAGTTTGTCGTCGTAAAGAGAATAACTTGTCAGCCAATCGATTGCAGGAAAGTGACGTTTATAAGCGAGGCTTGCAGAAAGTCCCCAAAAGACTTTTACAATACGTAGTGTTGCTTGAGATACAGGTTCCGACAAGTCTCCGCCCGGAGGCGAAACAGCTCCGATAGCAGAAATTGCACCAACTGTGTTTGCAGATCCAAGCACTTTTACAATACCTGCACGTTCGTAGAACTCGGCAAGTCTGCTTGACAAGTAGGCTGGATAACCTTCTTCGCCGGGCATTTCTTCCAAACGTCCGCTCATTTCACGAAGTGCTTCTGCCCAACGAGATGTACTATCTGCCATGATTGCAACAGTGTATCCCATGTCACGGAAATATTCTGCAATGGTAATTCCCGTGTAGATGCTTGCTTCACGAGCGGCAACAGGCATGTCACTTGTGTTAGCAATAAGAACTGTACGTTTCATAAGCGGTTCGCCGGTTTTGGGATCATTCAACTCGGGAAACTCACGCAAAACGTCGGTCATTTCGTTTCCACGCTCTCCGCAACCTACATACACAATAATATCCGCATCGGCCCATTTTGCAAGTTGGTGCTGAACAACCGTTTTTCCACTACCGAAGGGGCCCGGGACTGCCGCAACACCGCCTTTAGCAATTGGGAAAAGCGTATCGATAACACGTTGTCCCGTTATCATTGGAAGATCCGGTGCCATTTTTTGTTTATAAGGACGACCTTTACGAACAGGCCATTTTTGCAACATGGCTATTGATTTATCTTGCACCTTAGCAATTTCTTCTTCTACGGTGTAGTCTCCCTCAACAGCGATGGAAGTAATTTTGCCTTCCACACCATACGGCACCATAATTTTATGTAAGACCGTAACGGTTTCTTGCACAGTACCGAGTACATCACCGGCAATAACGTTATCTCCAACCTTGACAACCGGTACAAAATGCCACTTTTTATCACGGCTGATTGCATTTACTTCGATACCTCTGCCTATACGCGAGCCGGACTTTTCCATAAGTACGTTTAGCGGACGTTGAATTCCGTCAAAAATACCTTCGATAAGTCCAGGTCCTAGCTCTACGGAAAGAGGGGCGCCTGTGGATACCACTTCATCGCCTACCTTTAAACCACTTGTTTCTTCGTAAACTTGGATACTTGCCTTATCATTGCGCAATTCGATTACTTCACCGATAAGTTTTTTGTCCGAAACCTTAACAACGTCGTACATTTCTACGTCGGCAAGATTTTCGGCAACAATAAGCGGTCCGCTAACTTTTACGATTTTTCCTGTCATTATTTATCCTCTTTGTTAAATAAAATGTCTACACCAATAGCTTTTTCCACGTCTTCCTTGATGCCTTTGAGTCCAAATCCACTACTTTGACCATTTGTAGGAATAGGCACGAGTGCGGGATAAGCTTGCGTCTTTGTTTTTTGTATTGTTTCGGGTATCTGTTCGGCAAGATTTTCCGCAATAAAAATTACAGCATAGTCTTTTTGAGAAAGAGTATGTACCAATTTTTGTGCTTGTTCCGCCGTGGTCGCGTCAAAAACCTCAACGCCGACAGCTTTAAAGCCTAATACTGCGTCTTTATCGCCGATTACAGCAATTTTGTTTACCATTTTTGTTACCTATTATCTTATGCGATGCTTTATAACGTCCTTAGCTACACCATTTTTTACACAAATAATAATGTATCTAACAAGATTTATTTCTTGGCTTTTCTTTACAAAATATTCAAGTGCAGGTTGAACAGTCAATGTATCGACATCAGTTGAAAGAAGATTGTAGACACAAGCTTGCTCTGCATTTTCTGCATCAACAAGTTTGCCTTGTGATAAATAGCTCCACAACTGTCTTAGCTCGCTCGTAGGCATACCAATTTTTGCTCCGCTCCACAATGCGACAAGAGTGTCTTTAGACAACATTCCACCATCAATTACCATGTTTTCAAAGTTATCAACAGAAATTCCTGCTTTTTTACATCTAAACATAGCAAATAAGTTTGTACTGTCGACTTGAAACTTAAAAAGTTTTTTTATAAGCGAATAGCAGCTTCTGTTTGCCAGTCTCCTCATCTCGACATACATTGCCTTATCCAAAATCGTGTCCACGTTTTTAGGCAAACGATTGCCGGATGCAAATTGAAAGTCGATTTCGTCGCATGCCGTTGCCATTTCTTTGGAATAAGCCGAATAATTGTCTCCTGTAAAATCGTTTTGCATGTCACTTGGATCAAAACTTGCGTTTTTGAAGCAATTTTCCGTTCCGTCAACTCGCATGTACTTTGCTTTCATAAGCATTTTTGCATTACAATAATCGTACTTGCACAAAAAGTAACTACGAATTTTTTCGTTGCAACACAATTCTTTAAAATTTGAAAGCATTATGTCTGTTTCGGATTGCAACAACTTTTCATAGTCGCTTGACTCGACAATACTGCCGTAACCGCTTTCGGACAAAATCCGCACTGCTTCTGCCACAGACGAACATTCGGCAAGCCTGTTAAACTTGTCAGCTCCAAAAAGTTTTGTAGACATTACAGCAAGTCTTCCGTTCGCAAAAAGTTGATCGCCGTTAGTCATTTTTGTCTCCAAAAAGCGTAGCCGAAACTTGTGCTTCGGTATTTTCACGTAAGTAGACAACTACTTTTTCAAGCGTCAAGTCCTTTTCATACCCCTCGCCTAACAAAACAAGTCCGCCATTGCCTTGTGCAATTTGATCGTCCAAAACAAGATTTAGATTGAAACTGTCCAAAAATTTTTGCGTAACAATGTTTTTGTCTTTGGGGGTTATTCTAACATGTTCATTATTTTCGGCATATTTTGTAATTAATTTTCCAAGCAAGGCAAGCGTGCCTGCATCGTCAAGAGAAAGCAAGCTGTTTAGTGCCTTTTGATAGCAAGACGAAATAAGATTTTGTTTTTGTTGCAAGATATATTTGCGAACTTCCAACTTTGCCCAAGCAAGTGTGTTACGCTGACGTTCGCCGTCAAGGGCAACAAGACGATTTTCAAGTTGCTCTTTGTCTGACGACAACTCACTTTGAGCTTTTTTGTTTATGTTTTGGATTTGTTCGTCTGCCTCGGACAAAATGTACCTACATTTTTCGTCTGCATCGCTTAGAATACGTTGAATGATATTTTCTTTACCGTTCATTGTAGACCTCGGTAGTTAGTTGCCACTGTTCAAGCAACTAAATATTGTTTGTATGTATTAAGCTCCGACCGCTGCTGCCGTATCAATAACGATTTGGCTAACGCTTGAAACGGGGATGTTTTGCAAAAGTAAAATCGATACGACCAAACCAAGCAAAGCATAGAACTCGATCATCGCAGGGAAAATAAGTGCCTTGGATGCAATTTCTCCGTTTTTACCTACTCCGTGAATTGTGGATGCGGCTGTAAGTCCTTGCAAAATAGCCGAAACCAAACCACCGATAGCCATAGGCATTACTGCCCAAAATACACTCCAACCTTGCGATAAAATTTGTGCCTCGCTAACCGTTTGTCCGGCTAAAGCCGATGCAGTGGGCAAATAAGATGCGCCCATGATGGCAATAACAAATCCGTAAATACCTTGTGTAGCGGGAAGCAATGCAAGTACGATTACTTTGCTAAACTTAGAAGGATCTTCTGCCATAACTCCGGTTGATGCACTGCCAGTTGCTTTAAGACCGATACCGGAACCGATACCGCAAAGGATTGCGCATAAAGCAAGCCCCATGATGCCTATTGTTAAACCTGTCATTTTTTTGTTCCTCCAAAAAATGTTTTTGAATTTTTAATATTTATTAACGACAAATTGTCGTGTTTTATTGTGATTACTTAAAACTTACGGCTGTATACTTTGTGTCACTGCAAAACGGCACGAACAGTTGTCCGTCTCCCGTGTAAAATTTCCCAAAGAATTCGACATACTGCAATCTTCCGTCATGAATATACACGCCCAAAATTCCTATAACCAAGTTGAATACATGAGCGAATATCAGTAAAACTGCCGCAAAGAAATAACCTAATCCTCCATTGCCGGCAACCATGCCAGCAAGATCGTTTATTACCGTACCCATCAACGCCGAACTCAACATAAGTCCAAAAACTCTAATGTAGCTCATTATATCCGAAAAGTAGTTGATTAGTCCATATGCACTACCAAAACTTTTCATTGCCTTACCAATAATACCTTTCGTGTCGAGGCCTGCAAACAAAATAGCAAATGCAAGCGATCCCAAACAGATGTATAAACATATGCTGGCAACATTATTCGGCAAACGCAAAATGTTGTATGGTTCATATCCTGCCATATCAAGTGCCGGATTTAATATTGTTAAAATAAACGACACAAACACTATTATCCAAGGAAAGTCAACAAGCCATGCCGAAAGCACTTTTTTATGTTTAATTTTAACTGCCATGTTACAAGCCACACCGGCTGTAATATGAACAACTCCGGCAAGTAAACTTATTATCATCATTACCATAGGTTGTGTTGACGGATCCGGAATAAGTACAGGCCACCAAGAAAACACATTTTTAATTTGATACGAGAAAAAGCTGCCAAGCATTCCCCCGACAATCATTGCTGCAACTCCGCATATACCAAATAGCTGTAACATTGTGCGCATGCCTGTTTTTTGCTTAATTGCAAAGTGAGCCAAAACCCCAACCAATGCAAGCAACAATCCGTATCCGACATCGGCGACCATAAGTCCAAAAATAACAAAATAGAAAAAAGACATTACAGGGTTTGGATCGATTTCGTGATATTCGGGCGGAGTGTAATTGTTTGTAACAAATTCAAACTGCTTTACAACACCATTGTTTTTAACTAACGTAGGAGCGAATTCTTCTTCGCCTATATCATAAGAGTACACTTCGTAACAGTCAGTTACACCATCAATTGCATTCAAAACAATTTGTTCACTTTCCGCAGGATAGTAAGCTTCCAAAACAAACGACGAATTTGTGAGTTGCAAGTTGCTGTCGGCAGATAATTTTTTGTCTACCATGCCGAGGTAGTCGACATAAATTTTCCACTCGACTAAATGCGAAGCATAGTTTGCTATTTGTTTTTCACCTTCCGCTATTTGACTGTTTAGTAACTCGATCTTTTTATTGAGCTCTTCAATGTGCTCACTTGGTAATTTTTCGCAAACAAAATTGCTTTCGACAAGTCCTAAAGCAGATGCTTTGAGAAAAAAGTCTTGCTGACTCTTGTGGCAAACAACGACAACCAAGCAATTTTGAGTAAACGTGTCTTTTATTTCGTACTCAACTCCGTCGTACTCACTTGCAAGAGTTTGCAATTTAATTTGTTCCGCATTTGGAAGAAGACAGATTTTTACAAACGTGCTATCGGTATCGGCGTACTCCGTAGTGGGTTTAGGTAAACCAACATAAGGCAATGCTTTGTCAAGCTCGCTTTGAGTTTGAGTTAGTTGCGAATGTAATATGCTTACTTCATCCCTTAACGCAAACATCTCGTCAATTTTGTGCATGTTTTCTTGACCGAGCGACAAAAAATCGTCAAAAGTGCACTCTGCAAGAGGTTTAGCAAAAGTTGTTTTGGCAACTTGTGCTTTATCATCTTTGTGTAGGGTGTTGTAACGTTCTGCCTGCTGAGACACATAGGAAATTGCTTCCTCTACATGTTTTATTTTAGCGGAAACAGCATCACGATCGGCTGAACAATCGGCAAAAACACAGCAAGGAATATCAGCTGTGCGTTTGAGTTGCACCGCTCCTGTGCGTATCAGCGCATTGTATATATTTTCCTTGTCACATTTCATTGCAAGCAAGGATAGCCTTTTCATCTTTACAATTGCCATTTTTTACAGCGACTCCAAAATGATTTTTACAGCCGAATCAACATTGACTTTATAGTTTTCCACTATTTTGTCGGTTTGAGCATTTTGCTCGGTTAGATATTTTTGAGCATTCTCTTGTGCAGATTTTTCAATTTGTTGTGAACGCTCGGCAAAATAAGCCTTGTTTTGTGCGGCAGCTTGCTTTTTAAGCTGTTCGGCATCGATTTCTGCCTGGTTAACTTTTTCGGCAGCTTTCTTTTCGGCTTCGGCTATACGCTTTTTTGCTTCATCCTCGGCTTCCAAAATGGAGCCAATCACAGTTTCAATCATTTTTTACCTCGATTTTTTCAACACGACGGACATGTCTTCCGCCTTCAAATTCGGTTTTCAAAAAAATATCAACCATAAGTTTTGCCATATCTAAAGTAATATACTTTTGACCGAATGCAATCATGTTTGCATTATTGTGCTTGCGAGTAAGCTCCGCTTGATCGGTGCTTGAACAAAGGGCGCATCTAACTCCACTGTGGCGATTTGCCACCATGCTGACACCTATACCTGTTGTGCAGACAACCACACCTCTTTGGCAAACTCCGTCTTGTACGGCTTGTGCTGCCTTGTGAGCAAAATCGGGATAGTCACAACTGTCCTTTGTGTAAGTACCGAAATCTTGCACTTCATAGCCTTGTTGACTTAGGTACTGTATCAATCCGTTTTTAAGTTCTAATCCGCCGTGATCACAGGCAAAAGCAATTTTCATAATAGCAAGTCCTTTTATAATTTTTGTGTCATATCGTTTAAATGTTAACTCTACAACGCTTTTAAAAAAATAACAATGTGTTTTTAATTTTACAACACATACTTTTTATGTTTTTTTATATCCTTTAACACAAGCTTTTTTGTGTGTGTTTTTGATTCTCTCAACACAAACATTTTTGGATCTATTTTTGATATGTTTCAATACAAGCTTTTTGTTTTTTTGATATTTTCAACATATGTTTATTTTGATATCCTTTAACACAAGCTTTTTTGTGTGTGTTTGATATTTTCAACACATGTTTTTCACATATTGTGTTTGTTTTGGCGTCAACCTTGTAAAGCAGTTGTTTTTCTACAGAATTTGTAAGATTTTTTTCGATTATAGAAAAAAACAAAATCAAATAAGATTGTGGGCAGCTGAACGGACTAACCTGTTTAGTATGCTTTGAGCAAACTGCGTTTTTGAAGTGAAGCTTGCAATAATGTAATCGTACTTGGTTTCAAGTTGACGCAAATTTTCAAACAAGTTTTTTGCAACTTCCTTATCGGTGTTGCCTATGCAAACAGCATTTCTTTCGCCAAATTTTTGCGGTTGTTCTACAAGTAAAACCGGGTTTAGCCCTTGGCTCACTAAGTTGTCGTAATAGTCGGTTAACTTTTTGACGTCTCCCGACAAATCTAAAGCCATCGGCACTTTGGGAGCATAATGCTTGTACTTTACACCAGGGGAATTGACTTTGTCTTTGGGGTTGGTGATAACGTCCACATGCTTGCCTAAAACCGCTTGAATGATGTCCGGTGTAACAATTCCGGGACGTAAGATGCGAGGATTTTCGCCTGTCAAGTCAAGTACTGTAGATTCGATGCCGACTTGACAATTGTCTCCACATAAAATAGCGGAAATTTTGCCGTCAAGATCGTCTTTTACGCGTTGCCACGTCGTGGGACTCGGACGAGAACTTGTGTTTGCACTGGGAGCGGTTACAGGCACCTGTGCATATCTTAAAAAGTCTCTTGCTTGCTGTGAAAGCGGCATTCTTATTGCAACTGTGTCAAGCCCTGCCGTTATGCAATCGCTGATTGTAGGCTGTTTGGGGAGCACTATCGTTACACTACCGGGCATGAGATTGTCGATAATTTTTTCGGCATCTTGTGAAACTTCCCTTGCCACTTGGTAGATTTGTTCCTTGCACCAAACGTGGACAATTATCGGGTTGTCACTTGGACGGCCCTTTGCCACATAAGTGTTTTTTATGGCTTGTTCGTCAAAAGCATTGGCACCTAAACCATAAACCGTTTCTGTAGGGAAAGCAACAAGTTGTCCTTCTCGTATAAGCCTGCCGGCTGTTTGTAAATCTTCTTGATTAAAATGCAATAATTGAGTCATGATTTTTAATAGAATCCAACTTGATGCAATTTGTTTGTTTTAGCAAAAAAAGTTTTTATTACTGAAAAATATTTTCAATGCAAGATTGATTTTTTTTGCTACAGTAAAACATAATTTTAAATGAATATAACAAAAAAAATTTCACAAAAAAAACAAATAAACATGCAATTTTTTTACGTTTTTCATTTTATCACACATGTTTTTTTTTGTAAATTAAAAAAGGACAAATGTATTTAGACAAAGCGTTTTTAATTACAAAAAAAAGGCAACAAAAAAGCAAGCAAAATTACTTTTGCTGTGCTTGTTCGTCGATTATATTTTGTTGTTCTACCGCCAAGTTAAGTTTTGCGGTGCATCCTGCATTTTCCGTCCGTGCAAGGCGATAAACCGCTTCTTGAGTGGGCAAATAAATGTAGTCGTTGTTGAACGACAACGTGTAAAACGTGTCGCGTTTGTAAAATAGGGACAGTCCTTCCATTTCAACGGACAATCCGTCTTGATTGTGAGTAAGTAGGCCTTTGCCAAGCTCGACGTAATTTTTTCCGACCAACTTTTCTACAATAAAATAGCCCCTGTAAAAATACGTGCCTTCATGCAATTCGTCGTGAACACGTTGTGCTTGCCAGTTGTACCAATCAGGAACACTTGAAAATTTGCCGGAAAGTACTCCATACTTATCCATTTCCACTTGGTAGCCGCATTTGGAACAAGTGAGTTTGTTGTCGTGAGCTGTCATGGCAAACTCTGCTTGACAATTAGGACATTTGTAAAGAATATTTTCCAATCCTTCGGTAAGGTGCGGAACGTCTATTTCTATTTTGTTGTCCCTTTGGTAAGCATAGTCGTCGTAATAAAGATTTTGAACAATTCTGTTGTGAATTTCGTCAACGGATAACTTACCCACTTCTTCCGGAGAAACAGCCATTTTTACACGTGCCCTAATTGGTACAAAACGTTTGTTTTGTGCCCAACGCGGTTTGTGAAGATAAGTGCCGTCAAAACATACCGTTACAAGCGGTACTTTTACAAGCCTTATTAACTTTGCAATAGACGGTTTGATGATATTTGGCGTACCGACTACCGACAACTTTGCCTCGGGGAAAATTGCAACGGGTGTGCCATGATCCAACACATAGCGAATATCTCGTATGAGGGACGTGTCTACCGTAAATTGCTTTTTGGGTAAAATACCCATCTTTTTAATAAGTGAAGGCCACTTTACAATTTGCGTGACGGATGTAATGAAATTTGCATTGTGTTTTCCGAGTAGCATTACAAGTCCGGCAACATCGGCAAAACCTGCATGGTTTGCAACTACAATGTAAGGCGGTTTGATTTTTGACAAGTCGCAATCGGCAGTAAGAGTGCATTGCTTTTTGAAATATCTTTTGCCGTAAAACGTGCGTGCCATAGACATAATAAATTTACTTGGTAAAGTAGGTTTTTTACTCATGACGTCACCCCTTAAACATAAGTCCGCAAAAAAAATTTTAATTGCTCGACGGACAACATAATTGTGTGCCAGTTAAATGGCACTGCTAAATAACTTTTCTTTTATAATTGTATAACATAATACGTTTTAGGTCAATAGCAATTTTTAGAAAACATGGAATAAAATGAAAAAACCGACAAAATAATGTCGGTTTGTGTTGAGATATTTTTTTAATTTTAATTTTGGCTTAATGCTTGCGGAAAAAACGGGTTTACTTTGACTCTCTCCGTTACAACTGCGGACAAAAATTATTTGCCGGTGACTTGCTGAATATAGGAAACGTCGTCACTGTTGATTAAGCCGTTGTTTAATGCCCAATTTTTGACATACTCGTCGGTTTGCATAAAGTCGATAAGTTGTTGTTTGGCTTCGTTGTCACTCTTGGACTGTTCGATAAGCGTCTTTAACTTTTCCGCACGAGTGCTGAGTGATGCCTTTTGAGTTAAAAGTGTCAAAAGCGAAAACAACATTACAATTACAATAAGCAACGCTACTACCGTTAAAATTGATGTTGACTTTTTTAAAAATAATCTATCCATAGTTTTACCCTTAGTTTGAAGTTAGTATACAACAACGACAATTTGTTGTCAAGTGCGGTTTTTGATAAAAATATTTTTTGAGTGTGCAATCAATAAAATCTACATAGCAAAGCAATATGATTTTCAAATGGAAAAAAACATGACTTTCAATGCAAAACAACATTGCATTCAATCGCTTTTGTAGAATCTTTTAGGTAAATGAAGCACTACTTTACACTGCAAAAAAAATACATTTAAACTACTACTTTGCAAAGCGACAAAATTAAAATGATAATTTGTTGTCAAGTGCGGTTTTTGATAAAATCTTTTAACAGAACGAACAACTATGCTGCACTGCAAAAAAATACATTTAAACTACTACTTTGCAAAGCAATAAGATTAAATTGCAAAATTACTGTTTGGGAGTCAATTCGTAGCCGCTTGCAGTGTCTTTGACGGCAAAACCTTTGCTTGCGATTTCGTCACGAAGTTTGTCGCTTTCTGCCCAATTTTTGGCTTTGCGGGCAAGCAAACGGCTTTCGGCAAGCTGTTTTACGTCGTCGGGAATTTCGATTTGCGGTTTTTCTTCGACAATTTTGTCAAAATCGAGTGCAAAAACTTGATCGAATTTGAGAGCAAGATTGTAAACGTCCTTGGAGCGAGGAAGCTTGAGCATTGTCCACAACACACCTATTGCAAGGGGGATGTTTAAGTCGTCGTTTATTGCTTCTTCAAAACGGTTTTGATAGTCGTCCAAAATTGCTTTGTCGGTTGTTTCGCTACTGTTTTTGTGAGATAAAAGTAAAGCACACAATTTGTTGTAGGCAACTTTTGCCGAGTCCATTCCGTCCCAAGTAAAATTGATTTTTTGACGGTACTGAACGTTTAAGCAAAAATATCTAAATACAACAGGTGAATAACCTTTGTTGATTAAGTCGGTTACAGTGTAAGTGTTGCCGAGAGATTTGCTCATTTTTCCGCCGTCGATAAGCATAAACTCGCTGTGCATCCAATAATTGACGGCTTTGTGTCCGAGCCAACACTCAGCTTGGGCAATTTCGTTTTCGTGGTGGATGGGAATGTGGTCTACTCCGCCTGTGTGAATATCGAATTGCTCACCTAAATATTTTTTGGACATTGCGGTGCACTCTATGTGCCAACCGGGGAAACCCATACCCCACGGACTGTTCCATTGTTGCAAGTGATTGGGTGCTGCCTTTTTCCACAATGCAAAGTCAATTGGGTGATGCTTAAAATCGTTGACTTCTACACGTGCGCCATGGCGTTGCTCTTGAAGGTTTATGCCGGAAAGTTTGCCATAGTTGGGGAATTTTTCAACAGAAAAATAAATTCCGTCTTCGGTTTGATAGGCATAGCCCTTGTCTAAAAGCGCTTGCACTATTTCGATCATTTCCGAAATGTTTTGCGTTGCCTTGGGGCAAACGGTTGGACGTTTGATGTTGAGCGCATCGATATCCTTCATGAATTGATTTGTGTAAAAATCGGCAATTTCAAGCGGGGTTTTGCCCGTTTCGTTGGCAGATTTTTGCATTTTGTCTTCACCGTCATCGGCATCGGATACAAGATGTCCTACGTCGGTGATATTCATAATTGACTTTACTTTGTAACCGTCGTACTCCAAAACTCTTCTGAGTTCGTCCATAAAGACGTAAGCACGCAAGTTGCCTATGTGGGCATACTTGTAAACTGTGGGACCACAAGAGTACATACCTACTTTGCCCTGTGTGATGGGAACAAACAGTTCCTTTTTGCGAGAAAGTGTGTTGAAAACTTTTAATTGCATTGTTATCTCCAAAAGTCTTTTACTTTGCTTTTTTTTAATATTTTGCAACGAATATTTGTTGCCTGTTTCTTTGCGAAAACTACTTACTTAGGTAGCCTTTTAACTGTGAAAGAAAATCTTCCGTTTGTTTGGGACTACGTAAATTAAAATAAGTTATTTGCGAGTTTTGATTTTCCAATTTGTAGATTTTAGGACGCATACGATTGGGAAAAGTGAAAATGTAGTTGAAAAATTCGCTATCGAATTTATCACTGCATCCGCTTGCCATGTCCGAACGGCTTGTTTGACCGTTTTTGTACCGCTTGTAAGCACGCTTTAGACACAAAAAACGGTTGTAATCGAGATAGACAACAACGGTTGCTCGAGTAAACCTGTCGGCAACAAGCGATCCCCACATGCCGTCAATGAGCCAAAACTCATTTTGAATTATTTGGTTGTGAATTTCTTTGCGCTCGTCAACGGTTGGCAAAACCCAATTTGGCTTCCATAAGACTGCATCCAAGTGCGTAAGCGGTAAATTTAGCAAGTTTGCAAGGGACTTTGACAATGTGCTTTTTCCGCTACCGGGACTGCCTATGATACAAACGCGAGAAAAGTCGGCATTGCTAAAATCGTACTTCATCTTGTTTTGTTTTTGTAATCCGAAACGGCACGTTGCTGTTCGCGTTCGATATCTTTGTTGCGAATTGTTTGCTTTTTGTCAAAATTCTGTTTGCCTTTTACAAGCGCAACTTCTACTTTTACTAAACTGCCCTTAAAATAAATTGACAAGGGGACCATGGAATAGCCCTTTTCCTTGACTTTTCCGAGAATACGCATAATTTCGCGCTTGTGAGCAAGCAAGCGACGATCTCTGCGACTTTCGACATTGGAATAACTGCCTTTGTCGTAATTTTTTATGTGGCAACCGATAAGCACTAAATTGCCGTTTTGTACACGACAATAAGAGTCCGACAAATTAACCTCGCCTTTACGAAGTGATTTTACTTCGCATCCGATGAGATTTATGCCGCACTCTAACGTTTCCACGATAAAATAATCGTGTCTGGCTTTTTTGTTGGTTGCAATAATTTTCATACTTTGTTTATTATAATTGTTTGTGATAGATAAGTCAAGATAAAAGTTTGACCGAGATTACTCGTTGCATAAAAGAAAATCTATTTTGCAAGCGGAAATGTTTACACTGCTTATTGTGATTTTTATGCTGTCGCCAAGTGAATAAGTTTTGGCTTCGTTGTATAGGCAAAAACGTTTTTTGTCGTAAGTGAACATTCCACCGAGATTGTCGAGGGAAATAAAGCCTTCGACTGTGTTGGGCAATGCACAGAAAATTCCGTTTTCGGTCACACCCGAAACGATAGCATCAAACGATTGTCCGACAAGGCGCGATGCATATTGACATTTTTTCATGTCGTCGGCTTTGCGTTCCGCCTCGGTTGCAAGTTTTTCTCGTATACTTGCTTGTGTTGCCGTGTCGCTTGCCATATCTTCGTAAGCACGAAGTGCCTTTTCGGTCATTTTGCCGAATACGGAAGTTTTGAGTATGCGATGCACGACTAAATCAGGATAACGACGAATTGGGGAAGTAAAGTGGCAATAACGTTTGCTGGCTAAACCAAAATGCCCTATGTTTACGGTGGAATACTTGGCTTTTTGCATTGTGCGTAGCATAACATCGTTGATTAAGTTGAAGTAAGGGGTGTTTTGCGCCTGACTGAGTGCTTCTTGCAAGTAACTGCTTGTTATGTTTTGTGTAGGCTTTAACCGTATGCCGACACCTTTCATAAGTGCAAGCAACGTTTCGATTTTTTCTTCGTCGGGGTTTTCGTGAACACGATAGACAAACGGCAACTCAAAATTTGCGGCATAATCGGCAACGGACTCGTTGGCTACAATCATAAATTCTTCGATTAGTTGGTGCGCAAATGTGTGCTGATACGGCTTTACGTCGATAACTTCTCCGTTGTCGTCGTAAATAAAATAAACTTCCTTGCCGGCAAAATCGATATTTCCACGTAGGTTGCGTTGATTTTGCAAGATTTCGGCAAGTTCCTTCATGACTAAAAGCATGGGGACGATATCGGCATAATTGTTTGTTGTGTTTTGGTCGCCGTCAAAAATTGCTTGCACATCGGTGTAAGTCATACGATGTTTGCTGTTTATTACCGAAGGGAAAATGTCGTAAGAAAGCACTTTGCCTTTGGAATTTATGATCATTTCGCAAGAGACGGTTAGACGGTCTACCCCTTGATAAAGCGAACAAATGCCGTTGGACAACTCTACCGGCAACATGGGTAAAACGGTTTGTGGAAGGTAGACACTTGTTCCGCGAGAAAATGCTTCTTTGTCTATTTCTCCGCCCGGTATTACATAGTTACTTACGTCGGCAATGTGCACTCCTAAAGTGAAAGTGCCGTCGTCGTTTTTGACACAAGAAACGGCATCGTCCAAGTCCTTGGCATCTTCACCGTCAATTGTAAAAGTGATTTGGTTGCGAAGGTCTCGTCTGCCGTCGATATCTTTTTGCAAAACGGTTTGTGGCAACGTGCTTGCTCTGTTTTGAACAGCCGAAGGAAAGTCCTTACTTAGTCCGAACGAATAGGCAATTGACATAACGTCTACGTTTTTTTCGTTGGGATAGCCTAAAACTTGAACAATTTTTCCTTCCGGGTTGTTGCGATTGTCGGTTGGGTAGTGAGTGATTTCCGCCACTACTTTTTGTCCGTTACGTGCGTTTAAGTCGGCTCGCATGGGAACAAAAATGTCCGAGATAAACTTCTTTTCGTCCGGAATAACGAATCCGTACTTTAGTTGCTTGTCGTAAGTACCTACGATGCGAGTCATTCCGCGAGAGATAATTTTGACAATTTCCGCCTCGTCGACGGTACCTTCGACACGTTTGTAAAGCACTACGTCCTTGTGAAACGCTCCATGCGTTTTGTTTGCCGGAACAAACAAGTCGTTGCCGTCGTCCATAAGCAAAAAACCGAAACCCTTGTTTGTGCTACTGAAAACGGCTTTGCCAAAATCTTCTTCCGAAACAACCTTGTAGCGATGGTTACGCTCGTCAAAAATAATTTTGTAGTCCTTTTGTAAACGTTCGAGACAATCGGCAACTATTTTGCGATCGCTACTGCTTGTTGTACCCAAGACTGCACATATTTGTTTGAGCGTTAAATACTCCGCTTTGGAATTTGAAAGAATTTTGTAAATTTTTTCGTCTATATTCATGAAAATACCTATCTTTGCAAAAAAAAATGGCGATTGAAAAACAATCGCCATAATAAATTACTATTACGCTGTGGGGAAAATAACGCTTAGAATAATTAAAGCGATACAAGCAACAGCAAGTACACCTGCGGAAATATATGTCCACAACTTTAATTTAGCTTCTTTGCGAGAACCTGCGTTTTGTCCGTAATATGTTTCAGATTCGTCAGACTTATCGGATGAGCCGGTCATGGCTTCGATACCATCGGAATTGCCGGATTGTTTCATAACAACATATATAATAAATGCAACTGCTAACAAACACATTGCAGCAAGAATAATTCTTACAATAAATACTGCCGTTGTTGCGGCTTCAACAAAATTTATTAAACTAAGCACGATTTATTCCTCCGTTTTTGCCTTGATTTTTGGGCAAAATGATACTATTTGATTTTTACGCTAAATAAGTATAGCACACGAAAAAATAATTTGCAAGTTTTTTGCAAGAGTATTTTTGCTCGTTTGCGGTTTATTTTTGCATTTTTTGTTGCTAAAACAATTTTGTTTGCAATTAGTTGTTTGCGGTGCCTGTTTGAGAATCGTCTTGGATTGTTGTGGCGGCTGTGCCTACGTTTTTGACCATTCTGCGAACGGAAACGGATGTGAACAATATAACGGCAACAACAAGCACTACTGCCAAGTCTACAAAGACAAATGAGTTGTAAGCAAGCGAATATGCAAGCGGTCCGTAACCTTCCCATGCCCAAGAACTAAATACAAAGTATCCGCTGATTGAGTGAGCAATATAACGGAAAACTACTGCAATTGCTGTGCCTATGCAAAACTCTAATGTTACGTTGCCTTTTAAGAATTTGAATTTGCGACCGATTCCGGCAAGTCCTATTGCGCCGAATGCGATGGGATAGTCCAAAAGCGCTTGCATAGGTTCGTAAAATTGCGGTGATTGAATAAATTGAAGAAGTCCGTAAACGATGCCTGCGACAACACCTTTACGAGGTCCGAACATGTAAGCATACAAGGCAAGGGGAAGCAAACTTGCAAACGTAACCGATCCGCCTTGAGCTCCGACTGTGAAAAATTTGATGTAAGACAATGCAAAACTTGTTGCAATACATACAGCCGCATAAGTTAAACTGCGAGAATCGTAAGGCTTGGACTTATCTAAAAGCAAAGCAAGCAATGCGATTGCAATAGCTAAAAGCGACGAGAAAATGTACATCATCGGTTTTGAAAGCGGTTCGTAATCGGCTTTTTTTGCCGGAATAACACAAACAAGCACTATTGCATAAGCAAGTACTATTACCGCAAAAGCCAAAGCAATCCATTTTGCAAACGATACGTTGCGTTTTTTGAGAATTGAAACGACTGCTACCGCTACCAAAACGGTTGCTAAAAACCCTATTACAAGCCAAAATTTGTAGTCAATTTTACCGTCTAAAATTTTAACGATGAGCTTTAATGCACCTAAAATTACGATAACGCCTACGCTGTAACCGATGGCAATTCCAAGAGAAATTTTGCTTGCTCTTTCGTTGTCTTTGCCGGCAACAAGGCGATATGCGATAAGTGCGACAATAACCGCTATTGTGAAATACAATGTTAAGTGCGACAAAACATCGAAAAGATTGTCGATGAGGTCGACTCCGCTTTCACCGGCGGCAACTAAATTGTTCCATAATTCATTCATATAAACACTTCCTTTGCTTTTTTGGGAAAATAAAAAAGTCTTCTTGAAAACTCGTCAAGAAAACTTAAAAACAAAAAAATGTCTATTTGTTCGCATTCCTTACGCAAGCATTAACTTGACAAGTTCGAAGGGACTCTCTCAGCCACGTGGGCACCCCTAGCAATTTGAATATTAGCACTACTGTAAAATAATGTCAATTGTTTTTGATTAACAAGTTGTTACTTGGTCGATATCGACACAAATAAGCATGACAAGTCCATCCGGATAGGCACGTTGAACGTCAAACGGATTTGACGGGGAAATGTGACAAGAGGATGCATCACAATCTAACATTGTTTTTAGCGCATCTTTTGCCATGTAGATGGCATCTTCCATGCCGACTCCGAAAGTTACGCAACCTTGAAGATCGGGGAAAATTACGTTTATGTACTGAGAATCGTATTTATCGGTTGTAAATACTGCCGGGAAAATGTACTTCATGTTTAATTGATTTTTGAACTTGTTAATTGATTTTTGACCTTGTTTATTGAATTTGACCTTGTTAAACGTTTAGATCCTTTATCATTGTGTAAGCATCACCGCTTGCAAAACGAGTGCGACGATAGAAATTTTTGCGAATTCCCGCAACTGTGTAACCTGCTTTTTTGTACAACTCTACTGCCGGTTGGTTTAGCGTGTTGACTTCCAATTCCGAACGAATACAACCTTTCTTTGCGGAAAAACAAGCAATCGTTTGTAAAAGTTTGGTTGCTATGCCTTGCCTTCGATAGTCCGTAAGTACGGCAATGTTGCAAATTTGTGCTTCTTCGTACAAAGTGCGAACACAAACGTAACCGACAATTTTGTCGCCGTCGTAGTAGCCGAAAAAGTGAGAAAAATCGTTTTCGAATTCTCCCCTTATGTTTGATATCGACCAGGCATCTCTGCCGAAACAATCTTTTTCGATGTTGTTTAACATAAAAACGTTTTGCATGTTGTAGTCAATGGGTTTTATCATTTGTGCTCCTCCGCTTGACTTTTGCGAATATACAATGGTTCGAGATCGGTACAAAAATCATTGCTTAAAAACTTTTGTTTGGCAAGATAGACAAGTCCGTCATAGTACTGAGTGGCAAAAGTTGACTGTGCCGAATCGATTGTGCGACTGTCTTCGTAAGGAATTAGACAAGGGGCAATATGCTGTGTGTAGTCGGCAAAATAGTAACCGTTGCCTGCATCGATAATTGCTTTGCCCTTATTGCCTAAATTTTGCGAAAATGCCGTTGCTTCCAAGCAATTTAGCGCAATAATAGGCTTTGAACAAGCCGTTTCGTACCCTTTTACAGTGGAAACTCCTATGCGAATACCTGTAAAACTGCCCGGACCTATTGCACAAGCATAAGCATCAAGCTCGGCAAAAGTTAAGTTTGCTTTGTTTAGGCAATCGCTTACGGCATTGCAAAGAAGTTCGCTGTGATGTGTGCCGGCGGCTGTTAAAGTGCTGTCGAAAATTTGATTTTCGGTGATGACTGAAACAACCATATCTTTTGTTGTTGTGTCTATTAGTAAAATTTTCATCTGTTTATAATAATTTCTCGAGAATTATCGTCAATTTTGTTGATTGTTACGGTGATTGTTTGCTTTGGCAAAAGCTCGGCTACGTTTTGGCTCCACTCTATTGCACTTACTCCGTCGTCGGTGCTGAAAAATTCGTTTAGACCGAGCATTTCTACCTCCTCGGCACTATCGACGCGGTAAAAATCAAAGTGATTTAGGGTTAGCTTGCCATAATAAATGTTGTGAAGGGTGAACGTGGGACTTGTAATTAAGTCGGTAATGTTAAGTCCTAAAGCAAGTCCCTTGACAAAGTGGGTTTTGCCTGCTCCTAAATCGCCTTGCAAGAGAATTGTTTCGCCGCCACAAAGCGTTTGGGCAAAGTTTTGCGCTATGTTTATTGTTTGTTCGACAGAATTTGAAATTTGTGTTTGTGTCATTTGTGTGTTTTGTTTTGCTTGGACAATAGAATTGTTTTCCTTTACAATTTGCGACTGCCTGGGCAACATGATTTTATTTTATAAAACTTTATTTAGATAATTTTACTACTGTTTGAAAAAAAATTCAACAGTTATTGTTTAATATCGTTGGAATTAGTCTTACGTTCCCAATGAAGATACTTTGAAAGCGGTTTGTAAATAAAATAAGTTACCACTGTGCAAAATACACAACGAATAATGTTGAAGGGAACAACTCCGAGCCATAAATAAAAGCTGTAAAACGTTTGAACGGTTGCTTGTTTGTAGATTGTTTGAACGGCATTGACAAGTATTTCCATACCGTTTTGATAGTTTCCGTTGCCGTACATTGTTGCATAAAACGGAACAAGCACAAAACGATTTGCAAAAAAAGCAACAATAGCTGCACAAAGTGAGCCTAAAAGCATTCCCAAAACTGCACTTTTACGACTTTTGACATGTTTGTAGAAAATTGAGCATGGCAAAACAAATGCAATGCCTACAAAAATATCGGCAAGCTCGCCTATACATGCGGTTGACGTGAACGGCATTTTGAGTAGACATTTTACTAAAATAATGGTTGCTCCTGCTGTGGGGCCTATGGCAAAACCACCGAGCAATGCCGGAATATCGGAAATTTGAAAGTCGAACCAAGAGGGGAATAAAGGCAATTTGAAAATTGGCAAAAAGTGTGGCAAAAGATACAAAACATAAGAAATTGCCGATAAAATGCCTATTACTGCCATGTTTTCAACAGTAAAAAATTTTTTTTGAGGGCGAGATGCCTTGTTTACGGTTGCAGAATTTTGAGATAAAGCATCTTTTTCTAATTGAGACTGCGTAATTTTGCCGTTAAAGGCAACGTCACTTGCCAAAATACCTACAGAAATGTCTTCATTTGAGATGCCGTCAAAATAATCCGACTGGGTGTCGTCAAAGGCAATATCTTGTATCGATTGCATGGAATAGAAGGAATTTACGGCAACTTGCGAATTTTCCGCATTGGCAACGGGTTGAGTTTTGGCATTAGCTGTGGCTGTGTCGTTTTGAGTTGCCGATTGGTTGGTAGGCTGTTGAGTTTGATTGTCCGCTAAAGATTGCTGCGGAATATCGTTGTTTTGTTGCGATTTTTCGAAGGTGTCCATAAAAAATACTTCCTTGATTATTCAACAAAACTCTTTTGTGAAAACTTGCACAAAATAAAAAACGCACCATATAGGAGCGTCCAAAAAAAACTTCTTTTTCCATCCGGACTGTTACCGTCGGCTCGGGAATTTCACCCGATCGGCGTGCTAAAAAGCACGTTCATAGGCTGTACTATCGGTGTGGATTTGCACCACGCCCCAAAGAATTTTGTTGTATGAGTAGTATAGCACTTGCTAAACGCATTGACAAGCAATTTTGATATATAGTAGTAACAAACACTGCGTTTGTTGTTAAAATAAACTTGTTTTTTACGAAAATACAATTTTTAGATTTTTATAAAAATACTTTTTTTAGATTGTTGAAAATATAGTCTTTTAGATTTAGGGTTATACAGTTGTTTTAGACTTTCGAAAATATAGTTTTTTTTGATTTTTGAGATTACAGTTGTTTTAGAATTTTTAGGAATATAGTTTTTTTTGATTTTGGGAATATGGCTGTTTTAGAATTTTGAGAAAATAATTTGTTTGTATGGGTGTGTTGTGTGTAAAATATGTTTGATTGCGTTTTTTTAAGTGCATAATTACTTTGTTAAAGTTTGCGAAAAAAAAAGAAAACTGCCGTAAAGCAATTTTCTTTTTTTTGTTTAAGTGTTGTTGTGTGTGTTGTTTTGTAGTGCTGTTTGCTAAAAAACTTGCACTACAACATTTTTTTAGGACAACCTTAGAATGTTTACTCGTTGGGTTGGTCGTTAGCTTGGTTTGATTCTACCGGTTGGTTGTTAGATTCGGTTGACTCTGCGGGTTTGTTGTTATTTTTGCTGTTGATGTTGCAAAGAAGGTTTGTGAGAATACCTAAAATGAGTGCGCAAGCTACGGATGTGATTGTGATTTGTCCAATGTTGATTACAAGTCCGCCGATACCTGCGATAAGCACAACAGATACAACAAACAAGTTGCGGTTGTCGTTGAGGTCGATGGGTTGAATCATTTTAAGTCCGCTTACTGCGATAAATCCGTAAAGTGCCATGCATACACCACCCATTACACAACTGGGGATGGTTGCAAGGAAGGTTACGAACGGTCCTACAAAGCTTGCGATGATGCAAAGAATTGCTGTAACAAAAATTGTTGAAACGGATGCGTTTCCGGTGATGGCTACGCATGCTACACTTTCGCCATAGGTTGTGTTGGGGCATCCGCCAAAGAATGCGCCGGCAATACTTCCTACACCGTCACCAAGCAACGTGCGGTGAAGTCCGGGATTTTCGAGAAGTTCGGAACCGATGATTGAGGACAAGTTTTTGTGGTCTGCGATATGCTCGGCAAAAACAACAAATGCAACCGGTGTGTAAGCAATTGCGATTGTTCCAATGTACTTGCCGATATCGGCACTGCCGTAATCTCCGCTAAATGCTTTGATAAATGTAAAGTCGGGAACCCATTCCATGTTTGCAAATTTGCTGAAATCGATAAGTTTGAAAGCATCGATGTTTGCAACGTTGCCGATAACCGTAAAGATTGCTGCAACTGCATAACCTGCTACAATACCGATAATGAACGGGATAAGTTTCATTGATTTGTTGCCGTAAACAGATGCAACGATTGTTACTGCAAGAGTGATAAGTCCGCACAAAAGTGCAATGTAGGGAGAAGCAACTGCTACGGAAGTTTCTTCTGCAACAACTGTCCAAACACCTTCAATTTCCTTTGCAATGTGAGAAATTTGTGTTGTGTAAACACTACCTTTCATAAGGTCGCCAACGGCATTTCCTGCCAAGCTTAAACCGATAATTGCAACGGTAGGTCCGATAACGACTGCAGGCATGATTTTGTTGATCCAACCAACACCGCAAAACTTAACTATGATTGCGATGATGACATAAACAAGTCCTGCAAAAGCGGCACCGATAAGCAATCCAAGGTAGCCAAGTGAAGCGGTTACACCGCCTGCAAATGCTGCCGTCATACTTCCGATGAAAGCAAAACTGCTTCCCAAGAATACCGGGCTTTTGAATTTTGTGAAAAGAAGGTACACGAGTGTTCCGACTCCTGCACCGAACAATGCAGCAGATTGGCTCATTCCGTTGCCTACAACTGTAGGAACGGCAATTGTTGCTGCAAGGATTGCCAACACTTGTTGAAGTGCATACACAAGTGTTTTGCCAAACGGCGGTCTGTCAGTGACTTTGTAGGTGAGATTCATAATTTTTATATCTCCTGTATAAAATTAATTATTATTTCACGACGTTGCCGCCGTAAAACTCACAATAAATTTACCGAACAAACAAAACTAAAAACGTGTTTAGTTTGTGTTTGACGGGGAAAAACAAAATAATATTTAGTTGTGTTAAACGTGATTTTGTTGTTTTTGAAACTTGCTTTTTGCAAAGATTTTTGCAAGGGTGTCGGCAAAATTTTTGACTTACTTATTGCAGAAAATTTTGCGTTGCATAAAAATGTTGCAAGTTTGCCTGAGTTGTGCGAAAAAATTGTTGCAAATTTTGTTGTTTTGTTTGCATGCAACCATTTTTTGCAATTTTAGTCCTGTAAATCGAACAACTTTGCATTTTGTTCGCCATCGGTTTCGTAAAAATTAACGTCGACCATTTCGGTTAGCATTGTGGGAACGTTTTTGCCTACATAGTCGGCACGAATTGGCAACTCTCTGTGTCCACGATCGATAAGCACTGCAAGTTGAATTGACTTTGGACGGCCTAAAGCAAGCACCGCTTCCATTGCTGCACGTGCGGTACGTCCGGTAAAGAGTACGTCGTCGCACAAAATGATGCGTTTGTTGACTACGTCAAACGGAATGTGCGTTCCGTTTACAACCGGCGTTGGGGAAATTTCCTTGATGTCGTCACGATAAAGTGTGATGTCGATGCTACCGAACGGAACATTTGCACCCTCGAACTTGGCAATGTTTTGCGAGATGATTTTTGCCATTGGAACACCGCGCGTGACAATGCCGACAAGTGCAATATCGCCGACACCTTGGTTGCGCTCGATGATTTCGTGCGAGATACGTGTAAGCGCACGACTGACTGACATTTCGTCAAGTAATGTTGTTTTTTCTTTCATATTCCTTTGCTCCTTACGAATTACCCTCCATAAAGCGACAAGGCATAAAAAAAGTCTTGCGATGACGCAAGACAAAAAGACGTAGTAAAACTGACGTGATTAAACGATCTTGCGAGCATCTCTGTACCCGATTAAAGATTCATTGTTAGTATTTTACATTGAGCAAAAAAAATAGTCAACAAATAATAATGAGAAATGTGTGAAAAGATTTTCACTATTAAGTAGGTTTGTAG
>CAVEYD010000012.1:0-36219 GCA_963619835.1 bacterium | reverse complement strand
AAACAAAAACCTAAACCAAACTTTTACGGTTCGATTTAGGTTTTTATTGGCGGAAGCGAAGGGATTCGAACCCTTGTACCGCTTGAGGCGGTAACCGCATTTCGAGTGCGGGCCGTTATGACCACTTCGATACGCTTCCATCTAAAATTTTCAACTTTTGTTATTATACGATAATCTGCGCAGAAAATCAAGCATTTTAAAAACATACGCCCAAATAAATGTTTTGTGGGTGCATGCTGTAAAAATATGTCAAAGTAAAAATTGCTTTTTGCTTAAAACTCAAATGAAACGACAAAAAGTGTAACTCAAAGCCAAGCATGCTTTTTGCGTCGCTAACAAAATCAAAATCGTCAAAAGTTCAAAAAATGTTTTCAAACCATATAAAAATATTTTCCCTTTTTGTAAAACATTCTGTAGTTCAGCTTTCATCAACAAAAAACTCAAAAAATTATTTTTCAAATATGTTTGTTGCTACTTGACAAAACTTGCTTTTACAATTATTCTATATGTTAGACATAGCTCGCAAAAATTTTTACCTAATGCGTAGCTGTGTAAATTTACAACTTACACCGCAAGGAAAAGAAAAATGAAAGTTATTTCAAGCGACCTACTTCGTGGTCACATCGACACGTTTGTGTTGTCGGCGTTGCAAGACGGTACCAAGTATGGTAACGAAATTCGCAAATTTATTGCTCAAAAAACAAACAATCTTTATGTTCCCAACGAACAAAGTCTATATTCTGCATACCATCGTTTAGAAGACATGGATTGCATCAAAGGTTATTGGGGCGAAAACGTCGGCGCAACCCGAAAATACTACACAATTACCGAAAAAGGCCGTCAACTTTACGAATTCAACAAGCGCAATTGGGAAAATGCCAAGCGCCTCATAGATATTCTTATAAAGTAGGGTACAGCTATGCTTTACAGTGAGATAACGGTAAAAACAACATCTCAAGCGGCGGAAATCGTCGCTTATTTTTTGCAAGAAGTTTGCATGGACGGTGTAAGCATCTACGATATTCACGACTTGTACGACAATCCCAGTTGGGATTACAAAGACGACATTGCCGAAAAGCCGTACGATAAAGAAGTGCTTGTAAAAGGTTATTGCAATCTTGACGAAACCGAAAGTGTAATTCAATCGCTAAAACAAAATCTTTCTTGTCTAACGGATGCCGGCAGTTTAACAATAAGTGTCGGTCAAGTCGAAGGCGACAGTTGGGTTGCCAAGTGGAAAGAAACTTTCAAGCCCATCGAAACGGAAAAAATAGTAATTTGTCCCGAATGGCAAAATGTTTCCACCGACAAAAAAGTGTTGCTTTTAGATACGGGTATTGCTTTTGGCACCGGTCAGCACGAAACAACATCCATGTGCTTACAATTTGCCGAAAACTTAAATTTAAGCGAAAAAACAGTGCTTGACGTTGGTTGCGGTAGCGGAATTTTAGGACTTTCCGCCTTGTTACTCGGCGCAAAACATGCTTGCTTAGTAGATATCGACCGGCAGGCGGTTGACGTTGCCGTACACAACGCACAAATAAACAACGTTCAAAACAGTTGCAATATTTTGCAAGGCAACTTAACCGAAAAGGTAAACGGTACTTTTGAC
This sequence comes from bacterium, assembly GCA_963619835.1. Taxonomy (GTDB): domain Bacteria; phylum Bacillota; class Clostridia; order Christensenellales; family CAG-314; genus Fimimonas. The sequence continues at coordinate 34,607 of CAVEYD010000012.1, read as the reverse complement.
GTTGTGTTTGCCAACTTAACGGCAGATATTTTGGTAGGACTTTATGCCGACATAGCAAAAGTCGTGCACAGCGGAACAATTGTGGTACTAAGCGGAATTTTAGACACAAAACTTGACGGCATTTTACAACTTTTCGGACAGACGTTTGAAAAAATCGACGTTTTGCAAAAAGGCGAATGGCGTGCAGTTAAATTCGTTACCAAGGAGATTGCCCAATGACAGTTTCGGTGTTTACCTTGGGTTGTAAAACAAACTTGTACGAAAGCGGACAGATAGTTGCGGAGCTCAACAAAGTCGGGTACAATGCGTTTTTAGGGCTTAAAAAGGCAGATATTTTTGTGCTTAACACTTGTGCCATAACGGCCGAGGCAGAAAAAAAATCTAGGCAACTTGTCGCACGTGCCAGAAGGCTCAATCCAAATTGCCGAGTAATTATTGTCGGTTGTGCTTCGGAAAAAAATTCAGCGCAATTTGTCGATATTTCCAACGTAACTTTAATTAAAGGTGTTGCCGACAAAACCAAAGTTGTGTCGGAAATTTTAAACAGCGGAGTGGACGTCGAACAAATTCCGTCGGTTTATGCCGAAACAAATTTTGCCACGCAGGAACACACAAGAGCTTTTGTAAAAATTCAGGACGGTTGCAACAATTTTTGTTCATATTGTATTGTTCCTTACTTGCGCGGTCGCAGTCGTAGCAGAAAAATAGACGATATCGTCAGCGAAGTCAAGCAGGCAAATGCCCCCGAAACAGTGCTTATAGGTATCGATATTTCGCAATTCGGCAACGACAACAATCAAACACTTTCACAGCTATTTGATGCGCTTGCCGATGTTCCTACACGTTTGCGTTTCGGAAGTTTAGAAGCGCGAGTCATCTCGGACACGTTGCTAAAAAGTTTGTCAAAATGTAATTTTTGCCCACATTTTCACTTGTCGTTGCAAAGTGGTTGCGACAGTGTACTTTCCAGGATGAATCGCAAGTACACAACCGAGCAGTACTTTGAAGCGGTAAACAAAATTCGCAAAGTCTTTCCCGATGCGGCAATAACAACCGATATCATTGTCGGTTTTTGCGGTGAAACGGACGACGAGTTCAATCAAACGGTCAACTTTGCAAAAAAAGTTCAGTTTGCCGATATCCACGTTTTCCCTTATTCTCCGCGCGAAGGGACAGTTGCTTACAACTGGACGGATGTCGATGCCGAAACAAAAAAGAAACGTGCGGCGGCACTCGGACAGGTCAAGTTGCAACTTAAAAACAATTTTGCCAACAAGTTTGTCGGAACAACTCAAGAAGTGTTATGCGAACAAAAAACAGACGGCTATTGGGATGGTTACACACGTCAGTACTTAAGAGTATACTTCAGTGGCAACGTACAAGCAGGGCAAGTCGTAAAAGTAAAAATAATCGAGCCGTATCTTGACGGCGCAAAAGGAGAGTTATTATGAACGATTGTATTTTTTGTAAAATTATCGATGGTGAAATTCCTTCATACAAAATCTACGAAGATCAATACGTATATGCCTTTTTAGACAATGCCGGAGACGTTTACGGACACACGCTTGTCGTTCCCAAAAAGCATTGCACAAACGTTTTGGATTGCGATCCCCAATATCTTTCAAAAGTTATTTTGGCAGCACAAAAAATTGCCAAGCACTATGTGGACGATTGCGGTTTTGACGGAGTCAACATTTTAAACGCAAGCGGAAGTTCGGCTCAACAATCTGTTTTCCATTTGCATTTTCACGTTATTCCCCGCAAGCAAAACGACGGAATCGATTCGTGGCCGTTCAAAGATAAAAACGACATGAATTTTGCCGAGATTCAAAAGGCACTCAAATTGTAATTTTTGCAAGAAAACACATACGTTTGTATTTTTTTTGAAATAAACGTCTATTCTAAGTTTTTACGACATGTTTTTTACAACGTGGTTTCTACATTTTTTTACAACGTAGCTTTTACCAATTTTTATAATTTTATTTTCTAACAATAATTTAATTTTTTAACAAAAAAACAGGCATCGAAGTTATTCGATGCCTATTTTAATTTTTTATTCAAGTAGTGCAAAACAAAAAATCTCAGTAGTACAAAACAAAAAATCTCAGTAGTGCAAAACACAAAATCTCATCCAATTTTTACGAATTTTGTTCCGCGTTGCTTTCTAAATTTTTTTGTTCCTCTTTTGGTGTAAACCTCAAAAAATGCACAAAAAACGGAATACTTATCAGTCCCGTAACAAAGTCGGAAATCGGTTGAGCAATTTGCACACCGGTAATTTGCCAAAGGTACGAAGTTAAAAATATTGTCGGAATAAACACCAAACCGTTGCGTAGCAAAGCCAAAAAAGACGCTATCTCGGCTTTACGTATGCTTTGATACATCAAGCTTAACGGAGTGTAAATCGGTATAAGCATAATTCCAAACATAGCGTACCTAAGAGCAGGTGTACCAATCTCAATTACTTTTGCCTTGTCGGAAAAAATCCCAATAAAAAACGACGGAAAAATGCTAATAGGAAGGGACAGCACCAGCACAAACAAAAATCCAACGGAGCAAGTTGCAAGCAAAGCTTTTTTAACACGTCCGTAAAGTTTAAGTTGATAGTTATGCGATGCAACCGGTTGCAAACCTTGACTTATTCCAAGTGCAACACACAGCACAAAGGACGAAATTTTGTTTACAATCGTCATTGCGGAAATTGTCGCATCGGCAGCATTTACCAGTCCGCCATAGTATCCGGCAATATGGTTAAGCACTCCGCCGGAAATTGAATTTAACCCTTGTCTAATAAGTGAAGGACTTCCGTTGCGGAATATTTGAAGGTATGTTTTAAATTTTTTACTTATAAACTTAAAAGAAATTTTGCCTTGAGCCATTGTTTGGTAAAACACAAACAACAAAACAAAACTTACCACTTGCGAAATAGCCGTTGCCATGCCGGCGCCAAAAACGCCCAAGTTGCAGGGAAAAACAAAAATATAGTCAAGCCCCACGTTAAGTAGACCGCCGGAAACAAGTCCAATCATTGCCATCAACGTTTTGCCTTCGTACCGCAAGTTGTTGTTAAGTATAAGCGAACAAACTAAAAACGGACAGGAAACAAGCACCCAAAATCCGTAGTCAACGGCATAAGGCAAAATTGTTTCGGTCGAGCCGAGCAAACGCATAAACGGTTCAATAAAAACAAGTCCCAATACGGAAAACACCAAGCCGAAAGCACCGCCCAAGAAAAAAGCCGACGAAACGTACATTGACGACTTGTCTACTTCACGTTCGGCAAGATGTTTTGCGGCATACGTACCCGAGCCGTGTCCCAACATAAACGCTATTGCCTGAATTATCGATTGTAACGTAAACAAAATGCCTATAGCACCTTGCGCACTTTCACCCAATGTCCCCACAAAGTATGTGTCGGCCATGTTGTAGATATTGCTTATAAGCATCGATATCATTGTAGGGATGCCCAGCATAATCACCAACTTAAAGACCGGTGTTTTAGTCATTTTGTTGTAGTAAGCTTCGGATGTAGTCACAGTAAACCTTCTTTTTAACGGCTAAATTTTACCTCAAAACAACATATTTGGCAATTAAATTGCTTGTTCGGTTGTTGCGTTTTTGTTGCAAGACTTTTTTGTTTGACAAATTGCAACGGCATCGGCTGTCTATGGATGCATTTTCCCCAAAAAACAACTCAATAGTGAAAATTTACATAATTGAATTTTGCAAATGGAGTGGTAAAATTATTATATAAAGTTTTTCTTTTAGGAGAAATCTGTTTTGAATATTTACAAGGCACAAAAAATTGCACAAAAAAAGTATGGAGTGGACGTTTCAGTCACACGTAACGAACGTAGCACAATCATTGTCGGCAAGTGCAACGATTGGCAAAAAATAGTGGACGTCGGCAAACTTTTTGTAAAAAAAGGTTTGCACGTGGTAAACGACATTGAGTACACCGGACACGAAAAACCGCAACAAACAATGCCAAATTTATCGGATAACAGCTTGGACGGTACAAGTTGGGACGTTGTAATTATCGGTGGCGGAGTTTCGGGTTGTTGCATCGCTCGTGAGCTTTCTCGCTACAACTTAAAAGTCTTGCTTTGCGAAAAGCATCACGACGTGGCACACGGCGCAAGCGGAGCAAACGACGGAATGGTGCATGCCGGCATCGACTTAAAACACAAGAGCAACAAGCTTAAGTACGTCGTAAAAGGCAATCAAATGTACACTAAGCTTTGCAGCGAACTCGGTGTCGACTTTGTTCGCAACGGTCAGTACGTAGTTTTTAAGTCAAAGCTTATCAAATTTTTGGCAAGCAGTTATCTTATTCGTGCAAAAAAACACAAAATAAAGGGTGTAAAAATTATAGGCAAACAAATTTGCAAAATAGAGCCCACCGTAAAAGATTATGCGGTCGGTGCGCTTAAAATTCCCACAACGGGTGCCGTTTCCCCTTACAAACTTACCATAGCGCTTGCCGAAAATGCCGTTCAAAACGGAGTAAAAATTTCGCTTAACACCTTAGTTACGGATATGGAAAAAGATTTTAATTTTATCACATCCGTTCACACAAACAGAGGCACTTTAACCACAAAATTTGTAATAAATGCCGCAGGTGTTTTTGCCGACCAAGTTGCCGCGATGGCAGACGACAGATATTTTTCCATCCATGCTCGCAAGGGTACAGACTTGCTGTTGGACGAAAACGCACAAAATTTACCGCACAACGCAATAAGTTTAGCACCTACTCTTAAAACGCTCAAACAAAACAAAAACACAAAAGGCGGCGGAATAATTATTACGGCGGACGGCAACGTTTTGCTCGGTCCGGATGCCGTCGAAGTTTTCGATAGGGAAGACACGTCAACCGCGCTTTCATCGGTCAACAACGTTTTTAACAAACAACAAATATGTTGTCCGTCGCTCAAAAAAAGCGACATTATTGCCTACTTCAGCGGAGTACGTGCTTGCACTTACGAAGAAGACTTTCTTATCGAACGTAGCCAAAAAGTGCCCAATTTGTTGCACGTAGCCGGTATTCAGTCCCCGGGACTTACCTGTGCGCCGGCAATTGCCGTTGACGTTGCCAAAATGACAGTTGACTACTTAAAAACGCTTTTTGACGTTCAACCAAACTCAAACTTCAATCCCTATCGCAACAAAAAAGTTGCATTAAAATCGCTTTCGGATGAAGAAAAAAACAATCTTATTTTGCAAAATCCCGATTACGGCAAAATCATTTGCCGATGCCGTCAAATAAGTTTAGGCGAAATAAAAGATGCAATCAACAACCCACTCGGTGTAGCCACAATCGATTCGGTAAAACGTCGTTTAGGTGCCGGCATGGGACGTTGTCAAGGTGGTTTTTGCATGCCCCAAATTGTAAAAATTATTGCCGAAGAAAAAGGACTAAATTATTGCCAAGTCGAAAAAGGCGACAGCGGAAGTTTAGTTGCCGTTAGCGAAATAAAACCGAGGGACTAATTATGAATTACGACACAATTGTAATAGGCGGTGGTCCCGCAGGACTTGCCGCAGCACTTAAAGCAAGCGGAAAAGTACTCATTATCGAACGCGAAGCACGTCTCGGTGGCATACTCAAACAGTGCATCCACGACGGTTTCGGAGTTGTTCGTTTCTCGCAAAAGTTAAGCGGACCGGAATATGCCCAACGTTTCATTGATGAATTAAAGCAAACAAATGTCGATGTCAGTTTGCTCAGTTTCGTTACGGATTTAACAAGGTGCGAAACAGGTTATCAACTAACTTATGTATGCAAAAACGGTGTTAAACGTGCCACTTGCACAAATTTAATACTTGCAACCGGCTGTCGAGAACGTACTCGCAACGCTATTTTCGTACAAGGCGACAGACCAAGCGGAGTTTACACGGCAGGTGCCGCACAAAATCTTGTAAACGTTTTAGGAGTTTTGCCGGGCAAACGTTGTGTTATTTTAGGTTCGGGCGATATCGGACTAATCATGGCTCGCAGGTTGACTTTGGAAGGTGCAAAAGTTTTAGGTGTGTACGAAGCCAAGCCAACGCCAAGCGGACTTACTCGCAACATACATCAATGCCTAAACGATTTTAACATACCGCTACATTTATCAACCACAGTCACAAAAGTTTTTGGAAAAAATCGCTTAACGTCGGTAGAAATATCGTCGGTTGACCAAAACATGCAACCGATTGTCGGCACCGAGCAAATTGTCGAGTGCGACACCTTGATTCTTGCCGTAGGACTTATTCCGGAAAACGAAGTTGCTCGTCTTTTACAAGTACCGCTTGACGGCAAAACAAAAGGTGCGTTTGTCGATCAAAATTGTCAAACGCTTTTAGACGGAGTTTACATGTGCGGAAACGCATTGCACGTAAACGATCTTGTCGACTATGTTTCCGAAAGTGGCGAAACGGCAGGCACGCACTGTTCGTTGCCCAAAAGTCAGCGGAGTTTAGTAAATGTCAACACTCAAGGTCTTGCCTACGTTGTTCCGCAAATGTTAGATATTAGCTCAAATTTACAAAACGTCGTGTTTTATTTTAGAGTAGGCAAAGAGCTAACAAACCAACGTCTGTCAATCCAAGTTGACGGCAACGAAGTTTTTTCAAAACGTTACGGCAAACTTTTACCACCGGAAATGCAACGTTTGCAAATCGACTTTTCGTCTTTCGGCTTAACAAGTCAGTCAAAAGTGGACATTATTCTTAAGGAGGCAAACTAACATGGAACTAACTTGCATAGTATGTCCAAACGGATGCCAACTCAAAGTCACAAAAGTCGGCAGTCAGGTAAACGTCGAAGGTGCAAGGTGTAAACGTGGCGAAAGTTTTGCTCAAACGGAACTAACTCGACCGATGCGCACCGTAACAAGCTCGGTAAAAACAACCGTAAAAGGTTATCCGGTAGTGTCCGTTCGTACCGATGGCGAGATTCCCAAAGACAAAATTTTCGACTTAATGTCACTTTTGCAAAAAATTACTATTGACAAATGCGTCCCGATTGGTACAATTGTAGTAAGCAACGTGTTTTACAGCGGAGTAAACGTAATTACAACCACCGCCATGGAACAACACGAGTAAAAGTCTAAAAGGAGCTCAAATGAGTAACGTACTTGTAATCGATGTCGGCACGCAAAGTATGCGTGGAATTATTTTTGACGACAAAGGCAACTTGCTTGCAAAAAAGCAGGTTAAATATGTTCCGTACATTGCCAAGGAAAACGGCTTTATGGAGCAATCGGCAGACATGTACTGGCAAGTTTTGTGTCAAATCACAAATTCGTTGTGTAGCGAATTCCCTCAACTTATGCAAAGTGTTTTGGCAATGTCGGTAGACACTTTCCGCGATACGGCAGTGCTTCTCGACGAAAACAACGTTCCCGTTCGCAATTGCATTTTGTGGAGCGATCAACGTATTGCCGATACTTCACAGCCATTACCGCTAAAACAACGTGCTTTATTTTCGCTTGTCGGCATGACAAGGGCAATAAATGCAATTCGTAGCAAAATAAAAACAAGTTGGGTGCAACAACACGAGCCGGAAACATGGGCAAAAGTCAAAAAAGTAGTGCATATATCCGCCTACTTAAACTACAAGTTGACAGGCAACCTAACCGATTCTTACGCATCCACAATCGGACATTTGCCGTTTGACAGCAAAAGCAAAAAGTGGCTTACAAAAAACTCGCTTTTGTATCCCGTATTCAATTTACCGCTTGAAATGATGGTTCCGCTTTGCAGTCCGGGCGATTGCATGGGCGAAATCTCGCAGGAAGTTTCCAACTTAACGGGCATTAAGCAAGGGTTAAAAGTAATTGCAAGCGGATCGGACAAAGGTTGCGAAACGTTAGGTGTCGGTTGCGTAGACAAAAACGTTGCAAGCGTATCTTTCGGAACAAGTAGCACTGTGCAGTTTTCCACAAAGGACTATTTTGAGCCGGAACCGTTCATGCCGTCCTATCCGTCGGTACTTAAGGAGTACTACAATCCGGAAGTGCAAATTTTCCGCGGATATTGGATGATCAGTTGGTTCAAAAAGAATTTTGCACAGCATCTCGAAAAACGTGCCGCCGAAGAAGGCAAGTCGGTCGAAGAAGTAATGAACGAAGAAATTGCCGCAATACCGGCAGGCAGTGACGGACTTGTGCTTCAACCGTTTTGGCAAGCAGGTTTAACCACGCCCGAGGCAAAAGGTGCTATCATAGGATTTTCCGATTTTCACACTCGCGCCCACGTCTACAAAGCCATTGTCGAAGGTATCGATTTTGCCTTGCGAGAAGGTTTAGAGCGCATGGAAAGACGCGGACATCACAAAATAGAGTACATTGCCGTTTCCGGTGGCGGATCGCAAAGTGACCTTATTTGTCAAATAGCCGCCGACGTTTTCAACAAGCCGATAAAACGTGTTCAAACGTACGAAACAAGCGGTTTAGGTGCCGCAATAGTAACGTTTTCCGCTTGCGGAGTTTATGCCGACGTCCACGATGCCGTTCGCAACATGGTTCACAACACCAACACGTTTACCCCCAATCCGCAAAATGTAAAAGTTTACGACAAAATCTACAAAGATATTTACTTAAAGCTTTACGGCAAGTTGCAAAGTTTTTATTTAGAGCTGTCAAAGTAATGTTGTTAGTTTCGTAAAATCTTATCGAAAAATTTATCAAACACAAAACAACATACGTCAAAATCATCATACGTTTGTTGTTTTTCTAAACAAAAAAATCAATTTACAAAAAACTTTTTAATCGAAAAAAAGTAATTTTTCAGTCAAACAAAAGTATATTTTTAATCAAACAAAGGAAATTATGAGTAAACCTTACAAACAATTTGAACCCAAGTGGTATGTACAAGATCCGCCAAAACGTAGTTATCGTTCCATTTTCAAGTGGGGCGATCCTTCGTTCAATCGTGTCCCCAAGGAAACGTTGTACAAGTTAATTAAATCAAAATTCAACTTAACCGACCAAGATTTTGCCGACTATGTTTCCCCGCTCGGTCTCGAAGAAGTCAAGTTAGACAAGCCTTGTTCCCTAAGCAACGAAGTTTTGCAACAGTTTAGCGACATTGTCGGCAAGGACAATTTGTCCACCGATGCTTACGACAGAGTTTCGGTAGCTTACGGCAAAACCATGTTCGATCTACTTCGTTTGCGTCAACATATCACGCAAAACGTACCGGACGTTGTCTTGTATCCGCAAGACAAGGAGCAAATAGCAAAAATAGTCAAAGTTTGTTCGACGTACAAAATTCCGCTTTACGTTTACGGTGGCGGTTCGTCGGTTACGCGTGGTGTCGAGCCGATAAAAGGCGGTGTTTCACTTGATATGCGCCGTCACTTCAACAAAGTAATTTCTTTTAACGAAATCGACCAAACAATCACCGTACAAGCAGGCATGTCGGGGCCCGTTCTCGAAGACACTTTACGCAATGCGCAAACAAAGTTAAATGCCAAACGTGCTTACACTTGCGGACATTTTCCGCAATCGTTCGAATATAGTTCGGTTGGCGGTTGGACGGTAACTCGTGGCGCAGGGCAAAATTCCACTTATTACGGCAAAATCGAAGATATCGTCATTGCTCAAGAGTATGTTACGCCAAGCGGAATTATCAAAACCGAGCCGTTTCCGGCAAAGGCAACCGGTCCGGATATCAACCAAATAATGATGGGGTCGGAAGGCACTTTCGGTGTGCTTACCGAAGTAACGCTAAAAGTTTTCCGTTGGATGCCGCAAAATCACTACAAATTTTCCTTCATGTTTAAGGATTGGGCTTCGGCAATGGATGCCGCACGAGAAATCATGCAGTGCGAATGTGGAAAGCCTTCTGTTTTCCGTCTTTCCGATCCGGAAGAAACCGACGTTATGATGACTTTGTACGGAGTTGACGAAAGTCCGCTTGCAGGTTTGTTGTCCTCTCTCGGGTTCAAACCGCACAGCCGTTGCTTGTTTTTAGGATTCACCGACGGTGAAAAAGGTTTTTGCAAAAACGTAGCAAAAAATGTTAAAAAAATATGCAAGCAACATGGAGCAATGTCCTTGACCGGTGCAGTAACTTCCGCATGGGAAAAGGGACGTTTCAACGATCCTTACCTACGAGACACCATGCAAGATTTTGGCATCATGACCGACACTTTGGAATGTAGTGTTTGTTGGAGCAACATGGAGCACGTCCACACACTTGTTCGTGAGTATTGCAAAAGTCGTCCCAACACAATTTGCATGACACACATGTCGCACTGTTATCCGCAAGGTGCAAACTTGTACTTTATTTTTATTGCCAAAATGACAACTCTTGACGAATTTGTTGACTATTGGAGTGGCATACTCGACCACATACAAAAAAGCGGTGCGGCAATATCTCACCATCATGGCATTGGCAAGTTTTTTGCGCCTTGGCTCGAAGGGCAAATAGGCACAAACCAAATGGAAATTTACAAAACGCTAAAAAGACATTTCGATCCGGACAACTTAATGAACCCCGGTGGCACACTTGGACTTGACCTTGACGAAACCCAAAAGAAATTTATTCGTCCCAAGTGGTAAGCAACTAAAACACACAACAAGCTACTTTTCGTTTAAATGAATTTTTTTCAGCTAAATGCAATAAGCTTTTTATCACTTAAATGCAACAAACTTTTTCAGCTAAATGCAACAAAATTTTCATCGGTTAAAGCAATATTTTTTTTTATTAGCTAAGTCAACAAGCTTCTTATCGATTTAATGCGACAATTAACTTAAAATATACAAAAGTTTTCCAATCGTTTAAGTGCAAAATTCTTTATCGATTAAATGCAACAATTACGGTAAAAACTTAAAAATCGCAACAAACTTAAAAATCGCAACCTAAACAACAAAATTAAAGTCTTTTAGTCATTGTTTTTGTGTAATTTGTTGCAAAATTTTTAGCAACGTGGTAAACTAAAAACATGGTTGACATTTATCAATCAAACCATTGAAGGCTGGGCTGTACTTACTTCTATCAAACAAAAAGTTGTTTTAGTCGGCCACTATCCTTCATTTACAAAAAAAACGCAATCTTTCGGTTGCGTTTTTTTGTTTGCCGTTTTGCTATTTGCACTTAATAATTGACAATACTTTTGTTTCGTGCAATAATACATTTATTCTAAAAGAATAAAATACGTACAAGCAGTGTGCTTATAACAAAGTTGGTTTAGTAAAAATGTTTTCTCTGCTGATTGCAATTACATATCTTGCATTTATTAGTCTTGGACTTCCCGATTCCCTTCTCGGCTCGGGTTGGCCAACAATGTATGTCGAACTCGGTGTTTCCGTCTCGTTGCAAGGTGTAATTTCAATGATTATTGCCGGTTGCACAATTATTTCATGCTTGTCGGCAGATTTTTTAATCAAAAAATTTCATTCCGGACTTGTCACTGCAACAAGCGTATTGCTTACGGCAGTAGCGCTTCTTGGTTTTTCGTTTTGCAACAAATTTTGGCAACTTTGCTTGTGTGCAATTCCTTACGGACTCGGTGCAGGCGCAGTCGATGCCGCACTAAACAACTATGCCGCAATCAACTTTTCGTCCAAACACTTAAATTGGCTACATTGTTTTTGGGGAGTCGGAGCATCCGTAAGCCCGTACATTATGGGAGCATGCTTGTCCGGCGGACTTGGTTGGCACATGGGTTACCGCACAGTCGGTTTTATTCAAATGGGCATTACGGCAATTTTGTTTTGTAGCCTACCGCTATGGAAAAAATTTGACACAACCCATGCCGACACTTTAGAAACGTTAGAGCAAACTGCCCCCACAAAAAAGATACATCCCTTGCTTATATGCGGTGTTTGGCAAACGCTTGTGCTATTTTTTGCCGATTGTTCGGCAGAAGCCGTTGCAATGTATTGGGCAAGCAGTTACTTAACATTGTTCCGCAACGTCGATGCGACAACCGCGGCAAACTTTGCGGCACTGTTTTACTTGGGAATGACTCTCGGACGTTTCATCAGCGGTTGTTTTTCCAACAAATTAGGCGACAAATTGCTTATTCGTGCAGGTTGTATCGTTATGGCAGTCGGAGTTGTTTTAATTGCATTGCCACTTTCCACAAACGTTCTTGCCTTAATCGGACTTGTCGTTTTCGGCACCGGATGCGGACCTATCTATCCGGCAGTAATTCACCTTACCCCGCAACGTTTCGGCAAAGAAAATTCTCAAGCGATAGTCGGTTTACAAATGGCATCCGCCTATGTCGGCACAACGTTTATGCCACCCCTGTTTGGGCTTTGTGCGGAAGTGTCCTATTGGATGTATCCCGCATTTTTGTGCGTATTCCTTGTTTTGCTTTTCGTCATGTCGGAGTGGTTAAATTCCATCATGTACAAAAAATCTCAACAAAGCCTTACTCAAAATTAGTTTGTTAAAAAGGTGCTTATGACAAAATTTCTCAACATTTCACAAGAAGTGCAACATGCACTTGCAAACAAAATTCCGGTAGTTGCGTTAGAGTCCACAATTATTTCTCATGGCATGCCTTATCCGCAAAACGTACAAACGGCACAAAATGTCGAAAAAATAATTCGAGACAACGGCTGTGTTCCGGCAACAATAGCAATTATTGGCGGAGTGATGACCGTCGGATGCAATGCCGAACAAATAGACATGCTCGGCAAAAAAGGTACGGCAGTCACAAAAGTATCACGTAGAGATTTGCCGATAATCATTGCTCAAAAGAAGGATGGTGCAACAACGGTTGCCGCCACCATGTACATAGCGCATCTTGCCGGTATTGACGTTTTTGCAACCGGCGGAATTGGCGGAGCGCATCGCAATTCCGAAAAAACAATGGACATTTCTGCCGATCTTGACGAACTACAAAACACAAGTGTTATGGTAGTTTGCGCAGGAGCTAAGTCCATACTTGATATAGGTTTAACGTTAGAGTGTTTAGAAACTCGCGGAGTTGCCGTCATCGGTTACAAAACCGACGATATGCCGGCTTTTTACACGCAAAAAAGCGGTTACAAAGTTGATTATCGCTTAGACACCCCCTTGCAAATCGCAACGGCATTTTATTCTCAAAAAGCCATCGGACTAAACGGCGGTATGCTTGTTGTCAATCCTATTCCGGACGAGTACGCTTTGGACAGTGACTACATAAATTCCAACATTAGTCATGCCCTTTCTCAAGCGGAACAACTTGGCATACATGGCAAACAAACAACGCCGTACTTACTCGACAAAATTCAAAAGTTAACTCAAGGCAAAAGTTTGCAAGCTAACATACAGCTTGTCTACAACAATGCCAAACTCGCAAGCGACATAGCCAAAGAGCTTGTAAAAATCAATTAAAGTCACAAAAATTAAAGACACAAAGAATTAAGGGTACAAAAATTAAAGGTACAAAAAAATGAAAATAGGCGGACTTATGAAGTTGACGCTTTTAGACTATCCGGAAAAAGTTGCTTGTACGGTCTTTACCGTCGGGTGCAACTTGCAATGTCCGTTTTGTCACAACGCAACTTTAGTACAAAACAGAGATTGCCAAGACTTTTCCGAAGAAGAAATTTTGGCTTTTCTCAACAAAAGAAAAAATGTTTTAGAGGGCATGTGTCTTACCGGTGGCGAACCGCTAATTCACGACGTAGCAGATTTTTTGCGAAAGGTAAAAGATATCGGCTATTCGGTAAAGTTAGACACAAACGGATTTTTCCCGGACAAGTTAAAAAATCTTGTTCAAAACGGACTTGTCGATTATGTTGCCATGGACGTAAAAAATTCGCTCGAACGTTACAGCGAAACGGTAGGCAAGCAAGTTGACACAACTGCCGTCAAACAATCTGTCGAGTTTCTTAAAACCGGCGCAGTACCTTACGAATTTCGCACAACGGTAACAGGCAATTTTCACAACGAAGAAAGCATTTTGTCAATGGGAAAATGGTTAAAGTCTAACAGCAAACTGTTTTTACAAAAATTTGTCGATAGCGGAGACTTGTTAGACAACACAACTTACGGCGCCGACGATCAAACAATGGAGCATTACCGCGACATTTTGTTGCCGTATTTACCCAACACCCAACTTCGCGGAATAAAGTAGTTGCCCAAACAATGCAAAAGCAACTAAAAAGTTAGTTTTTGGCACACAATCACTAAAAACACAAGCCAAAAAAATTCACAAAATTATCAAAAACACAAATCAAAAACCGTAAAAAATCAAAACCACAAAAACATTAAAAACAAAAAAAACAGCAAAACGTAGGGGAACAAAAATGGAATTACAACAATTTTTGAATGAAAGCTACACAGCATATCACACAACGGAAAACTTGCAAAACATCCTAACGCAAAACGGATTTTCGCAACTCACCATGGGGCAAAAATGGAATCTATCGCGTGGCGGAAAGTATTTTGTCACACGAAACGGCAGTTCCATTGTTGCATTTAGCATAGGCAACAACAACATATTCAACATTTGCGAAAGTCACACCGACAGTCCGTCTTTCAAAGTAAAAAGCAACGGAACAATCGAGTCTTGCGGAGTATCACGTCTCAACACCGAAAAATACGGTGGCGGATTGTTGTACACTTTTTTCGATCGTCCGTTAAAAATTGCCGGAAGAGTAGTTGTCAAAACGGACAGCGGAGTTGAAGTTAAAAACGTAGTATCAAACTACAACGTAGTAATTCCAAGTTTGTGCATACATCACAACCCAACCGCAAACGATGGTTTTGCCGTCAAAACTCAAAACGACACATTACCGCTTTTAGGTTTTGAAAAAACAGATATCTACTCAACGCTTGCAAACGGAGTAATCGATGCGGACTTGTACGTTGTCCCCGCAACCCAAGCATTTTTAGCCGGAGCAAACAACGACTTTTTGTGTTCGGCACGTCTTGACAATTTAACAAGTGCATTTACAAGTGTTCAGGCAATCATCAAGGCAAACCCCAAAGATATTGCCGTTGTCGCATGTTTAGACAACGAGGAAATCGGTAGCGGAACACGTCAAGGTTCACCGGACTTTTTGGAGCAAGTGCTTGTCGCTTTAAGCGATTCATTAGGACTTTCCGCAGACGAACGACTTTTCGCACGTGAAAACGGTTTTGTGCTTTCAGTCGACAACGGACATGCCGTTCATCCTGCCCATCCGGAAAAGAGCGATCCCGTTTCTCGTGCATATATGGGCAAGGGCGTTGTACTTAAGCATCACGTAAACTACAGCACCGACGGTGTCACATCTGCAATTTTCAAACGACTTTTAACGCTTGCAAACGTCAATTTCCAAGACTACTACAACAACAGTGACGTTCGTTGCGGTTCAACTCTCGGACTTGCCACTGCACGTCGTCTCGGCATCAAAGCTTGCGACATAGGTTTAGCACAACTTGCTATGCATTCCGCTTGCGAAACTTGTTCCGTAAGCGACGTTCAAAGCATGCAAAATGCTTTACTTGCCTTCTTGTCGGCAAAAATTACCGAAAACGGCAATTCTTTTTCCATCGAATTGTAATTTTTCGGTTAAACCTCAAAACACAATCTCAACAAGCACACCCCAAAAAGCAAAACGGCAAGTTGAAAAGTTTACTTTCCAAGTTGACAATTTACTAAAGTAACGTTTTTTGTTTTACGCAGAAAATTTTTTGATAAAAACTAAAAGATTTTTGCACAAAAAACACTTTCAAAAGATACCGACTCAAAATTATCGTTTTGCAAAAGGTATTAAATGTAAGGCATCTAACAAAAAATATCAAACACAAGTCATCAACTTAAAAAATCAAATTATAAAAATTGGCTCGATGCAGTTTTCCGCACCGAGCCGTTTTTATATCTTTTTAAATTACTTGTTTGTTGTAATTGCTTTCACTAAACCGCCGTTTATTTCGTACTTTACGTAAGGAATTCCAACTATCTCATTTGGCAAATCGGTTGCCGTAGTAAGCAAAATTTGCAAGCGACTGTCAAAAGTAAGCAAGCGACGTTGACGGTCAACATCCAATTCGGACAGCACATCGTCCAAGAGCAAAATGGGATATTCACCGGTGATATCTTTCATTATCATCAATTCCCCAAGTTTAAGTGCAAGAGCGGTAGTGCGTTGTTGCCCCTGACTGCCAAAGTTTCTCACGTCCACACCGCCTATTTTCAGCGAAATGTCGTCTCTTTGACATCCCACAGTAGTGTGTCTAAGCAAAAAGTCTTTTTCTATGTTTTGGCTAAGCAGTGCAAGATAATTTTCTTGCAATGTTTCAACGGTTGTTCCTTCTATTTGTGTTACGTAGTTTAGTTCCAACGATTCTTTTCCGTCGGTCAACTTTTCGTGGCATCTACGAGCGTAGTCTTTTATTTTTTCGCAAAACTCACGTCTTTTCAAAATAACTTTTGCGCCTTCTTCGGCAATTTGCTTGTCCCAAACAAACACCGTATTTTTAGCGTCGTCCAACGTTTGCGACGTTTTTAGCAAGTTGTTGCGTTGCGCCAATGCCTTGTTTAGTCTCGACAAACTGTAGTAGTAATTGCTGTCCGTTTGGCACAAATCGATGTCCAAAAATCTTCTTCGTTCGGCAGGGGAAGACGAAATTATTCTAATTTCATTTGGCGAAAAGTACACGCAATTTATGTAGCCCATCAAATCACCAAGTTTAGTAATCGGCACAGTGTTTACCCACACTTGTTTTTTTGCTTTTGCGTTTACTTTTATTGCAATCTCACCTTCGCCGTATCTACAATCGTACAACAGTTTAACAAACGCGTTTTCTTTTCCCCAGCACACAAGATCTTTATCTTTATCCGTTCGCGGACTTTTCCCGATGCAACACAAGTAAACACTTTCCAGCAAGTTGGTTTTTCCTTGAGCGTTTGCCCCCACAAAAACGTTCAACCCGTTACAAAGTGTTATTTTTTGTTGTATTAAGTTGCGGTAGTTAGAAACTTGTATTTTGTTGACTTTCATATAATTTTTCCCGCTTTAATTATTTTTTGTCTAAAACAAAAATCAAAGCGGCCGTTGTATTGCTTATTTATTATTTTACCACACCCAAACAAAAAACACAACAACAAGATTTTACTTAACCCAACAAAAAAAAGAGCAGTCAACGACTACTCTTGTTTTTTTGTTTACTCAATTTTTATGCAAAGAGAATTTTTTTACTCTTCAACTTTTGCAACTTTAATAAGGTTTGTTCCAATTTTCTTTCCAAGCGGAACGCCTGCAGTAATAACAATGTTGTCCCCCGGTTTAGCAAGTCCCATTGCTTTTACTGTTTCTTCCGCATGAATAAACATGTCGTCAGTGTTGTCAAACACTTGAGTTATGCAAGGGATAACGCCCCAACTCGGACTAAGTTGATGGTAAACTCTGTCGCTACTTGTCATTGCAACAATAGGTGCGGACGGACGGAAACGCGAAACCATTCTTGCCGAGCTACCGCTCATTGTGTAAACAACAATGGCTTTTGCCTCAATGTCAAAAGCGGTGTTAACCGTTGCGTGAGAAATAGCGTCGGTGTTGTTCATCAAAGTAAACGGAGACGATTGATACATAGTTTTGTAATCAATGTTGCGTTCTGCTTCTTCGGCGATGCGAGCCATTGTAGCAATGGTGTTAGGAGGGTTAATGCCGACGGCACTTTCAGCCGAAAGCATAACACAGCTCGATCCGTCGTAAACGGCATTTGCAACGTCAACAATTTCCGCACGAGTCGGACGGAGTTTTGTAACCATGCTTTCAAGCATTTCGGTAGCGGTAATTACAAACTTTCCACGCATACGGCTTCTTGTAATAAGCATTTTTTGTATTGCCGGAAGTTTTTCGTAAGGTGTTTCCACGCCCAAATCACCACGAGCAACCATAATTCCGTCGGATTCGTTAATTATTTCGTCAATGTTATCAATTCCGCTTTGACTTTCAATTTTAGAAACGATGCAAGCATCTTTTGCGCCGTGACTTTCAAGGTAGTTGCGGATATCACGCACGCTTTGTCCGTCTTGAACAAAACTTGCCGCGTAAAGTTCGGCGCCGTTTTTAATACCAAAGTCCAAGTCGCGCTTGTCTTGTTCGGACAAAAACGGCATGTTAAGTTTAACGTTTGGTACAAACAAACCTTTTCTGTCGGAAAGCGGTCCTGCGTTTTGTGCTTCGGTATGGATTATTCCTTCTTCAATGGAGGTTACCTTAAAGATAAGCAATCCGTCGTTCAGCAAAATGGTGCAACCTTCTGTAATGTCCTTGTAAAGTTCTTTGTAAGTAATCGAAACTCTTGTTTGATCGCCCACAATATTTTCGTTTACAAAGTCAAACGGCATTCCTTCAACAACGTCAATCGAACCGTTTTCAAACGTGCCGATGCGGATTTCAGGACCTTTCGTGTCAATCATAATAGGCAACGAAACGCCCAAGCTTCTTCTAACGCGACGAACGTTGTCAATTTTTGCCTGATGTTCTTCGTAAAGACCGTGGCTCATGTTGATACGTGCAACGTTCATTCCGGCAAGAGCCATTTTCTTAATTTGGTCATAAGTGCAACTGGCAGGTCCGAGTGTACAGATTATTTTAGTTTTTCTCATAAAGCCTCCATCACAAAACGAGTGTGTAAAGCAATCGTTTAAGATTCTGTTTTAGGTTAAACGGTAGATTTTCAAATCAATTACAAATCAATTACGAAATCAACTACAAAATCAATTACAAAACACTTTCAAAACAAAAGCATTTTTTTGTTTATTTTCCAATGATTTTACAAAACTACCAAATTTCGCCTTATACACATTTTACACTCAACGTCAATTTTTGTAAACTGTCTAAAATAAATTCTTTCGGTAAAAATTTTTGAAAAATTTGTCCATCTATTTTGATGGACTAATTATCGTGCAAATAGTAAAATTAACACGATAATTTTTTCTTAAAAAATTAAACAACAAATTTGCATTAAAAAACGTTTCAACAAACTTAGCACAAATTTTAGTTTATTTTAAGTGTAAAGTTTTAAAATCTATTGCGGTGAAAATATGAAAAACAAAAATATTCCAATTTTAATAGTTTTGCTTGTAGCAATTATGCTTTTTGCAAGTTGTTCGCCCACGCAAAATTCTACCGAGCCTGCAAGCAGTGTAAATGCGGTGCAAAGTTTTGTCAACGTGGCAAAGTCTGTCAAAAACCAAGCTAAAACAAATTCAAGTTTAAGTGCAAGCACAAGCACAAAAACGGAACTACCCACTTTTCCAAGCGACTTGCCGTCAAGCACAAAAACGCAATCAAACACGCTTGCAATCAAATTGTTGACTTTATGTTCGCAAACGGAAAACGTCAGCGAAATTTTTGACGAAATCGGTTTGAAGCTTGTCAAGTCAAGTGCTACAAAAACAGTCACACACACTGCAACTTACAGCATTGCAAAAGGCACTGTAACTTACAACGCAAACCAAAGAAATTTGTACGTAGTTGTCATTTACGGCACAAACGGCAACGAGTGGTACTCAAATTTTGATTTTGCCCCGTCAAAAAATGCAAACTCAAGTTTTGCCGAAAACTTTTTGCTTGCCGCAACCGATATTTACGGCAGTGCAAGTAGTCTTTGGAAGGACGACACTTCCCCCCTGTTTTTAGTTTGCGGTTACGGACGTGGCGGTGCGGTAGCCAATCTACTTGCAACTTTGTTAAACCAAGACGCCCAAGGCGGACAAGACAATGTTTTTGCCTACACGTTCGGTTCTCCCACAACGGTAAAAAGCGATGTTGCAACGGCAGAAAACATTTTCAACTATGTTTGCGATGCGGACCTTGTCACCAAGTTGCCCTTAAATAGTTTCGGCTTTGTCAGAGTCGGTAAAGACGTCGTTTTGTCGTCAACCGACAGTACGGCACTCACGCTTTCGAAAAATTTTGTCAGTCAAATCGAAAGTACGGTTAGTAGCGTCGGCGACTACTACAACGGCAGATATTCTTTGCTTTCCGCCGGCACTTCAACCGACGGAATCACCGCTTACGAACTTGCAACCACATTAGTTAGTGCGGTCAGTCAAAACGGCACACAGCAAACGGACATTGACTTGTCTATGTTCGACATGGTATCTCAAGATTCTCACTACAAACAATTTTTCAACTTTTTGTCCAGCCTAACAAAAGTCGAAATGTTAAAGTTGTACAATCAGCACTCGGCAGATACTTACAAAACGCTCACAAGCAAACTCTAAAACGGAGAAAATACAAATGGCATACATACAGTTTAAAGACGTCATCAAGTCTTACAAAAGTGGCGAAACGGAAATTTTTGCGCTAAACAAAATGAATTTTGAAATAGAAAAAGGCGAACTTTGCGTAATCGTTGGTCCAAGTGGCGCAGGCAAAACCACGCTACTAAACATTTTAGGCGGAATGGATCATGCCACAAGTGGCGAAGTGGTGCTTGACGAAAGACAAATCAGTGCGCTTACCGAAAGGCAACTTACCGACTACAGACGTACCGACGTCGGTTTTGTTTTCCAATTTTACAATCTTGTCCCCAACTTAACCGCAAAGGAAAATGTCGAGTTGGCATCGGAAATATGCAAAAACAGTTTAGATCCCGTCGAAACGCTTTCGCAAGTCGGGTTGGAAGGTCGTATAAACAACTTTCCGGCACAACTTTCCGGTGGTGAACAGCAACGTGTTTCCATTGCACGTGCTTTAGCTAAAAATCCCAAAATAATTTTGTGCGACGAGCCTACCGGCGCATTAGACTACAACACAGGCAAGCAAGTACTCAAATTGTTGCAAGATACTTGCCGAAACACAGGCAAAACCGTCATCATCATCACTCACAACGGAGCGCTAACACAAATAGCCGACAGAGTAATTCGAGTAAAAAACGGTCAAGCAACCGAAGTTGTCGTAAACAAACAACCTACACCGGTAGAACAAATAGAGTGGTAAAAAATGAAAGCACGAACAAAAAACATTTTAAGGGGCATCAGGGGTAGCCTAAACAGATTTTTGTCAATCTTGTTTATAGTTGCTTTAGGCTCAGGTTTTATGGCAGGACTTGCCGCAACCTCTCCGGACATGTACTACACAGCCGACAAGTATTTTGACGACAACAACATGTACGACATTGACGTAAAGTCAACCATAGGTTTTTCCGAAGAAGATGCAACGGCAATTTCTCAAAAAGACGGAGTTTTACAAGCCTACAAAGCCAAAGTTATCGACAGTGTTTGGACGTCGGTAGCGCAAGACGGCACAGCCGAATCCTACACTTCAAGAGTTTATTCTTTTGTTAAAAGCGGTCTTTCTGCCGACTCGTCAAACGCAACCGAAATGAACGGTTTCAAACTTGTCGAAGGCCGTTTACCCCAAAACACAAACGAATGTGTAATACAAAGTCCCGCAGGTAGATATTTAGGCAACGACTTAAAAGTCGGCGACACTTTAACTTTGTCGCAAGAAGACACAAACTACCAAACGTTAAAAAGCCAAGTTGCTTCAAGCGAATTGACCGTTGTCGGAAAAGTCCAAAGTCCCATTTGCATCAGCATAGTGCAGGAAGTTACAACGGCCGGCACAGGCACAATCACCCTAAACGTGTACACGTTAGAAAACTTCTTTTCTTTCGACTACTACACCGACATTTATTTAGTACTAAACGGAACAAAAGAGTTAAACACGTTTGACGACAGTTACGACAATCTTGTTTTGAACAAAGTTGACGAAATCGAACAGCTCGGCACAACCCAAGTCGAAGTACGAAAAAATCAACTACTTTCGGATGCCGAAACGCAAGTTGAATCGTTAAAACTTTTAGTAAATTCTTACAAACAGGCAATCTCATCACAAAATCAACTTGACGAAGACACAAAAGCACGTATCAAGTCGTTAAAAGATACCGCCAATACGTTACTTTCAGCCAATCCAAATTCAACCCTTGCCCAATCGCTTTTGCAAACGGCCGAGTTTTTAGAAAATTCGCAGTCAACAAGCACCGACGAAACACTAAACTACTTAACAACCTCTTTAGAAAAGGTAGAAGCTACTTTAGAAAGTGTCAAGTCGGCAACATGGATCGTAAGTTCCAGAATGGATTCTCTCAGTTTTTCCACTTACGACAGCAACGTCGGCAAAGTTTCGGCACTTTCCAAAGTGTTCCCGGTATTCTTTTTCTTTGTAGCATTGCTTGTCGCACTCACAACCATGACACGTCTTGTCGAAGAAAACCGCGGACAAATCGGCACACTCAAAGCAATAGGGTACTCAAATTTTCAAATACTTTTAGAGTACTTACTTTACAGTTTATTGTCATCGTTTATCGGATGTGTACTCGGTTTTGTCGTCGGTTTCAAACTTTTCCCGTGGGCAATAAGTTCGGCTTACGGCATGATGTTTACCGTTCCGCAATGTGCAACGCCCTTCCGTTGGGAAATTGTCGCATGGGTAGCGCCCGTAACCATAGGTAGCATACTTCTTGCCACCGTTTGGGCATGTTGGAGCGAATTTGTTTCAACGCCGGCAACCCTTATGCGCCCCAAAGCACCCGCCGCCGGAAAACGTATTTTGCTCGAACGTATAACGTTTTTGTGGAAAAGATTTTCGTTTACTCAAAAAGTAACTTTCCGCAACTTATTCCGCTACAAAAAACGTCTTTTCATGACGATATTCGGCATTGCCGGTTGTAGTGCGCTTCTTCTTACCGGTTTCGGCATAAGGGACAGTGTCAACGACATTGTCGACAAGCAGTATGTCGAAATATGCAAGTACGATTTTACCGTCATGACCAAAACGGCAGATTGGCAAACCGATGAAGAATTGACTACAACATTAAACAATTCGGAAAAAATCTCGGCTTACGTTTCGGCTTACGAAGGCAACGGAACAGTCCTTGCAAAAAGCAACGAGTCGCTTACAATTTGTGTTCCTTCACGTGTGGACGATTTTAGTAATTTTATTCTCTTGCGCGAAAGAGTTTCGCAAAAAAGTATTGCCTTCCCTAAGTCAGGGCAGGTAGTCCTTACGGAAAAGTTATGCGAAACGTTAGGAATTTCCGTCGGAGACACCGTAACAATTCAAAATGCCGACGGTAAAAAAGGCGAGCTTGTCGTTTCCGCCATTGCCGAAAATCACGTAACGTCTTATGCCTACATGACGGCAGAAACTTACAGTCAATGTTTTGGCACAAGTCCGCAATTTACAAGCATACTTTGTAAAACAAATTCCGACGAACAATCTGTCACCAAGGAACTTATGTCCATGCAAAGTGTTTTGTACGTAAATTCGCTCAGTACTTTGCGCAACAACTTCAGCCAATCGATAAAAAGCATGAATGGTGTAATTTTGGTACTTATTCTTTCGGCAGGATTGCTTTCGGTAGTAGTTTTGTACAACTTAACCAACGTCAACATTTGCGAACGTCGCAAAGAACTTGCAACTTTACGAGTTTTAGGTTTCCACAAAATAGAAACACAACGTTACATTTTCCGCGAAATAAACATTCTCAGTCTAATCGGCTCAATTTTAGGACTTTTTGTCGGCATTTGGCTACATTCGTTTGTCGTTCGCACCGTCGAAGTGGATCAAGTAATGTTTGGCAGAACAATCTATTTTTGGAGTTATCTGTTTGCGTTAGGAATATCAATGATATTTACCCTTCTTGTAAACTTGGTTATGAAAAAACGCATAAATCAAGTCGACATGGTCGAAGCAATGAAAGCCAACGAGTAGCTGTCAAACAAAAAGCAAAACCAACCACAATCAATCTCTTTTATCAAAACAAACGTAAGCAAAATGTTTTAAAAAAATGCTTAAAACCTTGTCTAAAAAAACAAAATCAAATCAAAAAAAACGTCGAACTTTTTCGACGTTTTTTTGTTGTTTTAGTATTAAATTTTATTTCAAATTTTTGTTTCTAAATTCTTGCGGAGTGCAACCGTAAAGTTTCAAAAACTGTCTGTTAAAGTAGCTTATGTTGCTGTATCCAACTTGCAAAGCAATGTCTTTAACTTGATTTTTTGTTGTTTTAAGCAAATTTGTTGCTAAAGTTAGGCGAAAACGGTTCGAGTATTCCACAGGCGAAATTCCGGCAAATTCGTTAAAAAGTTTTATTGTGTAAAACTTGCTGTACCCAATGTGTTTTGCCAAGTCGTCAATATCAAAATTAAAGTGTGATGTAATGTACTCAATCGCAAGTCTCAACGAGTGTTTTTTCTTTTGTTGACTCAAACTGTTTTCGTGATCCGTTCGATTGTCGGCAAAAAACTTAAGCAATTCGTCAAGTTCGGCAATTTTTGTGTCGTCATGCCAAACGGAATTAAATCGAGTTTCCAAAAACTCAAATTTTTTCGACTCGGCACAAATTTTCAAAAAGCCAAATTTGTTGTTAAAAAACGGAGCAAGCACCCTTGTCGAGTAAAATTTTTCATCGGTTGCCAATCTAAAGTTTAGCGTTATTCCAAATACGGAAACATTGTTGTCCGTTGTTTCTAATTTATGCAAGCAGTAAGGGGGCAAAACGGCAATGCAGTTAGATAGGTCAACCGATTCCCCGTCAATTCGTGCCGTCAAAGAGCCTTTCACAAGCAAAATTTCCAATTCTTCGTGCCAATGGAAGGGGTAAAACGGAAAAATGTCGGCAAAAGTGCAACTGTATGTGCCAATCGGACTATTTTCTTGTTTTAAGTTGTATGTGCCGTGTATATTCCACAACTGCATAAAAATTCCTCAACAAACTAAAAACGATATTGCAATTAAAAACCACAACATAGTGATTAAAATCAACAACAACATAGTGATTAAAAGTCAACAACAACATAGTGATTAAAAGTCAACAACAACATTGTAGATTAAAATCAAATAACATTATTGTAATTAAAACCAACAATATCACAATTAAAAACAACAATATTGCAATTAAAAAAATATTGCGAATAAAAATCAACAATATCGTCATTAAGAAACAATCATATTGTAAGTAAAAAAACAAATAGCAATATTGTGTTATCGAACAAAATTTTACAGTATCTGTCTTTTTTTGTAAATCGTTTGTTCAATCAAAAAAAACAAAAACAGCAAAAAGTTAAAAAATGCCAAACTAAAATATTGAAAATCAACATTTTTTGTAGTATTATATTAAAAACAAAACGCACTTTACCCAAAGGAACAAGCTATGAAATTTATTCACACGGCAGATTTACACTTAGATTCTGCTCTTTGCGGAGTTGCCGACGGCAAAAAACGCAGAAGCGAATTAGTAAGCGCACTAAAATACATATCAGATTATGCCGAAAATATCGGTGCAACAGGCATCATTGTTGCAGGCGACCTTTTTGACGAAAAAAATGTTGCCGACGGCACAATAAAAAACGTTGCGCAAATTATTGCCGATAGCAATGCCGAGTGGTACATCGTGCAAGGCAATCATGGAGCAAAAACTTCTTACGACCGTTTGTACTCACTATGTCCCAAAGTGCATTATTTTGGAGACGAGTGGACAACTTACCAAATCGAAAACGTGGTAATTTGTGGCAAGGAGTTAGACAGTCGCCCTTGGCAAAATTTACCGCTTTCTGCCGAAAATTACAACATAGTTGTTTTGCATGGAGACGTTGACGATCCGTCTTACGGCACAATCGACAAAAAAATGTTGGCAACTTCCCCTGTTAATTATGTTGCGTTAGGGCACAGACATTCTTTTTCCATACAGCAGTTTGGCAAGGTTTTCGGTGCTTACAGTGGCACGCCCGAGCCACGCGGTTTTGACGAAGCGTTTCAAACGGGTTTTGTCGTAATCGACACTAGCGAAAACAAAACAAAGTTTGTTCCGCATGCCATTAGAAGCATAAGCAACGTAACAATAGATATTTCAAACGTCCAAAACGACGTAGAACTACAAAACAAAATTTTAAGCGAAACGCAAACTATTCCGGCTCAAAACTACCTAAACTTAACTTTAATTGGAGTTTTCAATCAAGGTGTTCGCCCGACTTTTGTCGCAAACGAGTTTTTAGAAGGTAGATTTTTTGCGCTACGAGTAAAAGATCAAACAAAGCCCAACATAGATATCGATGCCTTGTCCAAGGAAGTTTCCTTGCGTGGCGAATTTGTCGCTTTAGTGCAACAACTTGAAGACGAAAACTTAAAACAAAAAGTTTTGGCAATGGGGCTCAACGCACTTTCCGGAGGTGAATTGTAATGAAAATATTAGAGTTGCAAATAAAATCTTTCGGAAAACTTGCCGACAAAAAACTTTCGTTTGGTAGCGGAGTAAACGTACTAAGTCAAGCCAACGGTTTTGGCAAAAGCACAATCGCAAGTTTTATTCGAGCCATGTTTTACGGAGTCGACTATCAATTTAAGGGAACAGGCGACGAAAAGAAAAACGACATTACAAAATTTGCGCCATGGAACAAAGACAATTCAAAGTTTGGCGGTGCAATGATAGTGCAAGCGGACAATCAAAAGTCGTATCGCATCGAAAGGTTTTTCGGAAACACCAAAAGGAGCGAAGAACTTCTTGTAACCGATCTTTCAACAGGCAAGGCGGTCGACTTGCAAGAAATGTCGGTTGGCGAATATTTTTTGGGACTTACTTGCGAAAGCTACGACCGTTCCACGTTTTTCCCGCAAGAGTCGGTTGAAATTTCTTCCAACGAAAATCTCGAGCAAAAGCTTGCCAACCTTGTCGAAAACAATGCGGAAGATTTTGACAAGGTAAGGGATCGTCTCATCAAGTACAAAAAGGAACGCAAGCTCGATCGTGGCAACGGCGGTAAAATCTTCAATTTGCAAAACGAAATTACAGTCCAACAGCAAAAAATAATTGAAGCAAAGCAACAAAACGAAAGAAAAGTTTTTGCAGAGCAACAACTTAAAGAAATCAATTTGCAAAAGGACATCTTAACAAAGGAAAAGGAAAGTATTCTTGCCGAAAAACAAATTCTTACGTCAAAAAAAGCAAATTACACTTTAAGCCAGTCCGACAAAGAAATTCAATCGACTTTCAATCAAGCGGCAGCCACAGTAAAAAAGTATCCCAATTTTAACTTAGACAAGCAAAGTCTTGACGATCTTTCGCAAAAAATAGATGCTATTCCGCAGGTAGTTCCGCAAAAAGCACCTCAAACAAAGCCTTATTTATTGTACGTGTTGTCGGCATTGTTAGTTTTAGGCGGAGTTTTGCTTGCCGTATTAGTCAACTTAATTGCAGGACTAATCACGTCGGCAGTCGGCATAGCGGTTTTTGTCGTGTCGTTGTTTATCGCAAAACGCAACAAGCAAAATTCTGTAGTCACCTTGCAAGCAACCGAAAGGGATCATTTAATCACCGATTACTTCAAAATTGCTCAACATTATGGTTGTCAATCAACCGATTTTAACCAACTCAAGCAAGAAATTCAAAACAAGTATTCAAACTATTGTTACGCAAAAAACACTGTCGAAAATTTAGCAAAAGCCGTTCGCACCGAAAATTCCGCCGAAATCTCCAAAATTGACGATGCCGTTGCCAAAATAGACAATCGTTGTCGTGAAATTGACCGCGAAATCAACAGTTTAAGCGAGCAGTTTGGTGGATACAACCAAATTCTAAAGCAAAACGACAGCGACGTTTCCGGCATGCAAGATCGGTTAAACAACTTGTGCGAACAAATGAACATCGAAGTGGACAACTACAACGTTGCCCAAACCACGTTAGAATTGCTTGAAAAGGCAAAGGAAAATTTGTCGCAAAGTTATGTGCCGGCCCTTGCGGAAAGTTGCACAAAATTGATCAAACAAGTAACAAATTGCAATTTAGAACTAACTTTAGACAACAAATTTACCATCAAACTTCGTCAAGACGGTTTCACAAAGTCACTAAGTGCTTTTTCCCGCGGAACGCGCGAAATCACATTGCTTTGTTTCCGCATTGCACTTTCCCAAATGTTGTTTGGCGGAACAATTCCGCTACTAATAGTTGACGATGCATTTGTCAACTACGACGAGCAAAATTTTGTTCGTGCAACACAGCTTTTGCAAAGTCTTGCCTCAAACGGAACGCAAGTTTTGTACTTTACCTGTCACAATCGCACAGGTGCATTAACTAAAAGCAACTAATTTTTGTAAAAATTACGCTCGACATTGTTCGAGCGTTTTTTTTTGTTCAAAAATACACTCTACATAAATGAATAATTTTCCAAATTTTTCCCATCTCAACATCTTGATTTTTGACGGCACAAAGTATATAATGTTGCTTGTTATTTTTTTTTAAGCACATCCCCAAAAAAATAACATGCAAGCAACAAAAAATTATGCAAAGCAAGGGTACTGACAAATGAAAATTGGTGTAATATCCGACGTGCATGGCAACTCTTATGCGCTTAACGAAATCTTAAAAGCATTAGACAGTGAAAAATGCGATGAAATTATTTTTACCGGTGACGTTGTCGACATGGGACCTCACTCGGCAGAGTGTTTGCACACGTTATGCGCTCGCAACGACACAACAATGCTAATCGGCAATCACGACATGGATTTTTTGCGTAACGATCCCATCGCAAAGCAGTTTTCGCATGTCCCTACGGAGCACAAACAGTATGTTTTCGGTTCGCTTACTCAAGCCGACAGGGAAACAATTGCCAAGTTTCCGCTTTACACCGAGCGTATTTGTGGCGGACAAAAAATTTGTTTTGTCCATTATGCTTGCGAAAATCCCTACAATGTGCAGTCGCTTAGCAACTTCAATTACACGCTCATCGACCACAACCCAACGGCACAAGTTTTCGACCGATTGTTCGCAAATTTCAAATGCGATGCAGTGTTTTTCGGACACAAGCACGAGCCTTGCGACATTATCGGCAATCGTCTTTATGTCGACGTCGGTAGTGTAGGTTGCCATCCCGATCCGCTTGCAACGGGTATAATCATCGACTACGACAATTCTTCTTGGAGTTATCGTCGCATAGCCGTTGCTTACAACATGGATGCGCTTGCAAAAGATATGGAAACTATTCCGTGCGGTGAACAAATTTACAATTTTTACTTCAAGCACATGCATGGAACGGCAAAATAGATAGTTTTTTCGTGGAGGGAAAAATGAAAAAGGGTTTTGATAACGACAAGTATTTGCAACTACAATCTCAAAAGATTTTCGAACGTGTTCACGATTTTGGTGGCAAACTTTATTTGGAGTTTGGAGGAAAGTTGTTTGACGACTACCATGCGTCAAGAGTTTTGCCAGGGTTCAAGCCGGATAGCAAAATAATAATGCTTTCTCAAATGAAAGAAGAAGTTGAAATCGTAATTGTAATAAATGCCAACGATATTGCACAAAACAAACTCAGAAGCGACATCGGCATCACTTACGACGAAGACGTTTTGCGTTTGTACGATATTCTTTCCTCTCGTGGTTTGTACGTCGGCAGTATTGTAATATCGCAGTTTTCCGAAGACAACACGTCGGCGCTTGCTTTCCAACGTAAACTCGAAGGGCATGGACTAAAAGTCTATCGTCACTACCACATTGACGGTTATCCTTCCAACGTTTCGCACATTGTTTCCGAAGACGGTTTTGGCAAAAACGAATATATCGAAACTTCTCGCAAAATCGTTGTCGTCACTGCCCCCGGCCCGGGAAGCGGAAAAATGGCAACATGTTTGTCGCAAATGTATCACGATGCTAAACGCGGAATAAAAAGCGGTTACGCAAAGTACGAAACCTTCCCCATTTGGAATTTACCCTTAAATCACCCTGTCAACATTGCTTACGAAGCGGCCACTGCCGACTTAAACGACGTCAACATGATCGATCCTTGGCACTTTTCCGCTTACGGAGTTTCAACCGTAAACTACAATCGTGACGTTGAAGTTTTCCCCGTACTCAATGCAATTTTCACCAAGGTACTCGGTTCGTCCCCGTATCGTTCTCCAACAGATATGGGTGTAAACATGGTAGGCTACTGCATTTCGGACGACGAAGTGTGCTGTCAAGCCAGCAAGCAAGAAATTATTCGCAGATACCTAAATGCCAAAGTTTCGGCACGTAAAGGAGCAGGCGCAAATTCGGTAGTGGACAAGCTTGACATTATCATGTCCAAGTTAGACTTAAAAGTCGAAGATCGCAAAGTTGTAAATTATGCTCGCGAATATTCCGCTCAAAAAGGTTGTCCCGCAGCGGCAATGGAGTTGCCCGACGGAAGCATTGTCACAGGCAAAAGCACTCCGCTACTCGGTTGCGATTCTGCCATGATGCTTAATGCACTCAAAAAGTTAGCAAGTTTGCCGGACGTCAAATTGATTTCCCCAAGTGCCTTAGAGCCTATTCAAAAGTTAAAAACAACAAGTTTAGGCGATTTTGTCGCACAGTTGCACATTGACGAAGCGCTTATTGCCTTGTCGGTTTCCGCATCGGTAAACCCCATGGCAGAGCTTGCCTTAAAGCAACTTCCCAACTTACGCGGTTGTCAAGTGCACGTTACGGTAATTCCCCCTCACGTAGACGCCAAAATTTTCCGCAAGTTAGGTATCGATGCCACAAGCGAAGCCGTCTATGCTACCAAGCGCGTTTATTTCGATTGATTTTTCCGCAATTCACCCTTACTCACGTTTAGTTTAGGCAGTATCGTTCAAAAATTAAAAAACTGTAAACACAAAAAAACAACTAAACGTAAAAAGTAAAATCAACCAAACAAATCAACCCAAAAAATAAAAGTTATCAACACAAAAAATTAAAAATTATCAACACAAACAAAAGTAAAAACAACTAAAAAAAACAATAAAATCAACACAAAAAAAAGCAAACTAACCGTTGTAGTTAGTTTGCTTTTTTTACTTTTTCGTTCAATTATTTACCTAAAAACACTTTGTCAAGCACTTTTGCAACTTCCTTAAAACTTATCGGTTTTGTAATGTGTCCGTTCATGCCGGCTTCAATCGATTTTTGTCTGTCTTCCTCAAATGCGTTTGCCGTCATTGCCACAATAGGAATGTTAGCTTTTCTGTTGTTAGCTAAGGTACGAATTTCGTGAGTTGCCGTATAACCGTTCATTTTAGGCATTTGGATGTCCATCAGTATCAAATCGTACTTGTCCTCGTTTGCCTTGTACATTATGTCAACTGCTTCCGTTCCGTCGGTAGCGCAGTCAACTATAATATTCATTTCTTCAAGCAAAGCCGTTGCAATTTCTCTGTTAAGTTCGTTGTCCTCAACAAGCAAAACATGTTTTCCGCCGTAGTCGTAGTGTTCTTTTTCTTGTACTTTTGTGTTTTCTTTTTCGTTAGTTTTTGTAAGCACTTGTCTTAATTCGGACATAAACAGCGGTTTAGAAACAAAAGCCGTAACCCCTGCTTCCCTTGCTTCAACTTCAAAGTCTGCCCAATCGTAAGCCGTAAGTACAATAATCGGCACTTCTTCGCTAATTACTTTTCTTATTCTACGCACCGTTTCAATGCCGTTCATGTCGGGCATCAAGTAGTCAATTATGTAAACTTTGTACTCGTCCTTCATTTCGGCGGCGTCTTGCGCACGAACAATTGCTTCTTTTCCGGAAGCCGTCCAGTCGGGACGCATCTGTATGTCACGTAGCATCTTGCTTATGCTTCTGCAAGTGTCAATGTCGTCGTCAACAACCAAAGCCCTTGCCCCAAGCAGATCCGGTATCGGTTCTGTCTTAACCGGTTCGTTTGCAAGGCGCATGCTCAACTTAACGGTAAACAGCGATCCTTTCCCCAGTTCGCTTTCGGCAGTAATTTCACCGCCCATCATGTCCACTATGTTTTTGGTAATAGCCATTCCAAGGCCTGTACCTTGCACACCGCTAACCGTCGAACTACGTTCGCGAGTAAACGACTCAAACACGTGCGACACAAATTCTTTGGACATTCCTACGCCGGTATCTTTTACCGAAAATTCGTAATTTCTGTAGTGTTTTCTTGCGCTCGGTTTTTCAACAAGACGTATTATAACGTCTCCGCCCGGTTTAGTAAACTTCACCGCATTGCCCACAATGTTAAGCATAATTTGGTTAAGTCTCAACTTGTCGGCAATCACGTCTTCGTGAATTACGTCTTGAGTGTCAATGTACAAGTTAAGGTTTTTAGAGTTTACCAGTCCCAGCACCATAGCGCGCAAGTCGTGCAAAAGGTCGGGGATGTGCAACGGTCTTTCGTCCAACTTTACCGTTCCGCTTTCGATACGACTCATGTCCAAAATGTCGTTTATCAAGCTCAACAAGTGGTTGCTCGACGTACTAATTTTTCCAAGATAGTCTTGTACTTGTGCTTTATCGTCAATGTGTGTTTGCGCCAATGCCGTAAACCCAATTATAGCGTTCATCGGTGTACGAATATCGTGCGACATGCTGTTCAAAAAGGTCGATTTTGCCTTACTTGCCTGTTGCGCAGCCGCCAAAGCATGGCTAAGTCTATCTTGATGTTCCAATTCTCTTGCCTTGTCTGCCGATATTTCTCTCGCAACGTAAAGCACTTCTTTAACAACGCCCTTTTCGTCTCTGCGTTTTACAACAAATCTTGCCTGGAACCATCTTCCGTCGTTATCTTTGTACTCGGTAAGTACGGTATGCGTTTTTTCAAGACGTTTTGCAATCGTGTTTAGATCCAAAAATTCCCGCATTGGCGCTCTCATTTCCGGAGCCATAAATGCTGTCAGTATTTTTTCCTTCACGTCGTCAAAGTTGCCGTGCATTAAAACTGTCTTTTTCATCAAGTCTACGCTTGACAAAATATCGTATTCGTGAGTATCTACGTATGCTCTAAAAATTGTCGAGTAAATTGTCGAAATCGAAGAAATCACTTCTGTATGTTCTCTTTCGGCTTTCAGACGTTTTTCGTTTAATTCTCTTTCTTTTCTATCTTGCTCAAAGTGTTCCTCAACAATTTTGTCAATATTTTGAAATCCCAAAACTGCTTTTTTGCCGTCATTGCCAATAGCACGCATCGTGTACTGGTAGTAGTGTGTTTGTCCGTTCACAATGCTACGATAGTTTCCGGAAAACGCTTCGTTTTCGGCAAGCATTTTTTTAACATTTTCCGTTTCAAAAGTTTTAGTCAGTTCTTCTCTGTCATCTTCGCAAACAATGTTGTTTATCCAATTGCTTCGCACTACGTCAAACGGAAATTCTTCGTTTGTAATGTCCAAAATATCTTTGTAATTTTCGTCAAGTTTCAAAAATCTTGCCGTTTCTGTTTCAAAGTTTACCATGTAAACGTTTTTAAAGTTTTTGGCAAGCAGTTGCAACACTTGAAGTTGTTCGTCAATTTGATTTTGGTAAGTTTCTTCTTTTTGGCGTTGTAGTCTTTTTTCGGCTTCGTGTTTTGCAATTATGTCGTCAACGTTGCGGTACCCCGCCACAATGGAGTTTTGACCGTCCAGCTTGTAAAAAGTATAGCGGTAGTGGTGTTCCCCCTCGTTTGTCAACACGCGGAAAGATCCAGCAAGTTCTTTTCCGCTTTTAAATTTTTCCCGCAAGTTGTCAAGCGACACTTCTTTCAAAAATGCTTCTTTGTCGTCCGGGTGTACTCTTTCGGCAATGTATTCGTCGCAAGTTGTTGCATAGTCAAAAATTGCATTTTTATTGTTGTTTACTTTATTGCTTACAAAACCTTCAAGTTTTAGTACGCGTGCGCTTCCTTTGTCAAGGTCAATCAAAAACATATTTTGATAGTCGCGCGAAAGTACGTCAATTATTGCTTGACTTTGCTGATCGTTTGCCCTTTCCACTGCAAAAATTACATGGTTAAGTTTTCCGTTTTCGTCCAAGTCCTCTACAAAGAAGTGTAATTTGCAAAGTTCCGATGCGTAGGACACAAAATCCATGTAAATATGGTTTTTGCCTGCTAATCGTTCGTCAAGAGTTTTTCTGTCAACAAATTTAAGAGCATCTTTTCTGCTCAACTCGGACGAAATCAAATTTATTACACGTTTTGCGTTTAAGTCGTAGTTGTCCGTTTCGCTGTCGGAAAAAGCATTTATTGTTTGTGTCGATTTAATAGCGGTGTATGTGTTATTTTTTACGTCAACGCGGTGCAACGAAAAGAATATCTCGGAAATAGCATTGTACGCAAAAAGACGTCCCTCTTCGTCTTTTTTTGCTCCAAGGTCGTAAACGTAATCTATGTTACGGAAGGCAACAACAAGTTTCAATTCCTCGTTTGGGTTTGAAATACGACCATATCTTGCCGCATATTCGTGCATTTCGCCTTTTTCGTCTTTTACTCTGTAGTTATATTCAACGTTGTCTTTGCCGTCAGCAAAGGTTTTTATCAATTGCTCAACCGAAAGGGTGTTTCTAAGACGGTCTTTGTCGTTTTCAAACACACGTTCGTCAATGTACTTGTTCAAAAGTTTCGTGTAGCTAAAGCCTTGCGGATTGCTTTTTATTCCGGTTGTTTCGTATCCTTCAAGTTTAACGATATCGGCGCTATCCTCATTTGGACGTACCACAAAAACATTCAAGTAGTCTTTTACCAATGCCAACAAATGATCTTCCGAGACGTCAATTTTGTGGTGCTTTTCCATTTCAGCAACTTCTTTTCTTACGCTTTCACGAAGTTTCGGATTTTCAATTTGTTCAATCAAATCGTAAAAAGTAGCCATATTTTCTCCCAAAACCTTTTGTATTTTTTCCCAATTTTTTTATTATCTTTCTTTAATGTTTTTAATAATTTATATTCATTTAATTTTTCACA
>CAVEYD010000011.1:1076-38628 GCA_963619835.1 bacterium | reverse complement strand
CAAAATACCTATCGTGCCGGCTCCGCAATGGGTTGTTACGGTGCAACCTGCAGTTGTTTCGAGCACTTCGTCGAAAACGTTCCAAGATTTTACCGCTTCGATGACGCGTTGTACAAGCTCGTCGGACATTTTGGAATGGGTTACGAAACAACGAGTTTTGTCAGGATTGACAAATTTTGTTTTTATTTCTTCGATGTACTTGCCAAGACAACGTTCGTACTTGCCCATGGGCTTTTTGCCGACTCCCATTTTGCCGTTTGCAACGAGAATGCACGGTTTGATTTGCAATAGGTTTGCTCCAAGGTAGACAAGCGACGAACAACGTCCGCCACGATACAAAAATTCCAAATTGTCGATGATGAACGATGCCTGAACGGCTTGAGTACGGTTTTGCGAACGCTTTGCAATGTCTTCCGCTGACATTCCGCCCTGTGCCATGTCGCAAGCATCGAGAACGAGAAGCCCCGTACCTGTGGACAAGGAACGACTGTCAACGACAAAAACGTTGTTTAGGCGTTTGCTTGCAAGCAATGCGTTGTTGTAGGAAGCACTCATTTCGGCAGAAATATCGTAGTGAATTACTGCTTCGTAGCCTTGATCCAAAAAAGACTTGAAAAAGTTGTAGTACTCTTCTTCGGTACGGCAACCGCTTTTGGGAAGTGCCTTTTTTTCGGCATAGTACTTGTAAATATCGTCCGGCGATATGGTTACACCGTCGAGAAAGTCGTCTTCGCCTAACGAAACGTGTAAGGGCATGATGCCGACATTGTATTTTTGTATTAGTTCCGGAGACAAGTCGCAAGTACTGTCTGCTGTAATTTTTATATTCATGATTTCTTCT
Source organism: bacterium (assembly GCA_963619835.1). Lineage (GTDB taxonomy): Bacteria > Bacillota > Clostridia > Christensenellales > CAG-314 > Fimimonas. Next base: position 37,787 of record CAVEYD010000011.1, on the reverse strand, counting down.
CCAAAAGATCTGAATTTTAATGATATTTTAGTTTTGCTATCTAAAAATAAACTTAAAAAGTTAAACGAACAAAAATGTTGTTTTGTTTAGCAATTTTGGGGACGTTTTTGTGTTGATTTTGAAAAAAGCTACCTTGCTTAAACCAAAATGCTGTTTTGCGGTAATTTTTTTTAAATTTTGGCTAAAATTTTACGGCAAAGTGCATTGGCGGTTGTTGAAAAAAGTTTAACTTTTTGTTGAACAATTTTGGCAATTACAAGAATCGCAATTTTGACAAATATCGGTTGGGGGTTCGTCGGTGCGATTTACGACACGTCCGACTCCGACAACGGTACAATTATCGGGAACGTCCTTTAACACTACCGAGTTTGCTCCGATTTTTACGTTGTTGCCGATTGTTATGTTGCCTAAAATTTTTGCACCTGCTCCGACTACTACATTGTTGCCTAACGTTGGATGACGTTTGTTGTGCTCCTTACCGGTACCGCCAAGCGTTGCGTTTTGGTAAATTGTGCAATTGTCACCGATGATTGCCGTTTGCCCTATCACTACTCCGTGGCCATGATCGATAAACAAATTTTTGCCGATTTTGGCACCGGGGTGAATTTCGATACCTGTGAAAAGCCTTGTAGAATAAGATATCCAATGCGCTATAAACTTTAACTTTATTTTGTAGAAAAAGTGCGCCACTCTGTACCAAATGAGAGCATGGACACCGGGATAAAACAATAGTATTTCTAATGCACAACGTGCTGCCGGATCTCTGTTTTTAATTGATTGAAAATAACCAACCTTGCCCTTAGACATAAAAACATGTTCCTTTTTGACAAATTGAAATATAATTATAAGTAAAAACGCAAAAAAAAGCAACCGATTTTTAGTTATATGCCGATTTTAACCGATTTTTGACGTCAAAAAACATTGTAAAAAAATAATTTAAAAAATATTTGTTTTTTGGTTGACAACAATTTGTTTGTTTGTTAAAATAAAAAAGCTTTTTACAGTGGGACGGCGATTTGCCTCGATTAAGGCCGGAAAAAGCATATGGCGGCGTAGCTTAGTTGGTTATAGCGGCCGGTTCATACCCGGCAGGTCGTTGGTTCGAATCCGACCGCCGCTACCAAATTTGGCTCCTTGGTCAAGCGGTCAAGACATCGCCCTTTCACGGCGGTAACACGAGTTCGATTCTCGTAGGAGTCACCATATGGGGAGTTAGCTCAGTTGGGAGAGCATCTGCCTTACAAGCAGGGGGTCACAGGTTCGAGCCCTGTACTCCCCACCATCTAAAGAAACTAAAACAAACTTCTAAAATGAAGTAAGTTTTAGTTTTTTTTATTGCCAAAATTTAGTTTTTTTGTACTGTAAAGAATTTAGTTTTTTCAAAAAATTAGTTTTTATTTCAAAAATTTGGTTTTTTGTTCAAAAATTTAGGTTTTTGAGTTGTTTATATAATAAATTAGTCCTTTGTAAAAATTGATTAGTCCTTTGTAAAAAAATGAATTAAAAAAATAAAGTGTGTAAGTTTTTTTGCTTACACACTTTTTTTTGACGATTTTTGTAAATAGTTGCTTTTAATTAGTTGCAAATATTTATTATTAGTTATAACTCTTGTGGTTAGGTGTAAATTGTGTGGTTGGGGGAAAATTCGGCTAAATGTTTTGCGTGCAAAACGGACGGTGTTTAATAGCGGACAGAATAACTACGTCGTTTTTGGGTGAGTGCTAAATAATAGCAAATTTTTAGATAACAACACCGAGTAAACGTGAATAGGATGAAAATCCGTTTTGTCGGCTGTCCGAACTGACGGCACGATTGTCGCCTAAAACAAGAATTTGACTGCTTGTTAAGGTGTAGGAAACGTCCAAATAACTTTTGAGCATGCCGACATTGGAAGACGTCATGGAAATTTGTTCGACATAAACTCCGTAACTTTGCGCCTGTGCTAAACTTTCGGCAAGGACGTACTTTCCGCTTGGACGATTGGCATACAAGGTGCTACTACAATCGGTGTCCCAACAGTAAAATTCGTAAAGCCACTTGTCGCCTTTTAGAATTTTTAAGTAGTAGTTGCCACCCTTAACTTCCATTGAGATTGTGTCGCCGGCAACCGCAACGGCACGTTTGATGAGCATTGCATACTTGCCGTTTGAAACTCTGTACTTTGCCGGTGAAAAATAGGCTTTGATTTTGCTGTCGATATCGTACTTGTAGACAACAACTATATTTGATGTTTGCGGCTTAACTATTTTGTTGACTTGTACTTTGTCGCCTGTGGAAAAAGTAGGTTTCATTGAGTCGCCGGAAACTTCCACTTCCGCCAAAAAGAATATTTTTACTACGTTGAGTACAAGTAAAAAAATTATTGCCGCAATAAGCACCCAATTGAAAACTTTGCTAAAAACTTTTTTCCATTTTGGCTGTGGGTTTTGGGATTGTGCAATTTCGCTTTCGGTTGTAAGTTCGCTGTCGTTTGACAGTGCACCATCGCCATTTTCACTGTCGTTTGACAATGCATTATCGCCATTTTGTAATGCGGTATCGGTGTCAACTTTCGATAAAATTTCGCTATCGGCTGTTGAATTGTTGTCAACTTCGGTTTGAAAACTGTTGACATTGTTTGGCAAGTTGTCGTTATTTTCCGCAAACGTGTTGCCGTTTTCCGCACAAGTTTGATTTTTGGCACTTTGTTGCGATTGCGTTTGCAATTCGGTTTCTGCCAACTCTTCGCTTGTGACTACTGCCGACATTTCGTTTGTGATTACTGCCGAATTTGAATTTTCGTTTTGAGGGGCTATATCTTGTTGATTGATACTGTCATGACAAGATTCTTGTAGATTTTGATTGTTGTCACTTGCCATAAATTACCTACCTTACATAAAACAAATTACACTACTAAAATGTTGTTTACGATTGCCGGAGAATCTGTACAGATGCACAAGCAATCGACTTTTTCTTCTTCAACCATTATTTTTCCGTCGTCTAAACGATGAAAATCTTTTGTTTCGACAATTACTCTTTGCCACTTTCCGTCACCGACTAATTGGACTTGCTGGCCGTAAGCAATGTTGTCTCCGCCATAGTCGGATACGGCTACGACTAAAAGTTTTTGCTTAACTTTGCTACACACGTCAAACGTTATCGTGAAAGAATCTCTTTGTCTGACTGACGGATCACGAACGGCAAATGTGGCAAAACGCTTGCCTTTCATGCCGACAATACCTAAGTACCCTTTTGCCGTTTTGCAATATTCGTCCGAACCCCACCAATTTTCGACGTCGCTGACGGAAATAAGTGTTTGGTCGGAATCTCCGCTGTAAATTACGTTGGTTGCAAGACGAACTTTTTTTGCATTTTCGACTTTAATATCGAAAAGCGATGAGGAAACGGCAACTTCGCCTTCGGTGATAGCAAATGCCGAAACGTCACAATTTTTGGAATAGACACTAAGTTTTGCAACAAGTCCGTCGTCCGTTTTGGTGCCTTGCGCTTTTGCCCAATGTCTTGCTCGAGATGACGGTGAAACACAATACCAAACGGATGTGGAATCTAAATCGATTGAGCCTTTGACTTTTACACAATAGTTGCCTTCTTCGTCGACGAACGAGGACAAGTCGAATTCGTCTGTGGGGACAACACCGTTTAGCCAATTGATGATACCGTCGAGATATCTTTCGGACAGGTAGTCCAACGTGTCCGGCAAAATGAGTAAGCGACTTTCGTCGTTTATACGATAGTACATTTTGCTGACGTCGACGACATCGACATTGGCACTGTTTGCCGAGGTGATTACGTAAACGGGGGCAAAAATTTGCATTAAATAACTTTGGGGGGCAAGTCCCATAGTCCATGCCTGCGACTTGTCTTCAAAAGTTGTGCGATCGTTTAGGCTGTCGCCGACTTTTTCGAGACCGGAATTGTACTTACGATAAAGCGAACCGAAAATTACCGCACCGCGAGTGATTCGCTTGTCTGTACCGAGTACGATTGCACCGATATATGAACCTTTGGTTGCCGCAACAAGCGAAACGTCTTGTAGTTGCAATTCTTCGCATAAGTAAGTTACCGCACGCATTGCACCGATTGAATAATCGTACAACTTGTTTTCACGAACACTGTTTTCGATGAAAAACAAACTTTTTGCGACATCGGCATTGCAATGCTCCGCCTCATCGGGATAAATTGTGTGCAAACCTTTTTCCTGACGACCGGCAAAATCGATGCCCATGGCGGTAAAACCATGCTTTGCAAGAAACGTCAAAAATTCTTCGTCAATGCGCTTTTTGTAGTGGTCTATAAACAAGACACCTTTTTGCGAACCTTTGGACGGTGAACAAACTACGGCATAAAAACGAGTTTTTGCACCGCTTTCGAAACTACGTCCGGTGTAGTACAAACGTGTGGTGATAACTCCGCCTTTTTCCTTTTTGTTTAGCACGACCACGTCAAGTGGTTCCGCTGACGGATCAAATCCGCCCCATAACGATTTTGTCGTAATAAATTCCATAAAATTTTACCTTTTTGAATTGCTTTGAAAATTGCCTACAACTTTGTTGCAATTACTTGTGATAAGGAACGTTGTTTTGTATACAAAATGCACGATAAATTTGTTCGGTCAAAACCACTCTGCAAAGTTGATGAGGCAAGGTGATTTTTCCGAAAGACAATCGGTAGTCGGCACGCTGTTTGACTTCGTCGGAAAGTCCGTTGCTACCACCGATTACAAATGTGAAAACATTGTGTTGTTGCTTAAGTAAAGAGATTTTTTCGGCAAGCTGTGGACTGGTAAGCTCGTTGCCACCTATATCCATGGCAAAGACATAACCTTCGACTTTTTGTAAGATTTCTTTACCTTCGGTGACGATAATCTTTTCGATTTCCTTAAGATTTGGCTCGCCCTTGAACAAACACTCGTTTACTTCGACAATTTCGATAGTTGCAAAACGTGAGATGCGCTTGAGATATTCGTCTAAGGCAAGCTTGAAGTAGCTTTCTTTAATTTTTCCGACGGCAACAATTTTTACTTTCATAAACTACTCCGCAATTAGCGTGGCAAACCACAAAAAAATGAAAATTGCAATTGCGATTGATACTAAAGCAATAGACAAAAAGCTTGCTTTTTCCGTTTGCTTTGCTGCGTTTTGATTTTTTGTGTAACGAAAATAGCAAAAAATACCTATTGCCGAAACAATTAGTCCGCAAACACAAGGAATCCATCCGGTAACAAGCCATGCGGGAAAACAAAACTCGCCGACAACCGATATTACATTGTTGAAAAAGTGCAAAATAATTGACGTCCAAACACTTCCGCTACGATAGGCAACAATTACCAAAAAACATCCGAAAACAAATTGATGCAACGTTTGTGCCGGATTGGCATGGAATAAAGCAAACAATGCACCGGCAAAAACTGTTGCCACTACCTTGTTGTTGGACGTGTTTAGTAGTCCGTTGGAAACAATTGCTCTAAACAAAAGTTCTTCGCAAAATGCCGGCAAAAAAGTTGCTACAAGCAAAAGCGGAACAATATCGAGTACGATACTAACTGTGGGACGATGAAGCCCTGCACTTTCAATTAAGTCGCAAATCCAAGAAACGATTGGATTCATGAAAAATATCAAACCGACAACAACTACAATTCCCCATGCGACGTGCGAAACGTGTGGCGCTTTGTTTAGCGTTGTGCTTGATAAAACGTCCTTTTTTTGAAATTTTGCAAACACTAACGCAACACAGCCTATGGAAAGAGAAATTAAAGCATAACACAACCAGTAGCCTACACTACCGTCGGCAATATTTAGGCCGTTTTTTGCTTCACTTACGATTAAACTAATGAGAATGTAAGCAACACAAGCGACGGCATAACAAATTAAAGATTCGTTTTTGCCAAAATACTTGGTCTTATCGGTGATGCCGTATTGATTATTTTGAGAAAAATCGTTCATTGTTGGTTTGAGAGACAACCGACACAAAAATATCTTTGCCCTCGACTTTGTTGTTTTCCGCATACATGCGTTCGGTTTGCGAAAAAGCAAGCTCTGCCGTATTGTTGTTTTCCGACAAGTGTGCAAGGAACACGTTTTTTATGTCGCTGTCGATTAGATTTTTTAGTAGTTCGGCCGTTTGGGCGTTGGACAAATGTCCATGTTCGGACAAAATTCTTTTTTTGAGAACATACGGATAAGGTCCGTTGTTGAGCATGTTGACATCGTGATTACTTTCTATTTGAACCGTTGTGCAAGGTGCAAGAAAATCGACCGTTTTTAAGTTGACTGTGCCTGTATCGGTGATACTGGCAACGGCATTTTGTCCGTCGGAAAAGCGGTAACCGAAACATTGACAAGCATCGTGGCTACATTCGTAGGGGAAAACGTCAATGTCGTTTATTTGAAGGCTACCTGTAATACCGTAAACGTTGCTACAATAGGAACGTTGACAAATGTAGTCTTCTATTAGCGGGGGGACAAAAATATCCGTTGAACATTTGCGTGTCCACATTGGCAAAGCATTTATGTGGTCGGAATGCTCGTGAGTGATGACTATTGCCGAAATGTCTTGCGGGGTTAAACCGAGCTTTTGGAGTGCTTCGATTGTTTGCCTGTAGCCGTAACCGACGTCTAGCAATATGTTGGTGTGTTGTGATTGAACGAGCGTGCAATTGCCTTTACTGCCCGAAAAAAGAGGAATAATCTTTACCATATTTTTTTACGACCTTACTAAGACTCTCCTTTACGAGCAAACTTTTTAACAATTACAGTTGAGATAACAAGTCTTCACGCAACTTTTTGAATTCTTCGGTATCTTTGTTTTCGATTGCGTTGGCTTGGACAATTTCATTTTGAAGCTTTTTGGTCAATTTGTAGCGAGAAGCAATGATAACACCGATAATCATGATTACAATGGGAACAACCGTGAACGTGAGCAAAATGGCAATTTGTGCGCTGTCCGGCTGGGTGATGGGCAACAATTTGACGTTGCCGTTACCTTCGGTTACTTTGAAGTTGGCTAGTTCCATGCCGAGAGTATCTAACGCTAATTGCGGATTGGCAAGAAAACTGTTGTACTGCTCGATTGTGCAATACTGCGTTTCGACATAACCGCAAGCGGCAACTATCATTGGAGCAATGGCAAGACCGATTGCTTGTGCCGTTGTGTTGAGGAAGTTGCTTAGTCCGGCAAATGCACCTTCGGTACGCTGTCCGTAATAAAGCTCGCCTACGTCACAAACATCGCCTAACGTGCTTTGAGATACAATGTTTGTTCCGCCGATGCCGAAACCTAAAAGCAAACCGTAAACAATAAGTAGCCAGTTAGGTGCGCCTTCGGTTGTGACAACCGTCGTTCCGTTTTGTATTTCAATGCCATTTTCTGCCGGCAAGAATATCATGGTGAAAGTGACTAAAATCCAAATTGCACATGCCGTAATGTAGGCAAAACGTTTAGATTTTACTTTGATTAGTTTGAGATAGAACGGCAATGCGAAAATTTGCGCTACAAACATGAGTGCAGCTGCGATTGTTCCGATTGGGAAACGTGACAATTCGTCGGCGGCAATACCCATCCACCCTTCAGTTACTGCCTGATAAGACAAACGCTTTAGGTAGAAATCGCACAAGGTGAAAAAGAAACTGGACATAATTGCCATGCCCATGCTGTTGCACATTTGCATGCCGAGATATTGACGGTAAGTTTTTACTTTTAACGGACGTAAATATTCCTTTAAAGAAACTTTTGTTTTTACAGACGGAGTGATGATTTGTTCTCTACTGAACAGCGCTGTGATAAGCACCGATACGGCAAAGACAAAGCCAAACATCAATGCCATTAAAATGTAGCTGTAACTTGCTCCGTAAACTTCCATTTTTTCGGCACCGATAATCGGCAACAAAATTTTGTAGCCGAGGCTGGTGCTGTTTAAGTTGGGGGATGCTATCATTCCCGGCAAGGCAACGCATACGATTGAGGATGCAAGCGAGAAGCAAAGTCGTACCGCATTTACGCTGTTACGTTCGTTGAAGTCGTCGGTCATTTCGCTTGCGTGCGAATAGTAAGGTATAAGTACAAAGCTTTGCGCGGTGGCATAACAAATGTACATGATAACGACAAGCATGCATTTTACAAAAACATTGTCGGTTACTAAATTCCACGGGAAAAACAACAGTACAAGCCCCACTAACACAAGCGGAGCGAACAATAACATAAACCAACGACGTTTGCCGAATTTTGCTCCGGGCGTTTTTCCGTCGGTTATGCTTCCTATAAACGGATCGATTAAACCGTCCCAAAACTTTGTGAATAGTAAAATTGGCCCTAAATATACCATGGGTATGCCTACTACCAAAGTTAAAAACGGAGTAAACAAGAAATTGATAATGTTGAAACTTCCACCGCCAAAAATATCGGCGGCGGCAAATGCAAGTTTGTTGCCTAAACTAACTTTTTTGGTGCTTGCTTGTGGCGCGTTGCTTGTAGCAGTATCGTTTGCCATTTGACTTTTCCCCTTTGCTTTTTTTGAAAATTGTTTGTGTTTTATACGTTGAAACGGAACAGTACAACGTCACCGTCTTTTATTACATAGTCTTTGCCTTCGCTACGGACTTTTCCGTGTTCCTTGGCTTGATTGTAACCGCCCATTTCGAGCATCACTTCGTAAGGAACAATTTCGGCACGAATAAATCCTCTTTCAAAATCCGAGTGAATTTTGCCTGCGGCTTGAGGCGCTTTTGTGCCTTCGGTAACCGTCCATGCACGAGTTTCCTTTTCGCCGGCAGTTAAAAAGCTTACGAGATGCAACAATTTGTAGCATTTTTTTACCAAGCGAGACAAACCACTTTCGGTGATGCCGTAACTTTCTAAAAACATAGCTTTGTCTTCGGCTGACAACGTGGACAACTCTTCTTCTACCTTGGCGCAAATTACAAGCACTTCGGCATTTTCTTCGGCGGCTTTTTGCTCGACCTTTTTGACAAGTTCGTTTTCCGCTTTGCCGAGATCGTTTTCGGAAATGTTGGCGGCATAGATAACCGGTTTTGCCGTAAGCAAAAACATTTCGTCGACTGCCTTTTGCTCTTCTTCGTCAAATTCCATTGTGCGTACCGGCTTTTCGCTTTCGAGTTGCGCTAAAATACGTTGCAAAAGTTCGGTTTCGACTTTGTACTTTTTTTCGCCTGTCTTTTGCATGGAAATAGACTTTGCCAAACGAGCATTGACTGTTTCGATATCGGCAAGAATAAGTTCGAGATTGATTGTTTCCATGTCCGAAACGGGATCGATTGTGTCCGAAACGTGCGTAATGTTGCTGTCGATAAAGCAACGAACAACGTGCACGATTGCATCAACCTCTCTAATGTGAGACAAAAATTTGTTGCCAAGACCTTCACCGCGACTTGCACCTTTGACAAGACCTGCAATATCCACAAACTTTAAGTAGGTTGGAGTGATTTTTTTACTGTCGTAAAGAGCGGCAAGCTTGTCGAGACGTTCGTCCGGAACGGCTACCACACCGACGTTAGGTTCGATGGTACAAAACGGATAGTTGGCAACCTCTGCCCCCGCTTGTGTGATGGCATTGAATAGAGTGCTTTTGCCGACATTGGGCAATCCGACAACTCCGAGTTTCATATTTACACCTCTTAAACACAAAAATAATTGATGCTTGGCATTAACACGCAAAGCATATTTTTGTATATTATATTACAAAACAAAATAAAAGTAAAGAGATTGCTTATTATCGTAGAAAAATGTGTTTGTGAAAAAATTTTTGTTTACGCGCGAAAAATAATTGCGATTTGTGAAAAGTTGAAAAAGGTTGATTGGTTGAAATTTTTTAAAAATATTGACTTTTTTTGCTGTTGGAGTATAATTTAAGTTGATTATTAAAGCAGAGCTGTTTGTTTTACATTACTAAAGTACGGATGTTTGTTTTTGTGTTGGTAAGGCAAAGGTTGTTGTTTTTTGTAATATTTCTATCAAAAGGAGATTTTAATTGTGAAGGCTACAAAAATAGTTTTTTACGGTGACTCGATTACCGATATGAACAGAGATAGAAACGAAGATTTTGGATTTTTCTCTTATGGAGTGGGCTATCCCAATTTGATCGCTGCAAAGTTAACAAAAGACCATCCCGATGCATACAAAATATACAATCGCGGAATTTCCGGAGATAGGGTTGTAGATTTGTACGCAAGAATAAAAAGGGATGTTTGGAATTTAGAGCCGGACGTGTTAAGTATTTTGATAGGAATTAACGATGTTTGGCATGAACTTGAAACACAAAACGGCGTTGATATTGTTCGTTTTGAAAAAATTTATCGTATGATTATCGAAGAAACGAAGGAAAGACTGCCAAATATCAAAATTATGCTTTGTGAACCTTTTGTGCTGAAAGGAAAAGGAACGGTAGGCAAGTACAATGATTTTTTGCAAGTTAGAGATTATGCAAAAGTTGTTAAGAAACTTGCCGATGAATATGGTTTGTTTTTCTTGCCGTTGCAACAAAAATTAGATGATATGGCAGAAAAATTTGGAGCAGAATATTATCTGTCCGACGGCGTTCATCCGTCTGCGGCAGGTGCGGAACTTATTGCTGAAAACTGGCTCGATTTGTTTGATAAAAAAATAAAAAAATAGATTTTAACGGAGGTTTGTGATATGCCTAAATTTAAAAAACTTAAAGTTGTGGACAATTTTTACCAAAATAATTTGTTTTTCCCTATGCCGACAGTGGAAATTTCTACTTTGTGCGAGGACGGAACGACAAACATTGGTAGCTACTCGTTAGTCTTCCCCTACTACATTGCAGGAAAAGATTACTATTCGATGATTTTGGAATGCAGAAACTCGTCTAACACAGCACAAAACATTCTTAGAAACGGCAAGTGCGCATTGAACTTTATTAAAGACGACAAAAAGTACTTCAAAGAAGCAGTTAGACTCGGCTTCCCCGGGAAAACTCCGCAAGAAAAAATGAAGGACTGCATTTACACCCTTGTGAAAGGTCAAGCAGAAGGCGAAAGACCTTTGATTGTTGACGAAGCTTATCAAGTGATTGAGTGCACCTGGGACGACACTCTTGAGGACGGATTTAAAAGCAAAGAACACATAGGTGAACTGGAAGGCGTGGAACCTCCGTATAACAACTTTAACGGAATTACGTCTAAATTCGGTTGCCACTTTATTTTGAAAATAGACAACATTTTGATGGAAGAAAAATATGCCGACAATTTGAAAAACGGATTAAAGCGCAACTCCTTCCCCAATGTGCCTGTCGATTACGGCTACCACGACAGCAAAAACTTTTGGTATAAAAAGTTTAACAGTTTGGCTCCGACGTTTGAACCTATTGCACAAAGCAATGCAGGAACGGTTGAAAGCGTGATGTACTGCGCGGAACGTTTGGACACGAAAGTTCGCTTTACAAAAGAAGCTTGCGAAATGTATGTAAAAATTCCCCGTCCGTTTATGAAAGCTGCACTACTTCAAATTGCCGAAATTGCCGAACAAAACGGCATTGAAGTGATTGACAAGGAAGCTGCGTTAAAAATTGCCGAAATTAGAAAAAAGAAAAAATAAACAATTTGACAGTGAGCATAACGAACAATTAGTTGAAAAATAAAAAAGCGTGTAGGCAAATAGCTTACACGCATTTTTTTGTGAGAATTTTAGTAATTGCACAAAGTGATTTTACTTAGACAAACCATACACCTTGTTTTTACAACATAAAAACTGTTGTTTTGTTGTTTTTTAAGATTTACGAATTACCTTTTTGAAGGTGTTTGACTTAAACAATGCTTTGTCAAAACTTGCAGAAAACACGTTTACAACTTCCACTTCTTTTTCTTCACCGTTTGCAAGAACGATAACCTTGTCGCCGACAGAAACACCGTCTATTTCGCAAATGTAGTCGTACTGCCGTCCGCCTGGTTTAAAGACAACACTTACAAAATTGTACTTTTGTTGGCTACCGAGATTTTTGCGAGAAAATTTGCGATAAGTTTTTGCAAACTCCAACGTTTTTTGCTCTGCTCCGCACAATAAAAACGAACACGTGTAGCCGTTTTTTGTTTTCTTTTGCTTTATTTGGTTGGTAGTAAACTTTACGTTGTCGAAAGCAATTGGGTTTTTGCAAGAAACGTAAAGCGTGACGCTGTCAACCAAATTGCAATAGTCGAGATACGGATAACATTCAAGAACTTTTTCTGCTTTTTTGTTACCGTTTGGAAGACGTGTGATTGTTATTTTTAAAAGGTCTTTTTCGTTTTTCATCGAAACGCTACAAGCGTTTTGATCGAGCAACTGATTGACAATTGACGGCATGCCTTCGCACTTTGCCATGCCATGCAATTTTTTTACATGGCGCTTACTACGAATTTTTGCAAGCTCCTTTTCGATACCTAAATAAACACCTATGTCGCCATAAGAATTGTACTTGAGACGTTTTTTTATCGCAAACTCGGCAAGTGTGTAGTAATAGAAACTGTCTCCTTCAATTAGACCGTCTCGGCAAAGATTGCCCATTCGTAAAGCAAGGTCGGCAAAAGGACAATCAAAATGTTCCTGCAAAATATGCTTGTAATTTTCGTTGTAGATTGAACCTAAAAGATAATTTACGGCATACTTGTTTTTTTTGACATAGTAACCATGAGCATACATATCGGACAGCTTGTAGACTGACTCGTAAACTCCGCCGGCGGCACCTAACGAAAAATACTTAAAGGCTTGTTCGTACTGAGGAACACCATTGTTGCAACGTCCGTAATAGTAAATGTAACCGAGCGTGTTGGCGTAAATACACTTTTCTTTGTCGGTGATTTTTGTTGAATCCATTAGCTTCAAAAAACATTCTAATGCGGCTTGCCAGTTGCAAGGGAACATATCGTTTCCGCCATAATAGGAATAACCGAGAGCATCAAGTGCTTTTGCGTCGCCTTCGTTTGCCAGTTGTAGAATAATTTTTCTTAAGTCGTCCTTGTACTCGTCGGAAATGTTTTTACAGTTGGTTTTGACGGCAGTTGACATGACTTTTCTTTTGTTAAAACTCGTCCACATATATACTTTTACGGGTTGTTTTTGCTTGTAGCGGTTAATGTCTTGCAAAATGTAAGCAAAGTCGATTGATATTGAATTTTTAAAATTGTTTGACACTTCCTTTGTAATTGCATCGACAACACTGTAAGCCATGGCGGCATCGTTTAGCGGGGCATTGAAACCGAAAAAGTCGTTAGAAGGATCGAACACTGCTCCGCTAACTTCATAATGATCGTCTAAGGAATAGAAAAAATCTGCCCAACTTGAAAGTTGTTTGCTATTTGGCTTTTTTGCCAAAATGTTGTTTAGCATTAAAACAACGTCGTCTAAAGAGTAATTATACTTAACATTTTTAGAAGCTGTAAAGTTGTAAGCTGGAACGACAAGTTTTGCGATATCGTCGGCAGAAAACGTGTAAGTGAAAACGTTTTTTACAAATTGCTCGTCGCCAACATAGGGCGGAACATATTCAAGCTCGTCTTCCGCAAAAAAGTCAAATTCGTCTATGTCTTCAAGCGATACGCACCACTTGTTGCCTTCAAAATAATCTAAAACTCCGTATTGGCAATTTTTGTAGGGAACTTTTAGCTTGACTGTGTCCCCTTCGTGTAATTGTGGCTTTGTGTGCTTTGATTTAGTCATAAGTTTTCCTCTTTTCGTTTTAGGTAAATTTGTGATAAAAATATTTTAGCAGTTTTTCACTAAAATTACAATACGTTTTGAAATTTTTGTGCAAATGTTTGAAAAAATACAAAAAAAACTACCACCTTGATGGTGATAGTTTTTTAATTATAAAAATTGTTTTTTTAAGCTGTGAGCATTACGCTTTGTGCGTTTTGCGATAAAGACAATTACTTTTACCGTAAAGTTTGTAAAGAATATGCTTTTACTTTTTGCGGTTCATGTTGTCGATTTCGCGCTTTTGCTCTTGCTTCTTTTCGACTTCGCGTTTGCGTTCTACCTTGACTTTGTGGTTAGCTTCTTCAACAGAAATACGTTCAACCATGGAATCGTTGAGGCTTGACTTGGACTCGTTGAGTTCAGATTTAGATTCGTTGAGTTCAGATTTAGATTCGTTGAGTTCGGACATAGATTCGTTGAGTTCCGATTGGCTTTCAGATTCATAATCTTTGTCGGAAGAATTGGACAGGCTATCATCCTTAGGATTGTGCAAAGCACGTTGATAGTTTTGTTCAATTCCGCTTGTGAGGTCGTTTACGGCATCGTTAGGATGATCTGCAACTAAAGCATCGAATTCACGAACATCCAAATTGGTGTTTTTCATTGCGGAATCTTTGAATCTTTGAATTGCTGCCTTTTCGTCTCTGTTCTTTCTCCAGTTCCAGAATTTTGACCAACGGGTACGTCCGGCATTGTACATTACCATTGCTCGATACAATTGAGCAATTTTGGCTGCTCCATCCGGTGTGTGCGCTTCGCGCGTACCAAGTAAAGATTTTTCGTGAGCAATAAGCTTTCCAAATGCTGTGTAACCGAGTCCGGATTGCCATTTTTCTGTTTTGAAGTCAAATTCTTGAGATCCTGCTTGCATCTTACGTAATGCTTGTTGTTGAGTTGTTTTGGGAACAAATTTTTCAACAAACTCACTTTGCATCTTTTTGATGTCTTTAGGAGAGAAACCACCGTATTTTATATCTTCGGGGTAACCACATTCTCTTGTTGCATTTTGCATCATTTTGCTTAGCAATCTCATTGATTCGTCCATTTGCTGACTTGTGATCGTCCTTCCTTCGGCACAACATTTTTTGTTTAAATTGTGCAAAGTTTCGACATATAAGTCGGAGAACAAAAGGGCATATTGTCTTGAGAAAGTTGCTTTGTCTACATCAAGATTGGAATTGAAATTTTGGGTTATCATATTTTGCATGATACCGGTCAATGCATTGTGAGTTATTTTTAGACCATAGTCGTGCGCAAATATAATAGAAGGATCCAATTCGCCTACTTCTTCGACAGGCTCTTGCTGTTGAGCTAAAGGTGCATAATCTTTTTGATATTTGTCTACATGCATTCCGCCGAAGTATACTTCGAGCTCTCTCATTTCACTCATGGATACAAGCGCATAAGCAGATTGAGGATCACGCTTAGACTTAACGTATCTTCCGCCTTGGAAAGTACTAAAATTAATTTCTCTTGCACTTACAATTGTAGCGGCAGCTTCTTGGAATTCTCTTTGTTGAATTCTCTTTTCTTTAGAAAGACGTTTGTTTTCGTCAATTTGTTCTTGGCTGATAGGCTCTTTTTCAAGATCGTTGCCGGCATTTTGTTTTGCTTCGGCATCGTTGTCTTCAAACAAAGCAAATCCGTTTTGAACAAAATCGTCCCACTGCTCTTGCTCTTCTTTTAAGTAGCGAGCTTTTCTTTCGGCATCGAGATTGTTTTCAAATGCAATGGCTTCGTCCATGCTCTTTTTGAATTTTTCGAGATCGTCGGCAATAGGCGAAGCTTTTCCCGAACATTTGTTAATTGTCTTTTCGTCTGCAATGCCAATTTCGAGTGCGGCTGTTCTGATTTTTTCGGCAAAATCGTACATGTCGCTACGCACTTCGTCAACGTTTCCATGATAAGTGTCTGCTTCAGTTAGTTGGTCTGCCATGACGTTTATTCTGTCGAAAAGTTCGACCATAAAGCTTGTTGCCCAACGTTTTCCGACATCGTTGAGTTGACCGTTTTCGTCTCTGTACTTATCTGCTTCTTTAGTAAACGAAAGCGTTTTGTAAGACTCGAGAGGGATCTTTTTCCATCTGTTAAATCTAAATTCAACACCGGCAAGCGCTCTTCTTTGATTGGGCGACATGTTGTCGTAGTACATTTCGTAGTGCTTTTGCTCCCAATTGGAAACGTCTTGTATCAATTCTTTTGACATTTCAGCAGTGGTCATTCCGCCAAAATGAGGCACTTCTTTGTTTTCGTACCCGTAAAGCTCGAGCGCACCTTTCATGCAACGCTCTACCATGTTTGTAGCATAAGCAAACGGAATAGGTTTGAGATAATCTTGACGATCGGCAACAAACTTTAATCCGTCCATTGCTTGCAACCAAACTTCTTTCCACAATTTGCAGTACTCTGCCTTGTCTAACTTGTCTGCGCCCAAAACTTCTTCGAATCTGCCTAAAAGACTGTTTGTTTTGAAACGACCGTAAGTAAGTGTAGAAATGTCGTTAAGTTGGTTACGAAGCACGTTGGCACGATTGATTTTGAACAACTTTTCTTGGCCTTCTTCGGCAGTGTATTTTTTTCTGGGTTGAGTGTCGTCGGCATCGAAAACGTCGCCTAGACTAAGAATATCGGCTTCGTCCTGTGGAATAGCGGCATCGTACTTGACGGTTTCGTCGTGCAACGCTTTTGCTTTTGCGGCAGCTAATTCCTGTTCGTACTTTATTTGGCTATCACGCAACATTTGGTTTACGTTTGCCTTGATTTGATTGTAAAGCGGATCCGGATTTCTTTCGTAATTGCCGAGCTTGGTTAGATAATCGTCTTTTGCAAGCTTGGGTGAAGAAACGTCAATAGTATCAAGTTGAACCTTTACTTCGTCTTCCCCTTGCATAACGTGAGCAAATTGAACAAGACCTGTTTGTTTTACAAGTGTGTCAAGAAGGAAGTTTCTGGCTTTTTTTGAGCTAAACTCGCCATAGGTTTCAGTGATAATGTCGTGCACAGATCTTCCGTCAACAAACGTGAGTCTAAAAGCATCATCAGAGTTTGAATTTTCTAAATGATAACTTCTTAACACATGCGAATCGGCATAGTCGGTTGTGTAAACATTGTTGAAGAAAGTGTAGAAAAAGTAGTGACT
This sequence comes from bacterium, assembly GCA_963619835.1. GTDB lineage: Bacteria > Bacillota > Clostridia > Christensenellales > CAG-314 > Fimimonas. Next base: position 20,944 of record CAVEYD010000011.1, on the reverse strand, counting down.
TGCTTCTTCGTATTCTTCGGGACTGATACTACCGTCGGCAACCACCATTGCACCGTCAGGCAAAGTGATTTTGTAAGTGTACTTTCCTTCAAAGTCTTGTGCGTTTTCGATTTTAGCTCTTCGACTACTTAAGAACGAACCGATTAGTGCATCGTAATTTTCTTCTAATTGCTCGTTTCTTCTTTCGTTAAAATAGTCTTGATAGTCAATTTCGTCGTAATTACCTTCGGCAACTTGGGCAGCGATATCTTCGTCCTGGTTTGCAGTGGCAAATATGGATGCCATGGATTGTGTTGACGCCACCTTCATGTGTGTTTGCTTCATGAAAGCATTTTCGAGAATTTTGTATCTTGCAAAATACTCTGTTTCAAAAGCTTCAAATTTGCCTTGATCGAGCAAGGTTGGGTATTTTTCGGCAACGTACCAAGGATTTTCAACTTGCTTTACACTGCTTGTTTGTTGCATTCTAATGTACATTACTGCACGAATTAGGTCGTCGGTAGATTCAATTTTGTTAGGATTTTGATAAGACTTTAAGAAACCGAACATCTTGTCAAGATACTTTTTGATTCCATCGTGGTCTCTTGTTGCAAATGCAGTGAGCATTTCTTCAACTGTTTGCTTGTCTTGGTTGTCGTCCAAACTGTTTTCGCCAACACCAAACAAACCACCTAATTTTGCAAATGCAAATAAATCGGCAAAGTCTCTTAAATCGCACTTGACTTTTGTTCCTTCGATTGTTTCGTTTAAGGCAGCAACATACTCCGGATGAGCGGCGAAAAACGGTCTTGCATAACGATAGTAAATGTTGCGCACTTCGTCTATCGTCATCAATGCAATTCCGATATTTTTTCTGTCAATTTCGATAGATTCGTCGATGCTGTCTTTTCCTTTGCTTTTATAGGTAGTGCCATGTCTTATTGCATCTTCTTTTGCGGCAAGTGTCTCTTTAGCATCGCTTGTTAATTTTTGTAGACCTTGTTCGACATAAGTGTTGGAAGCATCAAAAAGGAACGGCGTTAAGTTTTGATTTATTGTAGCAAATAAAGCAATTCTTGCATCTTCGTTGTTTTTGATATTTTCGATTTTTGCTGCATATTCTGCACTTTCGGTGCCGTCGCTTAAGTCGAGAGTGTCAACTTTGTACTCAAAATGTCCGTTGATTTCAGCAGCGTGTGCGAAAGAAACAACACCCGTTCTGTTGATAAGAGCATCACAAAGCTTTTGTGCGCCAATACGGAAATCTTTGGGATCGGGCAAGGTGTCGTAAATACTTACACCGTCTACGAAAATAAACTTGTAAACACCGATATCGGAACTGGAACCGCCAAAGTACTTGGAGATTAGTCCCGAAGAAGTTTGTTCGAGACCGACACATTCACGAAGAGCTGTGTGGAACTCGTCCATGTTTTTGATGAAGGTTCTATCTTGAAGATTGTTGGGATTTACGTTGATTTCTTTAACCCAATTAGGAATAGTTGCATTTTTTACCGATGCTTGTCCGATAGGATTGGGCTCGGTGATATTAAATGCTGTGTGTAAAGCATTTGCAAAAGCAAATCTTCTTTCAACTTCCGGCTTCATTTCAGAATAAGCTAAACCTTCTAAAGAAAGATTTGTCTTATCTTGCTCGGAACCTTCGGTGACAACTTTGTACACACCTGTGTTTATTCTTAAACCGTTTTCGTGATACAAAATGTCACAATTTTCACTTTGCAAATTTATTTCTATTTGCAACTTTTGAAGTTCCATGATGGAATCTAAACTTGGAAAACGTGATTTGACATAGTCCGGATAATTTCTCATTTTTGTATCGGCAAGACCTTGCTTTGCACGTAAATAAATGAAGTTTTGCAAAGCTTCGTCAACCGTTTGAATATCTTCCGGCGGGTTGTAGTTTAGGGCAAAATTAAGCCATCTGTCCATGTAATTGTAAATTTTTGTGCGATCGTCGTCGGCAAAGGCGATAAATAGATTTTTAACCTCTGCATTAAACTCGTCGTCGGAAAGAACTTCGCCTGTTCCGTTGATTTTACGCTCGTACTTTAGGAAAAATGCAAGATCGATTAGGTCTCGCGGATCCGATCCGTTGGCAACAATTTTTTGCCAAGTACCCGGGACTTGGTTGGATGCCTCTACAGATTGATCGGCAGCATCTGATCCCATTTTGATAGCCTGTAAAAGGTTTTCTTTATTGATTGATTTAACTGGTCTCATAGTTTATCTCCTTTTGAGTCGATTTTGATTGATTTTCTACATATTAAGACACGTTTTTGGTGCTTTTGGGTGCAAAATTTATTTTTTTATTTCCAAGTTTTTTTGTTGTGACTTTTGAACGTCTTTTGTTTTGGCTATAGATTTGTGGGCAGCTTCGGGAACGGAAATACGTTCCTTGTTTGCCGTTAGACCTATTTTTTGCATTATGGTTTCAAAACGATTTTCGATACTTAGTGAGTTTATTGCGTTTTCTAAACTATTCATCGTAGGTGCCTCCTAACTTTGATTGCAATTTTTTTATGACTCGGCGGTACTTGCTTTTGACGGTGTTGGCAGATTCGCCGAGCTGTGATGCTATCTCGACAAGCGAATAACCTTCTAAAACGTGGCGACAGATTAAGTCAAATTCCTGTGCTGTGGTAAGCTGTTCCACTTGCTTGAGCAAGTCGTTGTCGCCTTCGAAAAAGTACTCGCCGACAGTTTTTTCGTCCAGCTGTTCGGTAGGCTTTTTGTCTCGAATTTTGTTAAGAGATAAGTTTTTGGCCGAACGTGTGAGATAGTACTTTATGTTTTGAATTTCTACTTTGCCTACTCGAAGATAAAATTTTACGAAAACATCGTCCGACACTTCGTCGGTATCGTCTTTGTTTCCTAAAAAGCGATATGCACAAAACCAAACAAGTTTGTAAAACTGTTGGTAAATTTTGTGAAAAATTTGCTTTTTTGCTTCTTCGCCTAAAGGCAAGCTACTTGCAAGTTCCTGTTCTAAACTCATTGTTTGTTTACTCGAAAATGTTTCGTATTTTGTCGGATGCGATAATTGATATGTTTGTGCGTGATTGAGGTCCGGTGATGATAAACGCATGGCCTCGATCGTTGTTGACTATTTGATCTTGCTCGACGGCATTTATCTTGCCGGCTTTTTCGTAAAGCGTGCATAAGTCGTCCATATCGTTTGGAGAAAGAGAGAATATAAACGAATATTGACAAGCATTGATGATTGCCGTAGATTTACGAATAATATCTTGGCTACCGACAAAGTCCTTTATGTTTTGCGTGATTACTATTTGCATACCGTTGTACTTTCTTATGCGCTTGGCAAGTTGGAACATAAAGTCTAACGCAACGGGATACTTGGGATCGATAAATACGTGTGCTTCGTCGATGGCAACGATAATTTTTCTGTTTGTTCCGTACTTTAGGTTAAAGTCGCGGTTTTTGATGATTTCGTTATCTAACCAACGTAAAACCAAAAGCATTTGTGCGTTTGCTATTGCTTGGTTGTGGTTGGACAAAAGCGAACGGAAGTTGAATACTGTGAAGTTTTCTTTGATGGACAATGACGATTTGCCGTTCCAAAGCATTGCGTCACGACCTTCTCCGGAAAACTTGGCAATAAAGTTTTTGAGAATTCGCAAGTTTTCAATGTCGTAGTTGATTGTGACAACTTCGAGCCTATCGCAAATGAGCTTGTAAAGATCGTCAAAAATCGGGTAGTCTTCCGCCTTCAACGTGGCTAAATCTGTGCGGGAATTGATGCCTTTTTGCGCGTACATATCTACAATTAAGTTGTTTAGATACTCAAGCGATTGAGGATCGATTCCGGACAAAATTTCGCGGAAAAATTGTTCCAAAAACTGCAAGTGAACACTGAAGTTGTTTGCACCTTCGGCACTTTCGTCCGACTCGAGCGAGGTGATGATGTGGAAGGGGTTTATTCGGCCTTCGGATGCCGAACCTACGTCAATAAGCTTTCCACCGAGATTGTGGGCAAGCACTCCGTACTCGTCTTCCGGATCCAAAATGAAAATCTTGCTGTTTTCGACAGACAAGTGAGTTAGCATTGTTTTTGTGGCAAAAGATTTGCCCGAACCTGAACGTCCCATGATAACCATGTTGGAATTGACTCTTTCGTTGTCGCGACGGAAAAAGTCCACTATTACCGGGAAACCTTTGCTTTCGCCTAAAAGAATACCTTGATCGTCCATGACCGAGGACAAAACAAACGGGAAACATGCGGCTACGGATGAGGAGTGAATTGCACGTGCATACTCCGGCATGGCATCGTAAGCCGACAGGTTGGAGGACACCACTGCTTGACGTTGCTTGCAGAAGTTGTCGGAAATTTCAAAACCTTCTTCCGAAACAACACGACGAATACGTTTTTTAACGCTTTTGCCGTTGTTGCCGTTGGCATAAACTGCAAAGTGCATTGTTACTTTGAAAAGCGTTTCGTTGTCGTTTTGAAGCATTTGTAAGAGGTTTACAAGCGTTTTTATGTGGGTTTGTTTGTCGATGATGGAACTGGCTTTGTAGGACTGCTCGCTTTGGCTCATAAGCTCTTGCAAGGAGCGGTCGATCATTCTAACTGCTTTAGATTTTTCGTAGGGCTCTAAATTCATTACGACTTTGACACCGTCCATGTTGAATATTTTGTAGCCCCATGCATTCATGACGAAAACGGGATAATTGCTGACTGTGTAGTTGTAAGTTTCCGTTCCGTCAATGTAAGTTTTTGTTGTTGTGAATTGTATGTCCTTGGGCATAATCCACTTGATTCGTTCTTCCGGAGAAAGAAGATCAATGTCGCTTTCTTCAAAATGATCGGTGTACTGATATTTTAAGAAAACACACAACTGTTTGTCGTTTAATATGCGAGACAACATGCCGTTTTCTTCAAAAGTTGTGACGGCATTTTCTAAAACTTCGTTTATCGCACCTTTTTCCGAATCGTACACTACTAAATAGTAAAACGGACGATAAATTTTGTTTTTTGTGTCTAAACTGTCGTAAATTTTTATTCTGTCGTCGATGATTTTGTTGCGCTCGTTTAGTTCTTCTTGGTTGATTGCTCCTGCTTCAAAGATTTTTACAAGCGTTTTTCTTTTTTCTTCTTCGAGTTGAACATAAGTTGAAAAGTCGAGTTTTCTATCGATTTTTACAAGGGAAGCATGACTTTTGCCGGAAATACTGCGAATTATTTTTCCGAAACATTTGTCGATGATTTGGTCTTGTCTGAAACCGGACAACAATCTAAATTCGCGCGGATCGATTTCGAGCACACCTGCATAGTAGTCACCGTAAACAATGAAACCGTCTTTGACGTCCTTAAATGCAATAAAGTTTGAAATGTCGGTAGAAGATGATTTGTAGTCGGAAGAATACTTTTTGACGGAAAACAGATATTTTACAAAGTGAACAAAAAACATGTAAAATCTTCCGCCGTTGTAGGGTAAAAACAATCCTACCGTTAGGCACAACAGTGCAACCATAAGGAAGTAACGCGTGATGCCTATATTTGACATAAACAAAAGTACTTCAAGCACGATGCCGACAATTGCAATAATAATGTCCGTTATGGAAACATTTTTGAAAAATTCAACTTTAACCTTGGCGGTTTTTGGAATAATTCTCATATTTTACCCTTCCTTACTTTGTGTTGTTGTTGGCATTGTCGGTTTTTTCGTTGCCCGTGTTCATTGCGTTGACAACTGCATTTTCTCTGTTTTGATTGAGGTTTGCTTGGTTGTTGTTGGCATTGTTGTCAATTGTGTTGTTGTTTTGTGTTAGGTCGCCGGAATTTTTTATCAAATTGTCCATTTGATTGCCGTTGTCCGTGCGTGCTTCGTTGTGGTTGGTGTTTTCGTTGTCTTCGTAAACACCGTTTTCGGCACCGTCAAGAGAATTTCTGTCTCCGGTTGTGCCGTCTCGTCCGCCACCATAGTGGCTACCGAAAAGCTTGTTGCCGATTTTGTCTTCAACTCCGCGGTTGACAGCATTTGACGCTCTTTCCGCTCCCCAAGATAACGGCTTTGTGGCTACGCCCGCAAAAGTTTTTAGTCCGCCCATGAGTGCGTTGCCTGCAAATGCACTGTCGCGAAGTTCGTTGCTTCCGCCACCACTGGAAACAAGGTTTCCGACAAGCGCCATGGCTTTTTTCATGGTGAGAGATCCGCCTATGATAAACAATATTTTGCACAAGTTGTTTAAGAAACTGTTTGCAAAAAATTGCAAGGACGAATTCATGACAAGCAAAATTATTAAGCAATAAATGTTTATTGCCAAAATCGTGCCAAAACCGACAAAGAATTTTGTAAGCATTTGTTCGCGCCAAAGTTTGTAGTGCGATCCGTCGTCAAGTACCGAAGATGCTACCGAAAACGGTGAAACAATGTACAAAATAACGATGGAAATTGCTCTGTCGACAAATACCAAAAGTGCCCATGCTATGTTCCACAAAACAAGTGCGCCGGCTATCCATGAGGCAAAGAAATCGAAGTTTTCTAAGTCTAAGTAGGTGCGAACAACCGAAGTATCGAGGTAGTTTAGCGTGCCGTCCAAAAATTGAGACGCATCGCTTGCATTGTACCACGCTCCGTCGGCAAAAGCTGTAAACATGAAGCCACCTATACTGCTACTTCCGTTAAGCGTTGCTTGATAAAGCGCTTGCATAAACACGTTTGCTACCCATACAGCGATGACCATTATTGCCGGTATGAACAAAAACGTCAAAACGCTTTTGAATGCTTTTACGCAAATTTGTGCCGGTGTCATATCCGGCTTTTCCTTTGCTATAAGTCGAATAATGGCAATGATGGTGAAAAAGACTAAAACGATAAGTCCCAAAACCGCTGAGACGGCAAAAACACGCCCTACTGACTCACTTCGTATTAAGTAAGTGAGAAAGTCGGTTTCGTCACCGTCTACGGAAATGTTTTCAATTCCGCACAATTTGTTTGCGCAAGACATAAATCCGTCGATAATTCGAAGAATAGATTTAGTTATGCTATATAAAAAATCCCAAAACCAATCAAACATATTTTTCCTTTATTTTACGCGAATAAGCATTGCGGTAAAACGCAATTTCGCTGAATTAAGTTCCTTTGCCGGTTGCCCGTCTTGGTTGTAAACCACACGATTGTTTGCAATTTGGAAAAGCAAACAACTGTCCTTTTCTAACGAAACAACAGATTTTTTTTCACCGTCGATCGTCCAACTTTTTACTCCGAACGATTTCCACTGACCTGCTTTAAGCGAAACGGTGATTTGTGCAACGGCGGTTGTTTTGTCCGGCTCGTCAAATGTCTTAATTCTTGTGTTTTCCTCACCCGTATCGGGATTGGTGTAGGTTTCACTGTCGCTATCTAAATTGCCCGTAGCAATAACGGAAGGAACGTCGTTTGCCTTGTAAACGTACATGGTAACAACAACGTCCTCTTGCGAATACAAGTACAGTACAAATTCCTCTACGGACACGTCTTCGCCTGCGAAAACGGCAAAATACTTGTACTCACTTTCTTGCGTGGGACAATGAAAATCTGCTTTGTTGAAGTCGACGGCATCGTCGTTGTACAAATCGTTGATTGACAAACTTTGCTTTGACAAATCTTGTTTGACGAAAACTACACTACTAAATTTTTTTTGATAGTCTTCGGCATCGTCAATTTCGCCAAGATCCGGAATGCAACCGACTGCTACAAAGCAAACGATAAGACACAACAAGCAGCACAAAAATGCTTTTGTGTTTTTTAGCGACATTTTGTTTCTCCCTTGTTTGTAGGACAATTTGATTTTAATATTGTGTCCAATAGTTGCCGAAAATTACAAGTGCAACTTGCAACATTGCAAGCAAAACGAATATTAGCACGAAACCGATGATTGCATTTTTGAGTGCTTTTTTCATCTTGTCGTGTTCTTGCGGTTCGTCGGCTCTTGCATACTTTACTCCAAGCAAAATGCAGTAGATTGCTCCGACTGCTCCTACAACGGAAAGAAGTACGGGTACTAATACTTTGCATACGTCAAGTATCGGTTGTACGATTTTTGTAAGCTCAGATTCGCTTATTGCAAATAATAAATTTAACATTTTTCTTTCTCCTAAATAATTTTTATAAAAAAGTACATTGTACCGTTTTTTATTCTATGCGGGAACGTTTGCGGAACAACAATCCTGCAAACAACCCTATGACGATGGCAACAATTACTACAATGATGAGTGAACTTGTTGCAACGTTGGCTGTGTAAACTCTTGTGAACTCGATTTCGGTTGAACCGCCTGCCTCGTTTACCACAACTATTTTGTAGTTGCCCTTTTCGGTTATCTCCGGAATGTCCGATTGAGTTGTAACTTTTACGGTTTTGTTGAGTTTGCCGTTTTTGTAAATGTACAGAGTGTCGCCTGTTTTACAACCTGTGATTTTTACGTTTTTCTTGGTTGATTGACCTGCTTCGACTCCGTCAAGTACTATTTTGGGAACGGTTTTGTCAATGTTGATTGTGAACGATGCCGTTTTGCCTGTTAAAGTTGACGTCATTACAATGTCGTACTCGCCTGTTTCCGCAAACGCAAACGATGTGTTTTCGTTTGTTGCCGACTCGATGCAATCGATTTTTCCGCCACCGCCATCGTAAGTTGCTTCGGTGATGACGTAACCGCTTGGCGTTGTGTAGTCAAACGATATGAGTGAGTGAGTGACAATGTAGAAACAGAAATAATCTTTGTTGCCTATTTCGTCTTTAAGTAGCAATTCCCACTTGCCGCTTTCGCCAAACGTGGTTGAATCGTAATCGTCAACTTTTACTCCGTCGTGATAAACTACATAATAAGACACGACATCTCCGTTTAGCGGTGCAAATTTTACACTACTTTCGTTTGTAACTTCTCCGCTTGCCATAGGTTGATCTTTTGTGGTTGTGTACAAACAGAAGTCGACAACACTGTCACGCTTTACCGCATACCTTTCGACGTTGCCTGCCTTGTCCCAAACGGATATTACATAATTGCCGTCTTGAAGATACTTGTCTCCGCTTTTGTATTCGCCTAAAACTTCACCGTTTATTGATATTTGCGCGGTGTATTGTGCGTCAAACGTTACCGAAACGGCATCTTTGGTGATTCCGCTTTCGACAACCATGTTGTTTGTTTGCACTTCGACGTTGGCACGATACAAAATGCATTGGAAATCGTAAGCAAATCCGTACTCGTCAACGTAACTTATTGTGTAAACGAACTTTCCTCTTTCAGAATCGGTAGGAAATTCGATTGTGAACGGAATATCTCTTACTTCGTTGTTGACTGTAAACTTGTAAAACTCGGACGAACACTCGAAACTGATTGACTTGTTGCTCCAAATTCCGTCAAGCAATGTTTCTTCCGTCAAAACGAAGGTTTGCTTTTCCATGCTACGATTGATACGCGACACGATTAGCGGAACGGATGTTTTGTACTTGACTGATTTTGTTGCTTTGTTGCCGTATAAGTCACGGAACACGATTTCGTACTCGCCTTCACCGTCTTGACCGATAACAATGTCACTGTTGAACTGCATAGGACTTTCGGTTAGACAATCGTAAACTTTTGTTAACTTGCCGTTGTAGGTGTAAGCAACATACTTGACGACGTCTTTTAAATTGTCGCTGAACGAAACCATGGTGTTTGTGTAGCCTTCGTCCTTTTTGAGTGCCTTAGAGTTGAACCCCGTAAGCCATTCGTCCGAATAAGCAAGGGGCTTAGCTTGGATGTGCGCTTTTTTTGTGACTGTGTTTCCGAATTTGTCGGTTAAGGTTACTATGTAATCTCCGTTGCCGTCAAGCTTGATGATGTACTTATCTTGGTCTTGGACAACGCTTGCACGATAGTTTTCATCGTCCTGCTTTTTCACAGTGCATTTAACTCCTGTGTAAACTGTGAAGGATACGGAATAGTTGGAATACAAATCGCCTTGATAGTTTGCCGAATAAGATACTTTTTCGCCATCGGTGTACTCGACACTTCCTATGACCGTCATGCCGTTGCTGTACAAAACCATTGTTGACGAATAGTTGCCGTAAAGATTGAACGCATCGATTTTGTAAAATCCGTTTTGTTTGCAGATATACTGATGCATTGTGTCTATTTTACTTTCTCCGGAAATTAGTTCGGGATCGCAAAAAGTGAAGTCGTCCGTTTTGGAATACCATACAAGAAACGATTTTATTTCGTCGTTAAGATTTAGAGTGCAATCTTTGTTGACGTAAAGTGTTTCGTTTAGACTTCCCGTTTGTCCGTCAAATTCGTAGTTGACGTAAGATAACTTTGTAGACAACTCGACTTGTGCATACCTGCTGTCGACACATTCGTCAGATTGAACACGAATTTTGATGCTTGCAGTGTTGTCACCCTGTTTGTTGAGACAAAATTCAAGATAAATTTTTTCGTTTTTGGAATAAACTTTAACGTCACAAGAGGATGAAGAAACTTGTTCGATTACCTTTGCGGAAGTGGGCAAGTTGCCTTTTTGATACAACGTTTCTTCTACTTCTTCCAAAACGATTGGTGACTTACTGTCGGCCGGGATTTGTGCAATTACAGTGGAACACAAAATAAGATTTTCGCCATCGGTTTTAAGCTTGTAGTACTTGCCGTCTAAAACAAATACAAACGCACCTGCGCCTTCAAGCGTTGCAACGACCTTGTCATTTCCGTAATTGACGTTTGCACCGTCTAAGTCAAGAAAATAAGTTGAATCGGTTAAAGTTGTGTAGCTTGTTTTTCCGATTTCAAATGAAAAATTGGATGTGTTGCCCAACTTGTCGGTTGCAGTAACAACATACTTGCCAACTTTACTGAAATAAACATTTTCCGGAAGGTTGCCTTCCTTGTACTCGGTTGTTTTGCCGTCGTAAGTGTAAGACCACTTGGAAACACCGGACAAGTCGGAAACGTTTATGCAAACCAAACTTCCGCTGACAACTTCGCCGGAAGAAATAGCTTCCTTAACTGAAGAGTCTGACTTGAAGGAAATATCGGTAAAGTTGATTTTGTCGCCAACGTTTACGGTGCTTCTATCGATATTTTGAATGTAGCTATCTAATATCTCGTCATTTTCGTCGGCATAAGAATATTTTGTACGAGTTGTTGTTGCAGATATTGTGGGGGCAGAAACGTCGAATTTGCCGGTGAAAATTACAAATACATCGGGATAGTCGGTGTAGGAAACTTTGACTTGCCAGTTGTCAAGATCGGTTGCTTCGTAAGTTGTTGTTCCTGTGTAGCCTGTGCCGTTTTTGAAGTTGCCTGCAAGAACTTCTACTTGGTAATCCGAACCACTTTGGTAAGTAAATTTAACTTTGCCACAACTTGTAACCAAATAGCTTGTTGAACCTAACTTGGTGATAGACATGCCGAGTTGAGCAGTGTCGTTTTGGTCGTACTTGACAAATTGATTGTTTTGCTCGTAGTACCAAGTAACTTGAGGAATTTCACGAACTAATGTTGTGGTGCCTTCGTAAGAGTTGCCGAAAATGTCTTCGACGTAGAAACGATATTCGCCACCTTCGGTCAATTTTATTTTGCCGTTGGCATCAAGCTTATCTTTGCTGTAACCTGTTTGCAAAACATTGTCGAGATAGATTTCGAAACGATAGATATCGTCTGTGTTGTACTTGCAAATAAATGTTACGTTTTTGTTCTTTTCGTTGGTGAAACTGCAATAATCTTTTACACTGTCTGTGCTAACCCTTACAGAGAAACTGTAGCTGTTGCCCGAACGATCGTAAACTTCGATAATGTACTTGCCTGTCGAAAGTGAAACACCGCTTAACTCGCTTAAAAGATAAGTTTGCTTTAGCACTTTGCCGGTCGAAAATACCGCAACATAAGCATATTGATCGTCGTCTTCGAGAGAATCGAACGAAAAATAATTTGCATTTAACGTTTGTCCGTTGCCGTAATTGGAACTGAACGTTTCGTTTTTGTTTTGTTGGTTGGTGCCGTTGTTGTAAGTGATTTTTAGCGTGGGTGCAGAATTGTCTATGTAGACTGTGTATTCTCTTGCACCGTTTTCGTCCAACTCGATAATGTCATGCAGTCCAGTACCGTTGATTGCATCTTTTAGATAGAAAGAGCCGTTTACATTTAATTTTTGATAGTCGCCACTGCCGTTTTGGTGCGAGCGAAAATAAAATTGAGTGTAAGAAGAAACTGTTAGCTTTTGTGTGGCAATGCTGTAAGAATTGCCTTGGCTGTCAACGTGGTACGGAGCATAAATTTCGCTGTCGCCCGCATAGCTTAAAGCTGTGACAAAACTTGTACCGTTTTTTGTTTGAGCTATCGACGTTTGCGGATAGATGCGTGATTTATCTATTTGAGGAATACCTTTGCTGTCTATTCCGCTATCGCTTGTTAAGTAGAAGTAAGAACCTTTGCTTACAATGTTTTGCACAACGGAATTTATCGCTGAAACTAAGTTTGTTTGTAGCTTGGAAATGTTTATTTCCGTTTCTTGTGCGGAACTGTAAAAATAGTACTTCCATGCGCTACTGTCGTTAGATTGATTCCAACCGGCGTCCTTGTAGCGAATCCATGTTTGTCCGGCAACTGCCGTTTTGGTTTCGCTACTTGCTTTGCGGTAGTTGAGATTTGCACCATTGTTGTTTAAGTTTTCTACAATGCTGTTTGTTGCAGTAGTTGACGGATCGAGATAAAGCAACGATAAGTCTTGCATTTCCATGAAACGGAAGTAGGACGATGCACATTCCTTGGATGAAAAGACAAGAGTTTGCTTTGTGGAAGAATAGTTTTCCGTCGTAACAGTGCTGTTGTTTGACAACCAGTAGTAACTGACATCCGATACGTTAAACAACTTGTTGGCAACAAGCCTGTCGCTTGAAAGTTGATTGTAGCCTGCAACTTGATCTTCACTTCCTACAATGTAGAAGGAAAATACATCGGACGTTTTGTCTTCGGACGAAATTTGGATGGAATAGAAACCGCCCTGCTCGGCAATGTAGTTCATTTGGAGCGATCCGCTACCCGACGTGCAACTAAAATAGTTTGAAACGTTTGCCGTTACGTTTTGACTCCCCTTGTAAAGCGAAGCAATGCTAACTGCCGACGTAGAACCGTCAGACAAGTTGAAAGTCAAAGCAAAATTATCTTTTTTGTAGCTGTTGAAATATTCTGTTTGACCGTTGACCGTTGTAAAATTGCCGTCTAATTGTATGTTTTCGCCGACATTGTACTGTTCGCCCGTAATGTTGAGATTGACTTTTAAGCGATCGAAGGTGTCGAACAAGTACGCCGTTGACGTTTCGTAAATATCTTGGTTGGCTGCCTTGTCGTAAGTGATAAACGAAAAATAGAATTTTTTGCTTTGTTCGGTTGTCATGCCGAGCATGTCGCCTGTCAATTTGACGGATGCCGTTGTTGTTTTTTTGCTTGAATCGTAGGTTGGAGCGGACATTGACGACTTTGTAGCAGTTTTGTCGTAAACAAGAATATTGTTTTCTGCCGTTTGACCAAGTTCGCGATAAACGATTTGGACTTGTGTTAAGTCGTCCACCACGTCGCCTTCAAAAGTCAAGTTGAGTGTGCGTTCGCTGACAGCCGCATTTGAATTGCCGAAAGAATAGTCGATTATCTTTGCCGCTGTGTTGTCGAAGGAAAGTTTTGTTGCAAAATAACCTTTTGTTTCCTTTCCGTAAGCGGAAAGCGCTTTGTAGTACAGATAATAGTCTCCGTTGAGCTGTTGCCCGATAACTGTAACGTTGATTGGATTGATTGTGTCGCAATTGTCGTAATTAACGGGGTTGTAGCTACTTGGATCTAAACCGACGTCTTCGGCCTTTACCCAAGTGTAGTACAACTTTGAACCCTCGCTGACCATGTTGCTTACAGATACGTTTACGGTGTGAGATTGTGCCGCATTTGCACTGTCGCCTTTTGCCAATTTTGCTTCGACGGAAGGTGTGCGCAAATCGATGTTTGTTGAGTAGGAAACCGTTGTGAAGGTAGATAAGTCTACATAGTTGTTGCTACCGTTAAAGTTGCAAGCATAGTCCGAAATATTTTTGAATGCCGAACTGAGTGCATCGTAACTACGAAAATCTATCTTTGTGATTGTTGTGTTGTAGTCGTAAGAAGCTAAATCACAATCGAAGTACAATGTGTCGGTGCCTTCGCCACCGCTATACGTAAACTTGAGCGGTAAGTTGGCATTGTTGTTTGCATAGCCGGTTACGTAAAGATCGTTTTGGTTAAAATCGATAGGAAAATGAACGGGCTCGGTAAACTTGAATGAGATACGCATAACTTTGTTGTCGGTTGAAGTGATCTCATTGAAATACATGTTTGCAATTTGTGGAGATTGGGTGTCGTACAACTCGCTGTCTAACCTTAGGAATTGGAAAACCATGTCCCAAGAAGAATCACGTTTGATTGTTAGAGTTAAGTAGTCGGAATTGTTTTTGTACACTTTGCCGGCTGTGGGGAAGTTGTAGTCCTTTTGAGTGTAGTAGCAATAAGCGTGCTTGTACATGGGATCGTCGGTGTTGATTATCGAGTAACCTTTGTTGTTTGCAAGCCACGATTTTGCGTTGTTAGTAAGTTTGTAACGATAGTCGCTGTTGTTGTTGGACGCATACTTTGTTTCACCGAACAAAATGGGTGCGCCGCTGCTTTTGGGATCGTAGTACTCTGAATAAAATATCGTTTGAGCTTCGAATTCATCGTCATCGAAACCTGCTAAAGTCAACTTTGCCGGAGTGTCTACCGTACACCATCCGCTTTCGTAAATGTTTGCCGAACCGCCATAATACACGTCTGCCCAACCTGTTTTGCGATACTTGGCTAAATAGTCGGCAGAAATGAAACTGCGGAACGTTTTGGAAAAAGTTGAATCTTCGTCAACTGTGATTGCTGTCCACTTTGAAGGCGTTTGATAGTAAACGTTGCCACGATCGATCCATACGGATGTGAAAGTGTTGCCATTTAGATAGTCTACAAAATAGCAACCGTCTTCACTTGACTTTGTGGAAAATATGTAGTCGTACCGAGTTTGTACACGACAATCGAAACTTGTTTTTTTAGATGCTCCGTTCCAGTCGTTTACTACGTTGTACTTGCAACCGCTGTCCGTTTTGATGTCGCAAATGACAATTTCGAAAACTCGAGTTAAGCCGTAACTGTCCGGTGCACCTTCTTTAATTAAGTTGGCGGCATCCCTTTGGTAAGTCTGCACCGAAAAATATTGCGTTGCGCCTTGTTTTTCGGTGGTGACAAGATGGACGTCTTTCCATTGGCTTTCTTCATAGTCGTTTTCGGTAGATATTGCACTTTTGTCACGAGTTTTTAACGTAAAAGTTACGCCGTCACTCTTTTTGACTATGCTTACTCCGACGGTTATCTTGCCGGAAGAATCCGGAATTAAATTTCCGTTGCTGTCGGTTTGGTTGTCCGAGAAAAATCTAATGGTCATTTCCGTTTCGTCTTTGGCAGACAGTTCGCTTGCTTGAACTGTGCCGACAAACGGCAAAAGACAACAATTTAGTAATATAACGGCAACCACCGCTAATTTTAGTAATGTTTTTTTCATCTAAATGTCCTCATTGTTTAAGACAGTTTTTCTAACCTCGAAAGAATTTCGTCGTCGGTTAATTGGGGGTGTTCCTTTTTAAAGTTGAGTAGCTTGTTTAACAACTGCATGTTGCTGTCAAATTCTTGCGAATTTTGAGATTGTGTTTGATTGATTGCAAAATCTTGCGATTGCTGACTTGCGGAACTTTGCGAAACGGTGTTTTGTTGATCTATCTGTAAACCACTGAACGATTTTTCGTCTTCGTCCAAAACGATTGAGTTACGTTTTTGAACGTCGTAGTAAACAGCGTGTTCGTCGAAAAATCTTTCGTTTAAAAATTCCGTATCCATTGTGCCTGTTTTGTAAAGAGGTACTTTGAAACTGGGGGTAAAATAACTTTTGAACGGATAGTTGCCAAACGTTACTATTACCGAGTGACCTATATCCGAACCATGATTTAGACGTTGCAATTCCGACGGATAAATTAGCGGACGAACTTGCGTTTGAGTGGAAACGTTGATTGACTTGTCCATGTCGCTTCCGCTTGTGGATCGAGTGACAACGGTTATGTTTCCGCATAGTTCGGAAAATTCCTTGCAAGTTGCCATGTCGTTTGAACCGATGAACATTTTTATTCCGCAATTGCCTTTTATGATATCGGCAACTTTGTCTCCGTAAACGTTGTTGAGTTGCGAATAAGATTGAACAATCATGTTGAACCAAATTTTACGGCTACGGCCTACGGTTATCATCTTGTCGAAGTTTTCTATTTTGGGCATGTTGCCGAATTCGTCCAAAATGTAGTAGACGTTTCGCGGAAGGGATAAATCGGGATTGTTTGACGCAACTTTTATTAACTGTTTGTACAAGTTGAGAATGAAAATTCCCGCAAGGTTGTGTCGTGTTGTTTTTTCATCGGGGATTTTTAAGAATAAGGCGGTTGGACGATTTGCCAAGTCTTCCGGGACAAAATCCGATGAGGAAGTTAGTCCGCAAATGCCGGCATCGTTGAACAGCGTTAACTTTTCGTAAACTACCGACATGTAGGAAGCACGTGTTGACTCTGCCGCATCGCAAACCTGTTTTGAAAGCGACAATGCTTTTGACAGCGGATCACGTCCTGCAAAATAACGTCTTAACTGCAAGTAGTCGTCGGACGAATTTTGTAAAATTTTTGCAAGGTTGAAAAAGTTGTACTTGTCTTTTGTCATGCCGAGATCGTCGTCTTCGCTGTCTTCGAGCATTGCTAATAGCGTTGCCAAAACAATACTTCTTGCACCTTTTTCCCACATGGGATCACGATCGTTTTCGATTGGAATAAGCACCGAAACCAAGTCGTTTAAGTCTTCGTAGACTTCGTCGAATGTTTTGCGTTTGAAAACTTTGATTGCATTGACAAGATCGTTGTACTCCGAGTAGGCACGTCCTTCAAACTCGTACCACACTTCTTTGCCGTTGAAACTATCTTTGGGACTGCCGAGCGGAATATCGTTTGGAAGGGCATCTCTGTGCAAAAACGCATTGTTGTGCGCATCGGCATATTTTTGGTAGTTGTCCCAAATGGAATCGAGCGGATTCCATCTATAAGATGAGTAGGTATCGCGTAAATCGATAACTTTGACGTCGTAGCCACGCTCCTGCAAGTAAGCCGAGTGAAGTGAAAACAATTCGCCTTTGGGATCGGTCATTACCATTGACGAACCTGCACCGGTGGATGCCAAAATTTGAATCATGGGGCTGACAAACGTTGTTGTTTTACCCGAACCGGTTGCACCGATGATAATTGAGTGGCAAGGGGAATTGAACATTACCGTTTCGTCTTTGCCTTTTTTGTTGAGCGTTGCCATGACGGGCACACCGTCTTTTTCTACACTGTTTAACTGAGTGTACTGATACTTTTTGAAATTCTTTTGCTTTTCTTCGCTGTTCATCCAACGAGAATTTTCCAAGTTGGCTTCGATACTGTCGATTGCACCTTGACCGATAAGTCCGCTTGTCCTTGCAAAACGAAGAATATTTCTGTCGAACACTCCGCAATACAATGCAACAACGGCAATAAAGAAAGCAAGGGCAATGCCGTAAAACAGCAAGTCGACATCCATAATTGCCTTTAGACATTCTACCCAAGCGATTTGCTCGATTTTCCAGTCGCTTTGGACGAACGAATAAACAATGTACGCAAGAAAACAAGATACTAAAACGGAAACCGACAAGAAAAATAACCATTCTTGCGCTTTGCCGCTACAGAATTTGTTGGAAAAGAAAACGTTGGAAAAAAGCATAAAAAATACGAACAAGAAAATTTCGTATTTTATGTAATCTCCGAAATTGAAAGCACTACGCAACAAAACAAACACGATAATGTTTGAAATGACGAGATTTATTAAAGTTATCAGCCCGATAGAGCGAAGTTTACTTTTCATGTATTTTTACCTTTTCAAGATTTTTGTTTGCACTACTTTATTTGTTTGACGTTTCGTTTTCGGTTATCACAAATGTTTTTACAATGGGTTGTAAATATTCGTAATTTTCGTTGGTTTGGTTGGTAAACTCGATCATTACCCAATAACTGCCGACATTTTGCACACTTGTAACCGGATTGCCTTGGTCGTCAACAAGATAGTTGTTGTACGGAAGTTCGTTTTTGGTGGTGAGATTGTCGTCTTCCGCTTGCGAGTCACTGTCAACGTAACTTGGCTGTTCGTTGAAGTAATAAAGTTTGTAACCGAGTGTGTTGCCGTCAACGTCCTGTGGCAAGTTGATTACGCTAACGCTAACGGACTTAGACGAATCGTAAACAAAACTGTCTTCTTTAAGCGAAACTTGTGACTCGTCGTAAGTTGCCTTGCTTATAATTAAGTTTGCCGTAAACGGATCGTAAATTTTGTAGTTGTTGTCTGTGGGGACTAAAGTTGCGGTGTAAATGTACGTTCCGTAATCCGTAACTTCGGTTGCATAAACTTTGTTGTTACCATCGGCACCGTCTTCCGTTTTGTAAACAATCTTTCCGTCCTTTACATAGTAAGCAAATTCTTCGACAAATTGAACGTCGTCGGGCAAACCTTCCTTGCCGTTGTACTCAAAATGCAACGAGTGTGGCTGTCCGTCGTAGATTACTTCGTCACCGGTTAAGAAAATGTTACTTGTGTCGTAATCGGCATAATTGATTGTGAGTATTGCACTGGTTGAACGAATATCTTCGTAGTTTTTGTCGTTGGAAGTGAAATTTGCCGTGTAGATATATTCGCCGACATCGGTTTTCTTTATGTTTCCTTCTTCCACGACGGCTTCGTAATGGTTTTTGCCGTCTTCGCCCATAACATAAGACATGTAACTTGTTGTGTATGTTACGGTTACACCGGACGGACAATTTTGAACTTCGACACAATGCTCCTGCCCGTCGTAAGTGATGGTTTTGTCGTTAAAAGTTAAGCCGGTTGTGTCGTGCTTCTTTTTGTTGATGGTGAGCGTTGCCGTTTTGCTTGGGATAAGATTGTAGTTGGCTTCGTCTCCCGAAAAGTTTGCCGTTACAGTGTAGGTGCCGGCATCGATTTTTACATTGTTGTTGTCCGGATAGTCGACTTTGACTCCGCTTGGCAACCTTCCCGAAACGACAATGGAATGTTCTCTGCCGTTGTAATCGAAAGATTGATTGTCGAAAACAACTTGTGACATGTCGTATTCTGCCTTTTGGATGACTACCGTTGCGGTAAGCTCTTCGGTTACATAGTTTTTGCGAGAAACAATTGCCTTAACTTGATAAGTGCCGGCATTTGTAAATTTGTTGCCGTTGGGATAGTAAACTTCCGTTCCGTCCGGATAGTTGTTGAAAACTTCGGCAACAATCGGCTCGCCGGTGTAGGTTGCTTCAACATTGTCGAATTTCAAATCGGTAAACTTGTAGAGTTTTACTTCTACGGTAAAATTGCAGGTTGCACCGTTGTAGTTGACGGTTAAAGTTTGAGTGCCTTGACTGAAAAACTTTACGTTTTCCGACGGGGAAAGCATGTCGCTTGTTAAGGGAAGGCTTTCGACTTTTCCCGAAGCATACTTGACTTCGAGAGTGTAGTCAGAATACTCGAAGTTGCCGATTTCTATCTCGCTGTTGCCGTTTACCGAAACAGCAACAATTTCGTCCTTTTCGCAAGCGCAACAAAACAGCATGCATATTGCACATAAAGTAGCGACACAGACAGTTAAAAATATTTTTTTGTAAGAAAAACTTTGCTTCATCAACTTTTCCTTTTTTAGAATAATTACAATTTTTTACTACGTAAAAACAAAATTCCACACTACATTTTTTAGAATAATTACAAT
>CAVEYD010000011.1:0-1066 GCA_963619835.1 bacterium | reverse complement strand
CATGGTTGCAACTAATATTATAACATATATAACAAAAACATTGTGAAAATAGGTTGAAAACGATAAAATAGGGAGATTTTGGGCGTTTTGTTTGTGCTTTTTTTGTGCTTTTAAGTCAAATTTTGTAGATTTGTTGCAAAAAAACGACATAGGTAGTAAACTTTTGACATGACAAAAATTGAGTATACTGTTTTGCCTGCCGATTGCGGTTTGAGCATCAAACAAATTTTTGACAAAATGAATATTAGCACTACCATTGTGAAACGATTTAAGTATCACGGCAAAATTACCCTGAACGGCATTTTGTGTAATGTAAGTAAAATTGTTGAAACCGGGGACATTTTGTGCGCGGAAACAGACGAGGAAACAACATCGGTGGAAAAATCGCCATTTGCGGCAGAAATTTTGTATGCCGATAAATATCTGTACGTTGCGAACAAACCATACGGCATTGCGACACATCCCGACAGAGCGCACAAAACCGACACTTTGGGCAATCGCTTGGCAACGGCGCTTGACTTAAAAAATTTGCACATTGTTACAAGGCTTGACAAAACAACCAGCGGAGTTGTGCTTGGAGCATTTGACGAACTTACGACAAGCTACCTAAACGAAATGCAATTTAACCACGAGATTGAAAAAACTTACGTTGCCGTTACGGATAGACAAGTAGCAAGTAGCGGAATTGTTGACTTGCCACTATTACGAATTGATAAACAAAACAGGACGATTGTTGACGAAAACGGCAAACCTTCGCAAACAAAATTTGAGACTATTTGTTGCAAAAACGGCTATACGTATGTGAGAATTTGTCCGCTTACGGGAAGGACGCATCAAATACGCGCGCATTTTTCGGCAATAGGCGCACCGCTTTTAGGTGACGTTTTTTACGGTGGAACGGAGCATGAACGAGTGATGCTACACTGCCAAAGAATAAGTTTTGTGCATCCGTTTACAAAAGAAAAAATTGAGGTTAGTTGCCCTTTGCCGAAAGAATTTGATTTGTAAAGTTTGCAATTTTTTTGATTTTGGGGTACTGAAAATTTGCGGTTTTTTTGTTTTGGGG
>CAVEYD010000010.1:0-39459 GCA_963619835.1 bacterium | reverse complement strand
AATTTGTGTAATTTGCTGAAAATGTTGCAATGTTTTTGAATATTTTGACGGCAATATAAATCTATTCACAAAAAATGTTCTTTTACAAACTTTTTGCGTAAAAGAACATTTTAAACTAAATCAGTATTACGATATGTGTATTACAGAGTACGAAAAATTTTTGCCAAGAAAACATTTACATTGGCTGATACAACCGCCGTTGACAATTAGTTTTAAGTGGATACTCAAATGACCTTTGGTTAAGAACCCTTTTAAATTGATTTTCAATGGCATTTGCCCTGCTTTTAATTTTTCGGCAATACCTACATTTTGTTGTTTTTTATGTTAAATAAAAAAACTAAATACTAACATTTAACGGAAAAATAATTTACGGCGTTGTTGTAGCAAACATCTTGCACTATTTTGCCGACAAAATCTATATCTGCAGGGTATTCTCCGTTTTCGATTGTGTTGCCAAGCATTTCGCACAATATGCGACGAAAATAATCGTGTCGAGTGTAAGACATAAAACTACGGCTATCGGTAAGCATGCCGACAAATTTACTTACCAAACCTACTTGCATGAGTGCTGTAAGTTGTCTTGTCATGCCGTCTTTTTGATCGTTAAACCACCATGCCGAACCAAACTGCATTTTGCCACAGATTCCGCCTTGTTGAAAACAATTTATCATTGCTGCAAGCACTTCGTTGTCACGCGGATTTAGACAATATAAAATTGTTTTGGGTAAACTATCGGTTTTATCAAGAGCATTTAGTAGTTGTGCAAGTTTTTTTGCGAATGGTTGATCTTCGATAGAATCAAATCCTGTGTCCGCACCAAGCAAACTCATGTAACGTTCGGAATTGTTTCTTAATGCTCCTATATGATACTGTTGTACCCATCCGCGTTTTGCATATTCCCTTCCAAGGAAAGTTAACACAAAGCCTTTATACATTTCAACTTCTTCTCGCGTTAGTTCTTGTCCGCACAACGCCTTTTTAATTACGGCATCTACCTGATTTTCGGTTGCGGGCAAATACATTACAACGTCTAAAGCATGGTCACTACAAACACATCCGACTTTGCTAAAATAGTCAACACGCATTGCAAGAGCCGACTTTAATGTTTCAACTCCGTCAATTGCAAAACCGCACACGTTAGACAGTTTTTGCATGTAATCGTTATAAGTGGGCAACTCTATGTTTATTGCCTTGTCAGGACGAAAAGCCGGTCTTACGACAACATTGAAAGATTTGTCTTGCGCAAGCAATTTGTGGTAATGCAAATCGTCAATGGGGTCGTCGGTAGTAAACAAAGCACGAACGTTTCCCGCAAGAATAAATTTGCGGGCCGTAATAGTTTGTAATTTTTGGTTTGCCTCATCGTATATTTTTCTTGCTGTTTCGGGGCATAAAATATCGTTTATTCCAAAGAATTTTCTTAATTCCATGTGAGACCACACATATATCGGGTTTCCTACAGCATACGGCAAAACTTCCGCAAACTTTGAAAACTTTTCCCAATCCGATTTATTACCGGTGATGTAACTTTCGTCTACTCCGTATTCGCGCATGAGACGCCACTTGTAGTGATCGCCGCCAAGCCAAACTTCTGTAATACTGTTAAACTTTTTGTCTTCCCATATATCTTTTACAGGCAAATGACAGTGAAAATCGAATATAGGCATATTCTCTGCATAGTTATGATATAATTTTTTTGCAGTGTCTGTGGTCAACACAAAATCTTTTCCCAAAAATTCTTTCATACGTTTTTCCTTATCCTATTGCTTTTGTTTTGTTGTTCTATTTTTTAGCTACGCTGTTATGATTAAAGGGTTACTCCCGTTTTGAAAAGCGCAATGTCGCGGGAATTGTTTGATTCGTTGGCTGTTTTTGTTCCGTTGACAACGTCTACTACGTATGACAACAATCTGTCTGCCATCTCGTTTATGTCGTCTCCATCGACGATTTTTCCCGCATCAAAATCAATCCAATTGCTTTTTTTGCTTGCAAGAGTGCTGTTTGTAGAAATTTTTACTGTTGGAACAATACCACCAAACGGCGTTCCTCTACCGGTAGTGAACAATACCATTTGGCATCCGGCACAAGCAAGATTTGTCACTGCAACCATATCGTTTCCCGGACCACTAAGTAAATTTAATCCTCTGACGGAAGCACATTGACCATCGCACAAGACATCTTGTACTGCGGAGGATCCGGACTTTTGAGTGCATCCCAATGATTTATCTTCCAATGTAGATATGCCACCTTTTTTGTTTCCGGGTGATGGATTTTCATAACACGGTTGTCCGTTTTCAATGTAATATTGTTTAAAATTGTTTATTAAATTTACAATTTTTTCGTACACTTCCCTGTTAGAAGCCCTATTCATAAGAAGCTGTTCGGCACCGAACATTTCGGGCACTTCACTCATTACGACGGTACCGCCATGACTTACAACTTTATCCGAGACAAGTCCGACAAGCGGATTAGCAGTAATTCCCGACAATCCGTCGGATCCGCCGCATTTTAATCCTATTTTTAAGCAGGACAAGTTTTTTTCGACTCTAACATCGTTTTTGGCTACCGAATAGAGTTGTTCCAAAAGTTTAACACCACAATCTATTTCATCTTGAACGTCTTGAGCAACAAGAAATTTAATTCTTTCATTGTCGTATGATCCTAGGGTGTCTATAAATTGTTGCATTGTGTTGTTTTCGCAACCCAATCCGAGAATCAACACGCCTCCGGCATTAGGATGCGTGGCAAGACGTTGTAATAACGTTCTTGTGCGAATATGATCGTCGCCTAACTGCGAACATCCATACGGGTGCGTGTAGGCAAATGCACCATCAATTCCGTCTAATTTAGGATGGCGTTGATTGAAAACGCGCACTATTTCTCGCGCTTGACTGTTAACGCAACCGACAAGGGGCAACACCCACAATTCGTTGCGTATTCCAACATCATTATTTGAGCGCACATAAACGCTTACTTTAATTTCCTTTTCGGCAATTTTAGCCTTATCTGTCGGCTGTGGCGAATAAACGTAATTAAAATTTTCGTTTAAGTGTGTTGCCAAATTGTGACAATGAACATGTTGACCTGCTAATATGCCTTTTGTGGCATAGCCTATAGGATTGCCATACTTTACAACGTCACATCCTTGAGCGATATCTTTTAGGGCAAATTTGTGTCCACACGGTACATCTTCAGTCAACGTTGTGTTTAGACAAACTTCTCCCTTGTGTAAATCTTCAAGAGCGACAGCAACATTATCTTTAGGGTTTATTTTTATATATTTCATATTTTTCTGCTTTCAAACAATATTTTTTTCGCTTTTGATTGAATTACTTGCTTTGATTTGACAAAAAATGTTGCAATGCCGTTTTCATACCATTTTCAATCATATCAGACAAATATCTTTCTACGGCAAGCACGTTTGTGTCGGTTGCAAGATTTTGTTTCCAAAGCCATTCCGCCGACAACGCAACTTTTGCGATTTCATGTTTGTTTTTTTGTTGCCATACCATTTGCCAAAATTCCAAATACTCGGGATCGTCGTTTAAGGCTATGTTTTGCTCTCCTCGTTTTCCCTTATAGAACAACGTTAATGCAGCAAATGCAAACAAAATATGTTGCGGAGCAAATCCGAATTTTGCGACATAGTCGTTGTATGTGGGCAACAATCTCGTAACAAATTTCGTGGTTGAGTTGAGCGCAATTGACATTAATTCGTGTCTTATGTACGGATTACGAAAACGATCTAACACGTCATTTGCAAAGCTTTCCAACTCGTTTTTAGGTAAATTAATGGTAGGCTCTACAATATCAAACATAAACGTTTGAACAAATTTGCTTACGTCTTTATCCGCCATGGCATCACCGACAGTATCTATTCCGCATAAGTATGCAATGGGCACCATTGACGTGTGGGAACCGTTTAGTATCTTTACCTTTCTCTGTTTGTAAGGGGTGATATCGTCAACATATTTTACGTTGAGGTTTGCCTTATCTACAGGAAAAATTTCTTGAACGTATGGTTCTTTTTTTAACACCCAAAGATGAAAAAATTCGCCTTTTACGATATTGTTGTCTAAATATCCTATTTCTTTGCATATTTCTTCCGCATTGGCTTTGGGATAACCTGGAACAATTCTGTCTACAAGAGTGGACGTAAAATGGTTTGCCGATGTTAGCCAAGAGATGAAATCATTAGACATGCCACGAATTTTTGCAAGCTCGACAAGTGTCTGCAACAATTTTTCTCCGTTGTTGTCGATAAGCTCACAAGGAACAATTGCAAGTCCGCCTGCTTTACTTCCGTTAAAATAATTGTATCGCTCAAAAAGAAACGCAAGTAATTTTCCGGGGAAAGATTTGGGACAAGACGAAAAATCCACATCGGTCTGGTCAAGGACAATGCCGGCTTCTGTCGTGTTTGAAACAATTACTTGCAATTCCGAACTGTGAGCATAGTCCAAAAATTTGTCGTATTGTTCGTAAGGATTGATGAAGTCTTGCAAAACATCGACAATTTGCCTTGTTTTTTTGGGAATTCCGTTATTCATACCTTCAAGGCATACTGTGTACAAACCTTCTTGTTCGGCAAGATTGTTTACTCTTCCCATGGGCATAGGCTGAACAACTACAACACCGCTGTTTGTAATTTCTCTATCATTACAATTTTGTATAATCCAGTCCAAAAAAGCTCGAAGAAAATTGCCTTCGCCAAATTGCATAATTTTTATTGGACGTTTTTTCCACTCTAAATAAGATTTTCTGTTAAGCTGTTTCAAAATCAAACCTCCGTTTCTATTCCTTTATTGAGTATTTCCGGATAGGCATAAGCATTTATGTATTTATCGAAAACTCCGTAACAATACAACTGCCATTCCATAAGACATAACGGCGAAAATAATAAAATAACAACTATCAACAATAGGTATTTTAGCAAAATATTTGATATTAGTACCAAGAAACACGGAGACATTGCAACTATCAATGCAACAAGTGTTTGAGGAACCATCTTGAAATATAATAAAAAACTGTTTTTTGTTGTTTTCCAAACGCTATCGGCATAAACCGTTTCGTAACTCAAAATAAATGCAACTATCGGAAGCAATAAAACCAAAGAGATTACTTGCGGTAGCACTTGCCATACAACTTGCATTTTTGACATACGTACAATGTAACAGCAAAAATCCACTAAACCGCAGACCGCCCCGAATAATGAATAAATTAGTCCGTTTTGTTTTACTCCGGTAGAAAAATCTGCCTTAAAAAATACACCTTCACCCCACAATAGTTGTCTGATGACACGTGTTAGACCGGACAGACCCAGCGCAAAAACGGCAAATGTAACAACATGACAAAGTTTTGATATTTTTTTTGTTACAATCACTGCCGCAAATGCTTGTTTTTCTGATATTTGACCATTTTGAAATTGACTTGTCGCAAACATTCCATACACATCGGCAACACAATCGACAATCAATGTCGGCAAAACGAATGCAAGCAACAATAATCCGATGCAAAATAACAAACGCCAACGCTGTTTAATACAATCAAAAAAAACCTCTCGTCTATTGTGAGGAAGCTGCGAAGAGGTAAAGTCACTTTTTGCTTGTTTAATCTTCATCACTCCACCCCGACAACCCGATTTTCAATTCTTTTACAACAGAACTCTGTGAAGAAAGCACTTGTTGCGGTGAACCAAAAGTTTCCAATTTGCCACCGTCTACGACAAACAACTTATCGGCAAGAGACACCGCTTCGACTATGTCATGTGTGACATAAATAGTTGTACAACCGGACTCGCTGACTGCTTTTTTGATAAGCTGTCTTGCGCTAAAACGAAGTTGTTCGTCAATGTTGCTTAAAGGCTCGTCCAAAAGGCACACATCTGGCTTTTTTACCAAAGCTCTGGCTAATGCCACACGCTGCTGTTGTCCGCCACTTATTTGTTTTGGCTTTCTTGAAAGGCAGGGAAATATGTCGAGTTTTTTAGCAAGTTCTACAACTCTTGACCGTATTTCCTCAACCGGCAAACGTATTGTTTTTAGCGGAAAAGCTATATTGTCAAAGACGGTCATATGCGGATACAATGCATAATTCTGTGTTACAAATGCGACATTTCGCTTAGCAACAGGGATGTCGGAAACATCAGCTTCGTCAAATAAAATTTTTCCTTCATAGTCGGTTAGTCCACCGATTGCACGTAAAAGTGTGGACTTTCCGCACCCGGAGTAACCAACGACAACATTAATTTTTCCATCATCAAAAAGGGCAGAAAAATCGTTTAGAGCATTGATCGTTTCCCCCTTGTTTAAGTAAGTTACTGTTAAGTTTTCAATTTTTATTTGTGGCATACTTCTAAACGTCGAGATTTACGACTTCATCAAATATAAAATTTTCCCTAACGTCAAAATATTTTGTTGTTACACTACAATTTATTAATTTAAGACCATCAATATATCTAAAGTAAACTCCCTTCGCCGGCAGTATCCTTCCATAAACGTAAACTTCGGGATAATCTTGTGCCACTTCGGGAACATTACGTTTATAGTTTTTAACTCCACCATTCAAGTTTAAACTGATGTTTTCTAATTTTATGTTCCGTAAAGGATGGTTTTGCAAACCACAAACGTTGCTTGTCATTTGCCATGCATCTTTTTTTGTGAGCGGATTTGCATTATCGTCAAAATTTTCCGCTTTCCCAAAAATCCACGGATATTGAATTGTATCTTTTTTTAGAAAGGAAGCGAAATTCCACTCTATTGTTTTGTAGGGCTTGTACGGACCGTTAGCAACAATATCTTTTAGTGTTACGTTGCTTATACCACCGACACTGCTACCCTCCGGGCCACGAAGTCTGTTGCCCAAGTGAATAAACAAAGGAGCATTGACGTTTTTCATGGAAACGTTTTGTATGGTTAGATTGTCGACACTGCCTCCGTCGACACTTTCAATAGCGACTCCGGAGATTCGTGTGTTGCTAATTTTTATGTTTTCTATTAGAATATTGTGAAATCCGCCATTTGTTTCTGTACCGAATTTTATCGCATTGCATCTGCTTTGCAAGTCACAATTTCGTACGGTTATTGAATCGCACACTTCTATTCTGTTTAGCGTGTAAGACGATTTTAGCACAATAGCATCGTCTCCACACAGCAATTTGCAATTTTCAATCAAAACATTGTGACTGTTGTCCGGACTTATACCATCTATGTAAACTCGTAACTTTAAAAAACCGACATAAACATTGCTGCATCCTGCAAAATAAACAGCCAAGTCAGTTGCATTTTGAATTGTAAATTTTTCGAGACGTACATTTTTACAATTTTTTAATGCGATACATTTTGCACCTCTATGCGCATTGTTACGTATATTGTCGTCATCCCAAACAGAACACATATCAATTGTGGCTTTACCATAAATTGTAATGTCGCTACAATTTTCCGCAACAAATAAAGAACAGTGAAAACAACTGTGGGAAATGTCTTGATACAACGGGTACGTTATTTTTTCGTCAGATGCGTAATCCGATAATTTTTCAGCACCCAAAATTTTTGTGCCGCTTTGAAATTTAATGGTTACGCCACTCTTCAAAAACACCGTAGACAATCGATACGTGCCTTTTGTGAACAACACAGTTCCGCCATATTCACATGCATCAACTGCCCTTTGTACTGCCATCGTATCGAGATTTATTCCGTCTGCGACAACCCCGAAATCTTTAACATAAATTGTTTTAGTCATTGTTGATAATAATTTTAACCTGCTTTGGTGCGTTGACGGAAACATGTTGTTTGCCGTTTTTGCTTATGTCTACCGTAACCTTTCCGTAAGGCGTAGGGAAATCGCATTTAACACTATGTAGATTACCAAGCTTTGGACTAATTGTCAACTCAGTGCATCCGACACCTGTGACTGAGATTCCTGCTACACATTCGGTAAGAAATTGAATTGGACCGCAAGACCATCCGTGACATAAACTGTGGCGAAAACCTTTGTAGCAATACTTGCCGTAGTCGCCATGGATATCTTTTTGTCCTTCGCCTGGAAATTCATCTATTCTTCCGCTTCCGTTTATCCAATCAATATCAAAGTCTTCCCAAAACGAAGTAGCACCTTTATCCAGCATTCCGCCATAATATTGTTTCATCATATCCAAAGCAACCGAAACATTTGTTTTACCGACTGCTTTCAATATAAAATAACTCATGTAGGTGCTCATTCCTTTAGCACCGCCGTTAGTTAGACGAGAATATTCGTCATCGGTACAATTTTCTTCAGTAAGCACCTTAAACGCCAACAGTTGTTTTTGAGTAAATTTGTTGTAATTTTGTTTTTCTAATTTTTCAATAACTTTTTCAAAAGGTTGAACGTCCTCTCCTACTTGAGCCATTGTGCTGCGAATATTACGGAAAACATACAACAATAGGTACCTATTGCTTTCGGCAAGTTCGGAACCACATTCGCTACTGGGCCAATCGACAAAATATCCTCTGTTAAACGGGGCTTCGGCTTTGTTATAGTCGATATTTCCTTGTTCGTCAATACTATCGTAAAATTGTTTTACCACCCCATAGATATATGGCAAACGTTGTTGCAAAAATTCCTTTTTGCCTGTTTTTAGATAATAGTCGCAAATAATTTGCATGTACCATGCTGAGTATGTGGGAATTTTTCCAAACCAATCGGGCAAAGGACAACTCTTTTCCGACTGAGAAATACACTCTTCGACAAGTTTGCTTTCTCCCCATACGTCTGTGATACCCAACACTTCAGGTTGCATATCGCCTATCCACACCAAGCGATCTCTTTTGATTCCGTCCCAAAGCATGCTTTGCATGTTTAGGTGCAATGTGCGACGTGCCGTACGATAAATTTCGTTAACAAGGCTGTCATCACACTCGAAATTTCCTATATACGGCAAATCTCTATAAGTTGAAGTTCCGTAAATTTTCTTTATTACATAACATTTATCTTTTGTAAGAAAATCAATTCTAACAAATCTAAAACCGGTTTGTCCTACTTCAAAGTCCGATAGATTGGGGACAAGCACAATTTGATCTCGCACTGCATGGTCATTTGTTGCGTTTTTCTCGCCAATTTCCGCACAACACTCTGTAAGTGATTCGCCAAAACGGACTCTAATGTACATGGGACACTTTTGTCCTTCCAAGTAGCTACTTAAAACACGTATGCCACCGCAAATTTCTTTTCCAAAATCTAATATTAAATATCCTTCGCCGATACACTTCATGCAGTGATTTTCTGCAAGATAAATTTGGTTTGGCTGCCCTTCCAACAGGTACTCGACATTGGTTATGTTTTGTGATTTTTCAACAATTCTAACCGGTTGTATATATTCTTTTACTCTTTCTTCAAACATTTTTCTCTTCCGTTAAAAATTATTTTTGTGTTTTGTATGGAATGATATAGTCGGCATAACCGGCATCAAGGCTCGTGTTGTAAACTCCTTTATCTAATTGCACAAAACGAGATTGTCCTTTGTAGTAAACCAATGCGGCATCGTATTCCGAACCGAAATCTACGCTGACTTCCAAAGTCAAATTGTCATTTTCCGCTCTTTTCCAATCTGGATTTAATGCATTCATTACCATATACATGTAAACATTGTTTGTTTCGTCATACAGCTCGGTGACCATTGCAACATTACCCGTAGGTGCAGAAATGTCTTTAATCAACTTAAATTGTTGATTTTCGACGCTACCAACGTATCCGGTACTGTATGAAACAGGCTTAAATATGTATGCGGACGATGCGTTGTACTTAAATTGTGTAATCACCGGTGCAAAACTTTGCATTTGCGAGTTTAGTTCCTGCATGGTGTAATACAACGGAGTTTTGTTGCCGTATTGAGAAATAAAACTTGTGTTGTCTACAAACCACTCTCCGTTAGTGGCATTTGCTTGTTTGCGCCAATAGGTAAAATAGCCGAATGTTTGAACGCCGAAGCCCATGTATAAATTCATTTGCCATTGCATGGTAGGCATTGACGGCTCGGAGAACTTTTTACTTCCGTTGTCTGTGGCAGAAAAAGTTTGAGCAACGGCCTCAAATTTGACATTACGTTTTTTGCAAATATCCGCAAGGATTTGCAGACCACGTATGTGCGTAGACAAGATACTGTAACCATTGTCGCTTTGTCTAATCGGATAGCTGTCCATCATTATTTTTTCGGATTGCGATTTGTCCAAAAAATCATTTACATATTTGCTGTAAGCTTCTTCCAATGTCATCGTTGCATATTCCTGTGCATACCGTTTTTCATTTCCATCCGACATTGGCAACAAGTTTGCTTCAATGTAACAATCTTTGTAAGCCTTTATTGCTTGATAAACACTGCCTAATGCGTCAAGCTGAGTGTAACTTGGTTCGTCAATAAGCATTACCCCGAAAAACACTTCGTGTGCGGCGTAGTCTTTCATGCAGTCTGCAACGTATGCGTTTAATTCTTCTTGCGTAGCATACAAACAACCTTCACCGACAATTGGCGTTGTGTATGTGCTGAGTTTTTGAAGTCGAGAATCAAAGACAATACACTTTGTTATTCCTGCGGAAACACAGTTGTCCATATTCTTTTTTAGTTGGCTTGTCGAAAAATCTTCGCCACGATATGGATCGTTGCCTTGAATGAGCATAACGTTTAATCCCGCGTCAAGATACTCTTTGTAGCGTTCGGCTGTACGATAATCTACTCCGGTAGAAAACGTTTCTCCATTTTCCGTCCAAGTGCCGTCTGTAGGCGAAGCATAACCGAACATATCGAAACTACCATTAGACTGCGAGTAATCCGGTGCGCCTTTAGTAATATCCTTTTGAAAACATCCGACAAACACAGAAAGACAGCTTATTGCCGCAAGAATTATTGATACAATTTGTACAAGTTTTTTCATAAAATGTATGGTTGCTCCCCTTGTCAAATACTTTTATCTACAATAAATTTGAAATAAACTAAAAAATTGAATATGTAGCTAACTTTGTTAACGTGATAGTTGTATAAAAATGCACTCTCCGCCATGCAAGTTTGCACTAACAACACTTGTGGAACAGTGAAATTCCTTGTTGTTAAGTAATACTTTTTGTGGACACTTTTCAAAATCAAACTCTATCGATTTTGTTTGTTCGTCAGTGTCCGGATCGCAGATATTTTCAGCGCAAATTACTGTGTTTCCGTCTTGGTCGACTAATTTTGTCAAAACAAAAACGCCTTCGCAAACTACTTTACATTCGTCAATTGCTCGTTTTTCCACATTGGCTGTGTAGTCGCTTTCGCCTAAAACAGTCATGTTTGCATAGCGGTAGTTTTCGACAAATTTTTCGGCAATTGCGTTTTCTGCGTGCATCTGTTTGGCATCAAAATAAAGTTGAGTTTTTGTGCCGTTTTTACTAACAAATGACGTTCCGTCGGGAAAACATTCCCAATCGCTTCGGCTGACTTGTTTGTTCCAATATGTAAAATATGCAATATCGGAAACGCCCAAACAAAGTGCCATGTTGTACTGATAAGCCAATGTTTTTTTGTTTAACACTCTAAACTTTTGTTTTCCGCTTACGTCCATTGCGGTAGACTGCAATACCAATGTTTTGTTACGTCCAAAGTCACGCAAAACGTCCGAAAAAATTTGTAGACCGGCAAAATGGCAAGTTGAAATAAATTTTCCGACAATTGGTTCTTCCCTTATAGGATAGCTGTCCATGGCTATATTTTGCAAAGAAACTTGCTTGCAAAAACTTGTTAAATACTCACGATAACATTGTTCCTTGGTTTTACCGTCAGGATTTTTGCAATACCTACTTTCGCAGTTGTAGTTTAACGGTAATAAATTACATTGACAAATTAGTTTTTTATCTACTGTGGCGATAGCTTTACAAAGTTGCCCTATTGACTCAAATTGTTCGTGTGTCGGCTCGTCTACAAACATTACGCCGACAAACCCTTTTTGTTTTGAGTAATCTTTAATACAATTTTTGACAAAACCTACCAAATCGTCGAAAGTTTCAAAGTTTTTGTCTTTTCCTACTATTCCGCCTTTTGTTGCGGACAAATCGTACAAACGTTTGTCAAACACAATAATGCGATGCAATCCTGCCGAATAAGCTTTTTCCATGTTTTTGCGAAGTTGACTTGTTGCAAAATTTTCGCCACAATAAGGATCGTTTCCTTGCAACAAAAGAGTATCAAACCCGACTTGAGCATACTCAAGGTATCTTTCCCTAGTGCGAAAATCTTCACCGACAGAGTAAATCTTTTCGTCAATTGTGTATGTGCCGTCTGTAGGCGACGAATATCCGTATTTGTGAATCATTTTTTCTCCGTAATTCGCAACGTTTGTATGTGTTTTTTACAAAAGCACATACAGTCGGTGCGAAAAATAATACTTTTTTTAAAACATTTCAGTTTTCGTCCCGAGCTAAAACTCGGGACGAAAACCAAAGTGATTAGTGAAGAATTACGTAACTTGCCGTACCTGCGTCAACTGTTACCGACAATGTGTTGTCACTGATTTCAACAACTTGTTTGGTACCGTTTGTCCATATTTCGGCATAAGTAAATGTACCGCTTAATGTAAGTTTTACAGTTTCGGACAAGTCGTTTGCCGTTGGTTCGTTGGCATTTAACACAGCATACATATAAGTTTTTGCTTGTTCGTTGTACAACTCGGTAACAACAGCCGTGAGCACTGCTTTTAATGTTGTGGAGTCTGTAATTTCCAAAGACGAAACACAACTAAATGTGTCGTTGCTCGTTCCGTTGAATACTGTAGGAGCCGTTGCGGTAAGTCCTTTTTTGACAATTGTTTGCATTCCGACATAGTCGTAATCGAGCATTGTCGGAGCAAAAGCTTGCATGTTTGTGTTGATTTTTGCCATTGCATCGTAAGTCTCGGTTGTTTGTCCAAGTCTGTTTACGGCGCTTGTTCCGTCAACGTAGTACAAACTGCCATCCGTTACATTTTGCTTTGTTTGGTATGTAAAATATGCAAACGATTTGCAACCAAACATCATGTAAGCATTGAATTGCCACAACAATTCGTCTTCGGTCGGTGCCTTGTGCTTAGCCGTTCCGGTTGAATCAACAGTGCCTGCGGCGCCGATTACACCTGCTATTTCAATGTTAAATTGTTTTGCCACGTTTGCCGCTATTTGAAGTCCTGCAAAGTGCGTAGAAAGTAAGTAATTGGGTTGATCGGCACGAATGGGATAACTGTCAAAGCAAATTCTATCGGGGGAAGCAAACGTTGCAAAAGCCGTCAAATACTGCTTGTAAGCTTCGTACATGTCGCTGTCGGAATACAAGTTTGCTGTGTACCCAAAATATGTT
Source organism: bacterium (assembly GCA_963619835.1). GTDB lineage: Bacteria > Bacillota > Clostridia > Christensenellales > CAG-314 > Fimimonas. The sequence goes on along the minus strand of CAVEYD010000010.1, from coordinate 26,123 downwards.
TGAACGTATGTTTTGTACGTTTGATAGGTGTCGTTGTCTACAGTGGGAACATAGTTTGTGTTTTGTCCGGCAGACAAAGGCAACAAGTTTGTTTGAACGTACGCCGACGGGCAAGCTTTTTTGATTGCTTTGTACACTAATCCGAGATTGGGCAAAGTTTGCCAATTCGGTTCGTCAACAAGCATAACGCCATAGAACCAAGATTTACTCTTGTAGTCGTTTAGGCAATTTGCAATGTAAGTGTTTAGATCGTCAACGGTAGCAAATTGCGCACCCGTTCCGACAATTGCAGTTTTGCTTGCAGAAAGCTTTTGAATACGACTGTCAAAAACAATTATCTTGTTTATGCCTGCTTTTACTGCTTCCGTTGCGTACTTTCCGAGAGTAGAGTCAAAGTTTGTTCCGTTGTAACCTTCGTTTGCTTGCAACAGCAAAACATTTAATCCGGCATTTAGATACAAAGAGTAGTTTTCCGCAGTGCGAAAATCTACTGCAGCGACGTCGGTAGGAACTTCGGTTGCCGTGGTCAAAACATATTGACCACGACTATCGAGCTCGGTGCCCATTGTGTAGTAAACGTCGCCAGACTTTACAAAATACTTGTCTGTGCTTGACGAATAGTACACTGCGTAACTGTCATCACCTACAGAGAAAGTTCCGTTTTGTGGTGAAGCATACCCGTAAATGTTGAAAGATTTGTTAAAGATCGGCGCTGTCGGTGACTGTTACCGTAGCATTGAGGTTTGTAATACGGCTACCAAACAATACTATGTGAGTACCGCTGTTGTTGATTTTTGAATCGTCTATGTTGTAACTACAAGTGTAGTCTTTTACAAGTGTAAGTTCTGATTCGCTAATTGTGTACAATGCCAAATAAATTTCGTACTTGCTTGTTGTTTTTTTCACGCTAACAACCAACTTATATTGTTGACCGTCGGTAAGATTGTTGTAAGCTGCAGCATTCCATTGGTTTACAAGTATTGCGCCTTCCACAACATCCGTGCTCTTAAACATGCGGTAATCGGTGCCTATGGAGTCTGTCGAGAAAACCAAACCGCCAAGAGCGGAACTTGTCATTGTTTTTGTGCCACCGCTAAGGAAAAATCCTATTTGCGGAGTATATTTTCCGGTAAATGTGACTTCAACTCTTCCGCCGTTGGCATATTCGCCAAAATCAATGTAAGAAGCATCGTCATAGGAATTTTTTTCTTTAGTCGGATCATCGATTCTTGCAACTTTTGAAATGGTTGCTTTTTGCAATGTCACTTTTCCTGTTGTTGCATCGTAGGTAGAATTGTAAGTTTGAACAGTATGATCGGGTTCGGAAGCAACATACTTACTTGTTATTTCTTCCAATGTGTTTGCAACTGCAACTTTTGCTGTCAAAGCCGTAACTCTGCTACCAAAAAGAACAAGATGAGTTCCGCTATTGTTGATGCTTGAATCGTTAAGTTGGTAATTACACTCATACTTATTTACAAGGGTTATTGAACCATCATCGTTGTGTGTGTATAAAGCCAATGTAATATCGTACCTCGTACTCTTTACACATCCTACCACAAGAACATACTTGGTTCCTGCAGTAAGATTGTTGTAAGCTGCAAAATTCCATTTATTTGCAAGAACTGCACCTGTTGTAACATTTGTGTCTTTCCACATACGATAGTCTGTGCCGATTGCATCTGTTGAAAAGACAAGTCCGCCAAGAGCATCTGCTTTCATCGTTTTTGTGCCACCGCTGAGAAAGAATCCGATTTGTGGAACATACTTTCCGGTAAATTCTATACCAACAAATGCACCATTAGCATATTCTCCAATATCAACAAATGAACAATCGGTATAATTTGTACTTCCGGCACATGCTTGAGTTGTCAATGCACCAGTTGTTGCATTGTAGGTTGACTTGTAAATTTTGAGTGTAATTGTGCCGTAAACAGATGTGTAAGTAACTCCGTCAAGAGTCCAAACACTTGTGTCGCCAAGCACCGCAACCGTTTCGGTAACCTTGTGCCCGTCAGCAGAATCAGGGCAACCTTCGTTTATGCAAACTTTTTCTGCCGTACCGGTTGTTGTTTCGGTAGGTTCTACCGTCATTGTCCAAGCGCCATAGCTATGAGCTTTCTTTGAGATTGTTAGACTGCTAAGTTCGTTGTAGTCCTTGTCAAAATTTTTGTCACAGTGCGAACAGTGATAGTGACCAAGCGTGCCTTCACTGTAGCAAGTTGCGGCAACTTCGGCAATAAAATCGCCATAAGTATGCTCAATTTTGGGAATCACAATTGTTTCGAGTTCGACTTTTTCAGCATCAAAATTCTTTTCGCAAACAGAGCAATGATAGTGACCTTTTGTGCCGTTGGCTTCGTTTGTTGCGGCAACTTCGGCAATCCAATCGCCATAAGTGTGTTCGACAAGAGGCAATTCAATTGCAGAAATTTCTGCTTTGTTTTCGTCAAAGTACTTGTTGCAACCTGAACATTTGTAGTAAGCTACGTGTCCGTTGTCCTTGCAAGTAGAAGCTACACTTTCAACAAGTGTGCCGTAGTTGTGACCTGCCAAAATAACAAGACTTTCTGCCGTTGCTTCAACATAGTTGTCGTCTTCGTCCAAAACAAACAATTTGTCGCAACCGCTACAAGTAAAGTGAGCTTTTGTTCCGTTTGTTGTGCAAGATGCTGCAACTTCGTCTACAAGCTTGTAGTAGTGAGTGTGAACAACTGTGTAATTTTCGATAGCGTTTTCCAAGGAATCAGCAACAACTACTGTTCCGCTAACGTTAGAATGGCGGCTGCCAAACAAAACAATTTTGCTACCGGTGTTTTTCAAGTCTTTGTGTGCTACGGGATAATCGCAAGTGTATGTTCCGCCTTCTACAAGCGTAATGTTGCCATCATCGGTTTTAACATACAAGTTAAGTGTAATGAAGTACTTTGCTTCGCCCTTAACATCGCTTACAATAAGAACATATTCCTTTTCACCGTCAAGATTTGCGAAAGCGCCTTTGTTCCACTTTCCTGCCATTACCGCACCTGTGTTGGGATTGGTGTGTGGGAACATACGATAGTCAGACGTTACTACGTCGGAAGTGAACAGCATACAACCTGTTGCACTGTCTTTCATGGTTGATGTGCCACCACTAATAAAGAATGCTATTTGCGGAGCAACTTTGCCTTTGAAACTTACTGCGACGAAACCACCGTTTTCATAACTGCCAAGTTCGATATAAGAACAATCTGTGTAGTTTGCTGCACCTTCGTTTTTGGTAAGAGAAAATTTACTTCCGTCATAAGTTGCATTGTGTATTCCGCCTAATTCCGTCCAATGAGCGGTAAGTGTAATACCATCGGCAGTAACCTTGTCGGTTGCAAAGTTCCATTGGCTTTCTCCGTTGTACCAACCGGCAAATTCGTAATATTTGTCATCGGCAATTTTGTAGCCAAGTGCACTTGGAGCCGTCAAAAGATTGTCGTATTCGACAGATTGACTTTCCACTGTGTAGTCGCTATCGGTATTAAATGCTACCTCGTAAGTACGAGTTGCGGATGTAAATTGAGCAACATATGTAGCTGCACCGTCTACCGCTTTTACTTCGGGAGACCAAGCACTGAAAGTGTACTTAGTTGTGTTGTCTGCCGCTTTTGTGGGAGTTTCGCCCTTATATTCGGGCATTGTGCCGTAGTCGACTTGGGTGTTTTGTAACACAACGTCATCGTTTTTGAAAACGACCTCGTACTTGTTGACTGTGGAAATGTAGGTTGCTTTGAGAGTTACATCTTCAGTAACCGTATCCGTTTCGAAATTCCACTTTTTGTCTCCAAAGTACCATCCGTCAAAAGTATAAGTGTACTGAGCATCGTTTTCTTTTGTCGGATCTGTTGTAGGTTGAGCAATTTTTGCACCTTCCTCAACTATTTGAACTTCGCCATAAGTTTGTCCGTCAACAACGAACGAAACTTTGTACTGCGGTGTGGTTTGGCAGGCAACAAGTGTGCTTAAGCAAACAATAAGCAACACGGCTACAAGCCAAAACTTTTTGCTATTTTTCATCTTTTCCTCCTTAGAGATTTATTTTTGTTAGGGATTTCCCTAAAAGACCTAATTTAGATTTGTTTGACTTTGAAAATATTTTTTAATCAAACATTGTTTAACGTGGTTTTACACTACTATAAAATTATTCCGCTATTGTAAACATGCTTTCGGCTTCTTCTAACGTACTTACTACTTTTACCGTTACATCAAGATCCGCATTGCGACTGCCGTACACAACAATTTCGTTTCCGCTTGTTTTAATGTTTGTGTCAAGTACTGAATAATCTTTGGTGAAACTTCCGTTTTGTGCGAGAGAAACTGTTCCATCGTCATTTTTGATGTAAAGCTTGAATGTGAGATAGTACTTACTTTCGTCACGCAAGCAACCGACTATTAGAACATAATTTTTGCTTTCGTCAAGATTTTGCCAAGCACCGGAACTTGCATAGTTTTTCAAGTTATTGTCCCAACTTGATGCCATGATGGCATTTTGGTTTGGGTTTGTGGTGCTAAACATACGATAATCGGCTGTTACAACGTCGGACGAGAACAACAGTCCGTTGATAGATTCATCAACAAGCTTGTTTGTAGCTCCACTTGCGAAAAATTGAATTTGCGGTAAGTTTTTGCCGGTGAACTCCATCACAACAAAAGCTCCGTCGGCATAGTTGCCCATTTGTACATAAGCAGAATCCGAGTAGGCTGTGCCGCTTGCGTCTTGTTTTAACGTAATTTGTCCGGTTGTCTTGTTGTAAGTAGCATTGTGCAAAATGTTGATAACAACAATTTTGCAAGAGTCTGTTTCGCCGTTTGTTGCCGTTGCCGTTATCGTTGCAGTTCCAACGCCGACAGCCGACACAACTCCGTTTTGTACGGTAACAACATTTTCGTCTGATGAATACCACGAAATGGTCTTTCCGTCCGAGTATTGCAAAGCGAGAGTTTCGTCACTGTACAGACGAATCGATTTTTCGGCCTCTTCAAAGTGAATAACAGGCAAAGCAACCGTTACAACACACTCGGCAACTTCGGTACCGTAAACAGATGTGGCTGTTGCCGTAACTTTTGCAACACCTTCGCTAACTGCGGAAATAACTCCGCTATCGGATACTGTCAAGCAATCGCTATCGGTTGCCCAATTAATTGTACCCTTTTCTCCGGTTCCCAACAATATAAGTTGCGTATCGGCTTCGCCAATTACTACTCTTAAAGTTGCTTTTTTGAAATAGAGTTTTTCGACTACTTGAATGTTGCATGACGCGGCAAATCCGTTTGCCGTTGCAGTCAAAGTTGTGTTGCCAACTTTTTGAGCGATTAACTTGCCATTGTTTAACGTTGCAATGCTTCCGTCGGCAATACTCCAAACAATGTCACTTGAATCGGCAAGTTCGCCGTTCAAGGTGATATTCGTTTCGCTGTCGCGAAGTACTGCCAAATCGGTATTGCTAAAAGACAACTTGTCTATGTCCGTTGTGGGCTCGACATATTCTGTAGGCGCACTTGAATTAAATGTTAAACGGGAAGACGTTGTTCCATACACGATAATTGCGCCCTTGGGGGAATTGGACAAATACGCTGCGGTAAGTGATGTTTGTGCGACTCCAAGCAAACAATCGTCTGTAACTTCGTCCAAGCGAAGTGTGAACTTTACTTTGTAGCTGCCACCGCTTTCTACAATTATTGTGTAGCGATAGGCTTTTCCGTCGACAAGTTTGTTTCGTGCAAGTTGACTGTTTGCTTCTTTTGCAAGAACATCGCCCGCTAAACGTTTGGGACCATATACTGCCAAATCGCTACCGTCTGCCGACAAGTACAATCCCTTACCGTCTGTTGCTCCGCTTGCATTATCGGCAAAGAAACATACGTTGGGTATATTTTTTCCGACAAAATCAAACGAAATGCTTGTATTTAGACCATATTTATTTGTGTAGGCAAGATATCCGCCTTGAATTGTGTTATCGTTGTTGTTTTTGCAAGTTTTTTCGATGGTTGTTGATCCATTGTTGAGAGAAATGCTGTTTGCAACAATGTTTTCGGCAACCTGTTTATCGCCATATTCTACCTTGAAAGTGATACTCTTATTTTTTGATCCGTACAAAACAAAGTAACCTTCGTTTATTTCCCCTTCCGAGGTGGACCAACCGCTTTGTTCAAGCGAATGAATAAGCGTTTCGCTTTGGTTGTCTGTTCCGTAATTTTGTATTTCGTAAACGTTGTACGAAACAAAGTATGTTGTTGCATTACGTTTGTTGAGCCATGCCGAAACACGATAGTATTTGTTTGCTTCGAGATCGTCCCAGCCCCAAAATTCGCCTCTACTTTCAACGGCTATTTTTACGGCATTACTGTTGAAACCGTTTGGCCCCATAAGAACATATTTGTTGGTGCCTTTATATTCAAAACTCAACACATGCGCTTTTGCGGAAAACAAACCGAACGGATTAGACGATTGCTCATTTGGAGTAACATGCAAACCAATCTGCGGCAAATTTTTTCCCTTAAAAGTTACGCTTAGCGCTTCGCCAAAATTAAATTTGTGATTTAGCGCAACAAACGATGCTTCGGTATAGTCACTACTTGCGGGCAAACGGAAAATTGATGAATCTTCGCTTGACGTTATGACGTTTTTGCTTGCATACTTTTCGTTGTACGTAAGCACGTTTTCGTTTCCATCGTTTTTGTTTGTAACGGCAACCACTGTGAATGATGATTCGGCAGACTTATCTCCAAGACATGCTTCAAAAGACAAGAGGTACTCGCCTGCTTTGGTTACATCAAAGCATTTATCGTGAGTGTCATAATCTGCGTCTTCCCATTCGCCGATTGTTTCGTCCAAATCTGTTTCAACCGAGCGATACTTAACATCCTTAAATTTGAGTGTTGCGTCACTTGGGTAAACACTTGGGTTTTTAACCGCAAGTAAATCTTCAAAATAGACGGTAGAACCTACACGATACACAAACGGAGACTCGTCTACAGATATCGTCGGCTCGCGATAACCAACTTGCACCGTAAAACTTACACTTTTTTTACCTATGGAGATTGTAAAAGTGTGTTCTCCGCCAACGATCGGCCAATAGATGTTTCCGGTAAAAGTTTTTTCTTGCTTTTCTCCGTCGTTGTAAACCACACTGGCGGTAATACCGGTTCGAACATCGGCCTTGTAGTGATTTTCAATATCGATAGGGCTTCCTACGCTGTAATCGGCCTGATAATCTACTAACTCCAGCTGAACTTCTTTAATTTGGCACGAAACAAGCGTTAAACTTAAAAGTGCCAAGATGCTCAAAATTGTGATAAGTGTAATCTTTTTCATCCTTTCAAGCCTCCTACCGAAACATTTGTAAGTACCAATTTTTGGCTTAATCCGTAAATAAGCATAATGGGAATCATCGACAAAAGCATTGCCGCATAATATACAGATTGTGAATTTTCGACATATTGTGCCTCATTTGGGAAACAATACAAGCCATAACTTATAGTTGGATAATCTCTCAAGTAAATTTGTATTGTGCTGTAATCGTTCCACACCGTTACACTGTTTGTAACCATAAGCGCGACTATTGTCGGTGCGGCAAGCGGTAAAATGATTTTGAGTAAAATCGTAAGATTGCTTGCGCCGTCTATTTTTGCCGATTCTGCATACGAGTTGCTTATTCCCTTGAACATGCCGTGCAATATGATAAAAGACATATTAAAGCCCGTACACCATGCAAGCCACATCAACTTGGGATTGTTTACCATGCCGAGCGCCGAAAAAATCTTGTATGCAGTTGCTCCGCTTCCGAAAATAGGAATTGTTTGAACAATTACCGCAGTTGCATATATCAATTTTTTTCCGGGAAACTCAAATTTTGCCACCGCATAAGCGAGCATTGCACTGCATGCCACTGTACAAAAAACCTTTACAGCCGTAAACCACAACGAATTCCATAACATTGTGCCGAAATTGTTGTTTCCGTACTGAAACAGAGTAAATATATTTTTCCATGTTTCGAACTGTGGATTTTTAGGCAAACTGATTAGAGAAGTCGTCTCATCGTAGAACTCGGCGGTACTCTTAAATGTGGATAGCAAACAGTAAAGTATAGGATACAAAAACACGCATGCCATCACTACGAAAAAGATGAAGTAAACTATAAATACGATTTTTTCATCAAGAGGCTTTTTCCAAAACTTACGTAGTTTTTTCATATTACACCTCCACATTTTCCACTATTTTATCAAGAAGTTTTCTTCCGAATAAAACAATTGGAACACTTACAAGCGTAATCACTATACCAACAGCAGCCGGATAACCGTATGGCTTTACTGCGGCAGTAGAATTGGAGATTCGGTACGTCATATAATACAAGTAATAGCCCATCGTTGCCATGCCCGGTTGCCCGGTAGTGTTTGAATACAAAAATACACTTCCGTCTGCCACAAGCATTGTGCAAAGCGATACGGTAAGCAATGTAGAAACAGTCGGCCAAGCGCAAGGTAATGCTATATGGAAAAACTCTTGGAAAAAGTTTACTCCGTCAATTTTTCCCGCCTCAAACAATTCGGTAGGTACCTTGGCAAATGCACCTGTGGCAATTACGTTTCCTCCGACTATTCCTAACAAAAATGTAATTACACATAGTGTGGGAAAAGCCGTTTTTTCACTTGCAAACAAACCTTGCGTTTTTACAATCGGATCTAATTGCACACCGATTTTTTCAAGAAAATACACAACGGGTCCGTTCCAATCGACAACTGCTTTAACAAGACTTGTCCAAATAATTGCACCGACAAGCGAAGGAATAAGATAAATTACACGAAATGCGTAATGCCCCCAAACCTTTTTGTACAACACGTATGTACTAAACAAACCAATAGGAAATGCCAATACATTTGCAACAAACCACAATATAAATGATCTGCCGGCCATTTCAAGCAGATTGAAGCCGTACACGTCAAGCCCGACAATGCCTTGCCATACTTCGACAAAATGATCCATCGTAAACGAACCATCAATATCGTTTCGGAAAGCCAACGTTATGGAATCCACATTGACAAACAACCAAAATACCAAAAACTGCACTACCGGCAAGGCAATAAGCAAGTAAACAAAGGGGAAGTCTTTCCTTTGCAATTTTGTGTATTTGGCAAGTCCAAATTTTTTATTTTTTTGTTTGGTGTTACTTTTCATTACATTTTTCCTGCAATACGGCAAAACTGCCGTTTAGTTTTATTTATATTGTGTCAAAATTTTTACTTTAAACCTTTTGTCCAATCTGCCCACTTGCTTTTTGCAAATTCGTACTCATTGTTCCATCTGGCTTCGGCTGCACTGTTATAGTCCGATGCACGTTGTTGGAAGATATTAATTACAAGTGTTCCGCCATATTGCGGAAGAATTTCAGTTTGACCGATCATTGAGCGCAAACCCGTTGCATATGGCCAAATACCCGTTGCATACGGATGCGAAACGATCGTTGAAACACCTTTCAAATAAGCACTATCACTTTCAATGTTGCCTGAAGCGTCATACGGAGAAAGTCCGTTAGACAATTCCCTATATAATGCACTGTTGTCTTCACTTGCGAACATACGCAAAAACAATGCGGCAATATCTTTAACAGGAGAGTCTTTTGTTATGTATGCTCCGCCGGTTTGCGTTCCACGGTTATTGTAAATACCACGAGCTTTGCATACTGTAAGTGCTTCTTCTTCTGTGATATCAGCAGAAAGACTTGCATCCGCCTTTACCGCAGAAACTATTTCTGCAGGGGTTTTCCCTTCATCGGACATACTAACTACAGCAGACAGAATTTTATCACATTTGGTTTCATCATATTTAGATCCCCACAGTTTTGTTCCAAGAGCAGAAATTACCGGGAAATTGATAAACATTATGTCGCTTAGATTGTCGTAGTCGGTAGATACTTCGTTGTACATCCAGTCGCCATCGCACATAAACACCGCGCCGCTGTTAACACTTGACTTCATCATTTGAGCATGTGCGCCTGCTAAACCTTGGTTTGCCGAACCGTTTGTTGCGTATTGATAATCATACACATTGTAAATAACTTTCATCATTTCCAAAATGCCTTGGTCGTGATACACTTCGTAGCCGTCAGTTAAGCGATATTCTCCGTTGGAATCGTTCATAGACCAAAAACTGTTCCATCCGTCAATGCCTTGATACTGTGCATATAACGCATTTACAAAAGCTCCGGGATAGCCGTTGTTTCCGGCACCGATAAATGTAATCGGGCGCAAGGACATATTGTCGTCTTCAACCGCTTTATTGTAAATTGTGTTTATACAAGCAATAAGCTCATTGGTGGTTTTGGGTATTGTCAAACCAAAGCTGTTGAGTTTTTTGGTATTGACAACCATGCCACCAACCGCTTTTTCGTAAAAGAAATTATACTTTTTGCCATCGACTTGATACCAATATTCGTCATAACCGTCTGTAAGTTTTTCGGCAACAGTCTTGTCTTCCTCCTTGCCGTCAAATCCGATTGCTTTTTGATTGTAAACAATATCGGTAAGATCCTCGACAAGTAAACCATAGTCGCCGTTAACAACGTCTCTCACAGGAAAGTCACCGGTAAAGTACAAATCTACGCCAACATTGTTTATGCCCGATGCAAGTTCCTTTACAATTGTAGAGCCATGGTTGTCGGTAGAAGGTTTGAGAAGATTTACTTTGTATCCTTCACTTGCGTAAGCGGCTTCAAATTTTTCTATAAGTTTTTCAAGCCACTCTGTACCATAGCCACCCTTGTACAACTTTATATTTATTGTTTTGCCGTCTTTTACAACATTGTTTTGAGGTGTACATGCCACAAGCATAACAACAGAAGTCGCCACAAGCAAACATGCCATCAATATTGAAATTATCTTTTTCATGTGTTCCTCCATAAAATTTCGTTACCTGACAAAATAGACGATTTGAGCAATTTTCAAAAAAATTACTGCTTCTTTCGAAAATTTTGAATATGAACAGAATTCTCCTTTTATTTTCTGTTGTAATTTTACCAAAATTAACTATAACATTTCAATATTCTTTAAGTTTTTTTTATAGTTTTGTTTCACATTCTTAAATTTTTGTGCTATAATGTGGTTGAAATTTAAATTTTAGTACGTAGCAGTAAACTTTTTAAATAGGGGGAAAATCATGTCAAATATACAACTTGTTGGATTTCAAATCGGACACTATCCGCTAAACGAACCTAAACGTATTATGAATTTTCACAAACACAACACAATGGAACTATCTTACGTAACAAGCGGCGGCATGACTTTTACATACGTCGATACCGACGGAGAACATGATGTTCCCGTTTTTTCGAAACAACTATTGGTGGTTGCACCAGGAGTATTGCACAAAACTTCAATCATGAGCAGTTTGAACTCAATTGGCATTGAACTAAAAACGGACGACAACAAAAACTTCATTTCCTTTTTGCGAAACTCAAACTATGTTAAACAATTTCCAACAGCAATAAAAATGCTTGACGACATGAAAAACTTTTTTGTTATCCACGATGCAGGAAATTTAGAATACAATCTATCCAAACTTCAAAGATACATAGATAAAAACTTTGACGCTATCACCACTGCCATGCAAGATTTAGATCTAAAACGCATTTTTTTGGAAATTTTGACTTGCAAAAACATAACGTCATCGATTCAACAAGGAAATATTTACATAAAAAAAGCGCTCTCCGTACTGGAAAGCAATTTTGATAAAAATTTATCAATCGAAGAAATTGCATCATCAATTGGAATATCTGTTTCGTATCTACAACACATGTTTAAGGTGGAACTTAATTCGTCAGTAAAAAAACATCTAAATAAAATACGAATAGAACGTGCACAAAAATTAATTGTTGAAACCAACTATTCTATCAAGCAAGTTGCGACAAATGTCGGCTACAACAGTGTACAAGATTTTAATAAGAATTTTAAATCTTTTTGTGGCAAAACTCCGACGGAATTTAAAAACGACAACAGAAAGCCGATGAGATACTTTAACGATCAAATGTTAAAGCAATAGAATATATTGTCTACTGAAATTTGCGTAAAGGAGTGCTGTTTTCTTAAATATAGTTCAAAAAAAAGGAGTTCGGAAAATCGAACTCCTTTTTTGATGTGTATAAGACATTAAAGGTGAGTTTTGTGTTATTTTAAACTTTTCCTTATAAACTTAATAACTTACGTAGGGCAATGTCACATCGACATGGGGCACGTTTTCCGTTATAAGACGAATAAAATCGTCTGCCGTAACAACTACAACATGTTCGTCAAGTTGGCTTACAAGCTTCTTAACGTCGTCGTAAGTGTGCGACCAAGGATGAAGGTTGATTGCCGTGTAACCCGTTATGTTTGTTGGATCGGTGCTGTACGAATTGATTCTCTTTGCCATGGCATCGACATCGGCATCCCAAATTGTTTCGCGAATGGAAACAAACGGTTTGTCGTTTGCCCAATATACCGAACCTGCGCCACCTGCATATTTCATTCCGTAGCAATAAATTCCGCCTTTAAGCGAAGGAACTTTGGAATAAGCTTCTATAACGCTTTTTTGCGGACCTGAATCCAAAATTTGCACGACGGAAAGGTCTGCGCGTCGCAAATATAAATCTAATCCGCCTATAAAGCTATCTAACAAAGAATAGTTTTGCGGATTCATGTAGCCTTGTCCCGAAACGGAACAAACATAATAATCGTTTTTATCTTGACGGCTGTACACATAATTTAGAATATTGGGAGCTAAGTCGGTTAGGCTTGGTTGTATGCTCCAACCCATTGCAAAATCGCCTCGTTCGGCTCCAAGATACTTTGTGTTTGTGGCAAAAGAGTTGTACCATGTTTGCACATTGTCTCCGTCACTCATCATGATGCAAACATAATGTTTTCCTTGTTCTGCGACAACATCGGTAGTTTTGTGTTCTTGTTTAAATTGAAGTTCTCCAAACAGGTTTTTGCATGTATACACCGACATGTTTGTGCAATAATCGCTTGCTAATGTAAACTTGCTGTAATTGGATGAAATTGCAACGTCTATCGTTTCATCGTTGGGCACCCAACCAAAAACAGGAGAATCGTTTTTTGCCCACGAAAGTGCTTCCGAACGGAATTTGACGACGGAAGCGTCATTCATGTCTTTGGGCCAAAAGAAAAGATATTTGCATGCGATGCCATAATCGCGCATCTGATCGTTAAATCCGCTATTGTTTATTTGTACCAAACCGGTGTTATCCAAATAGTCTTTGTACTTGGCAAAGACTTTTGCCTCGGTGAGGGACGAGACGTCTTCAGCTTGAACAAAGCCGGCTTTTTCCATGTCGTCTTTTAACGAAACGTCTACCGGCAAATAATCAACTGCCCCCGCAACAGTACATGCTCCGTTTAGCGATTGAGGATTATTTGTGCCGTCGTACAAAACAAAATTGTTGCTATAGTTTTGTTTGAAATCAGCAAGCATTTCGGCGTATGTCACGTCGACAAAAGTTACACCGAATGTTTGAGCAAGATCGTCCATCCAAACTTGATGACCTGATCTGTAATAAAAGTACTTTGCATTTGTGCGAGCAAATATACCTTGTATTGCTTCGGCAACAATTTTTTGTGCGGAAGAAAGATTTTCGCTACGTCCGAACACATAAAACTTTTTGTCTGCCGCTGCAACCATGGCTTTGTAATACGAGAAATTATCGTCCTTTCGATACTGATCAAAAGGATCGTCGATAGAATCGGTGGGTGCACAAGCACTAAAACACAGTGCAAGACAAGACAAAACAATAATTGTGGCTAAAATAAAAGATATTTTTTTCATAAAACCTCTTTTGTTATAATTTTACACGTACTTGGCAACAAACTTAATGTTGTCGTAAACAGCGAAGGCGTCCGATAACATTGGGGACGCCTTGCCTTTAATCACACGAGAATTCGTGTTTGTTTGAAAAGTTAACCTTCGGTTGTGAAGCCCTTAAGCGAACAAGCTTCTCCTACACCGTTGGAATTTCCTCCGTCTCGTGCTTCAAAAATGACTGTTACTTCTTTCCCGCTGAAGTCAATATCTGTGTAAGTCTGTGACAAGTTCACAACAACTTCGCAATTTCCGTTTGCGGCTACGGCTGCCTGCCAGTCGTACAAAACAATGTAATTGCCTTCGATATTTAGCGAGATTTTAATCAAAGCACCAGTAGCGTGATCGCTTTGAACTTTGAATTTAATTGATACTGCATCGGATGTTGGCAAAACATAGTTCTTTGCCATCCATATGTTGGTGTTTCCGTTTCGTTTTTCATCGCCACCACCGTCTGAACAGTCAATTTGAATAGCATTTACAGGTTTTAAGTTTTCACGATCGACAACATCCCACCAATAGTATTGACTGGTTTTGTACTGTTCTCCGAGCATCCAATCTTCGGTTGTCGATGTAAATTGATTATCGTAAACGTTTACCTTGGTTTGATCAATCGCCGAATCAAGTTTGCGATCGGTAAATTTAACTTGGTCTACACGTATTCCTACTTCAGATCCTGCAACTTCAATTTCTACTTTGCAAGTTTTACCTTTGTAGTCTGAGAAAAATTGTTTTATCGGGAAGGCGAAACACTGCCATCCGTCACCTGTTACGTGTTGCGTTTCCGTACCCTGTACGCCTTTTATCGTAACATTTTTCATAACAGCTTTTCTCTCTCCTCCAACAGTCATATAAACGTTGAAAGTTGCTTGTTTAGTTGCGTCGATAGCATCGGCACGTGCATTAAAACTAAACCAATAGTCGTCTATTTCCGGCAAAACGAATTCTGTCTTAGTTGCAGTAGAACCGGCGGCAATACTGATGTTTCCTTTATAAATTGCGCCCACGTTGCTGCAAGCAGGGTCCGTACTGTTGTATTTTACACCGGATCCGGTCCAGTCTTCCGACCATAGCAAGAAATCATTGTAAAGAGAATCTACAGGAATAAGATTGGGATGCTCTTGTAAATATTTTTCCGAGATGGTTACTCCATTCTTTTCGGGAATTTTGAAACTATCCGTATTAGATTTGTCTGTTATGTTGGCTGCCATCATGTTGATAAGGCGATCCACGCTTACTACTTCAACATCATCATCCAACATTCCAACAATTGTGCGAATGTCGGCATAACTGTGTGACCATGGATGGACGTTTACCAAAGTGTAACCGTCAATCGTAGTTATATCACGCGGATAAGTGTTGATACGTGCGGCGATATATGCCGGAGTGGTTTCCCACAAACTGTCACGCGGTCCAACAAACGGCTTGCCGTTTACCCACATTACTCCGCCTTGAACATTTCCGAAATACTTGTTTCCTTCGTAAACAATTCCTCCGGTTACGTTACTGCAAGAAGCATAACCTGCTAGTACAGACGAAAGATTGCCTTGTTGACTGCCTCCTATAACTGTAACTACTTGTAGGTCAGCCTTTTTCATGTACACATTAAGCTTTTCGCAAAAGTCACTAAAGTATTTGCCGTCTTCTTGTGCCGCGAAATTACCTGCGTTGATGTAGCCTTGTCCCGAAACCGGTGCGCAGAAATAATCGTAAGCATTGGCACGAGTGTTATACGCATTGTCCATAACTAACGGCATCAAGTCGGCTATACTTGGAGAAATAGACCACGTTACGGGGAATGTGTCATTTTCACGACCTGCCGCATTCATGTAGTTTGTAGCAAACGTAGCTGTGTTTTGCCAATAGGTAGCATTGTCTCCGTCACTTACAACAAAAGCAACATAATGTTTACCTGCTTCGGCAGGTTTATCCCTGTCGTTGTTAGGTTGAGTGAAGGTCTGTCCGGCAAACTCTTCTGCAGCAAAGAAAGTAAGGTTGCAAGTGTAGTCCGTCGGAACAATAAATTGTCCGTATTGAGAGAAAAACGCAACGTCGATATCTTCAGAATATGTATATCCGAAAATGGGTGAATTGGGTGATAAAAATTCGTGAAGGTTTTTCTTAAATGCGTTGCTTACGCCTGTTTCAGGATCGTAATAAACATGGAAAAATTTGTTGCAAATTCCGTAGTCTTTAATAAACTTGTTTGTGCTACCTGACTCTTCTTTGTAGTTTTGGTGAATCAATCCTTCTGTAGAAAGTTCATCCATAACTCCCGAGACATTGAGCAACCATTTGTAAGAGAATGCAACATTGTTTACGTCAAGCTTCTTAACAAGACCCATTGCTTGATATTTTGCCTGATCGTCTACTTCTACCGGAAGAAAACCTGTAATTCCTGCCAACGTTGCGGCAATATTTACAGAATAATTACCACGTTTGTAAACAATGTAACCCGGAGTAGAATAATCCTGACCGTCAACATATGCTTTTTCCGTCTTGTTTACATAGTTTTCGAGATCTATTTGTGATCCCCAAGTGCCATCTTTTATATTTTCGCTCCAAGCGGCCTTATACATTTCTACTGCTGTTTGTAAATCTACATATTCTAATTCGAGATTGTATTTTTCAGCAGCTTGTTTTACATAATACATGTCTACGTTGACACCGTTTGTCATATAGTGACTGTCTACGTAAAATTTACTGGACTTGCGTGCAAAAAGACCTTGCAATGCTTGTGCGGTAAATAATTGATCGGCAGAATAATTTTCACCATGATCGGTGTCGTTTAGTACATAGATTTTTTTATCTTGAGGCAATTTTGTTGTTTTGTAGTAGCTGAAAGATGTCGAAGACGGAGTGTCTCCGCCATTCTCTTTTACCGTAACATTTACCGTAGCTGTTTTTCCTTTGTACGTTACAGTAAGCGTTTTTGTTCCGCTGAGAGTTGTGTCTACAGATGAAACCGTAGCGTTTAATTCAGCAGCGGTTTTTGTTTCTGTTGTACCATCGGAATAAGTAACGATTACTTTAACGGAAGTTGCATCAAAAGTATCGCCTACATAGCAAGACAAATTACTGTCTTCTATAGCTATACTTTCTACAGTTTTTTCGGTGGTAGCGCAAGCCGTAAGCGAAAACAAACACACACAAACCATTGCTACTGCCAACATAAACGCAGCTTTTCTTTTCATGATATTCTCCTATAAAATTTTTATTTAATTCCTGCAATATTGTTTTGTTCCAAGAAATAACGTTGGAAAATAAAGTACATTATAATAATCGGCAATGTGATAAGTATCATTCCGGCCGAACGAACAAAACCATCTGCATAGTTGCCTAATGCCGGATAAAATTTATACATAATAAGTTGCAATGTTTCAACCTGACTGCCACTGGATTGCATAACCATTGGCCACAAGTATTCGTTCCATGTGCCGACAAATGTTAAAATTACATAAGTTATAAGTACCGGTTTAGACATGGGAAC
Source organism: bacterium (assembly GCA_963619835.1). Classification (GTDB taxonomy): domain Bacteria; phylum Bacillota; class Clostridia; order Christensenellales; family CAG-314; genus Fimimonas. Next base: position 8,757 of record CAVEYD010000010.1, on the reverse strand, counting down.
AACAATTTTGAAAATCTTTTGAAATTCGTTACAACCATCAATTTCGGCACTTTCCAATACCGATGACGGTATGTTGGACATATACTGTTTTATCAAGAAAATTCCAAATACATTCACGATACCGGGCAAAATTAAACCCCAAATAGAGTAATTCAAACCCATGTTCATTACTAAAATATAGTTTGGAATCATCAAGACTTCACCGGGCACCATCATCGTAGACAAAAGCAATGCAGATACTACTTTTTTGCCTCTAAATTGTAACTTTGCCAACACATATCCAACGACAATAGCAATTACCAAACTTATTGCCGTAAACATTACCGTGTGGAAAAGCGTGTTTCCGAGTGCCTTCCAAAATCCGCTAACTTGCATTGCCGTAAGATAGTTTTGAATTGTTCCGTTAACGGGCCACAAATACAACTTTTCACCATCAGGAATAAGTTCCGGATCTTGTAAACTGTCTACAAGTTTTAACCAAAAAGGAAACACTTGACACAGCGCTATTAAAGACAAAACAATTATTGCGCCTATTTGAAATGCACCTTCGCGTGCTTTTGCCGAACGCTTGTTTTTGTTTTGAAGAAGAGAATCGGATTTTTTACTCAAGAGTAGTCACCTCCTCTCCGGAAATTTTACGTTGTATCAACGTAAACAGAATAATTATCACAAACAGCACCATTGCATAGGCACAGCTTCTACCAAACATTCCGTCTTCAAATGCCGTATCGTAAATATACAACATAAGCGACTCTGTGCCATAACCTCCGGCAGTAATAAGTTGCATCGGACCTAAAACTTTAAATCCGTCTATAATAGACAAAATTAGGTTTAGAATCACAGCATTTTTCATCATGGGCATGGTTACCTTAAAAAAGATTTTCCATTTACTCGATGTATCAAGCGATGCCGCTTCCTTGTAAGAATCGGGAATAGCAATTATCGATGAGTAGTAAATAAGCATTTTGGTACAAAAACCAAAGAAAAACGGTATTACCATAAGTGAAAATAATGCTATTTGCTCATCCGTAAGCCAATGAACCGGATCTCCGCCAAAAAACATTACTATTTTGTTTGCGAGACTGTTGTTTTCCGAGCCGAAAACCATTTTTGTTACATCCGATCCAACAACTCCGCTTACCAAACTCGGCCAAAAAAGCAGTGCCAAAAAAAGTTTTTTACCACGTTTTAGCGAATTGATTAAAAATGCGCACAAAAGGCCCATCACGTTGTTACCGATAGTCATAACTAAAGTCCAAATAATCGTAACACCGAGACTATCCCAAAACGTTTGGTCAAACTTCTTAAAACTTGGGCAAAAAATACGTTTGTAATTATCTAATGTAAATTTTATTTCGCCACCGGTTGCCAATTTTTTTAATGATATGTTCGTAAAGCTAAAATACAGTGCCGATACGAAAGCCACAACAAAAAACAAAGTCCACCATGAAAGCGGAAAGCCCAACAATGCGTAAGCCTTGGCATCTTTCTTTATTTGACGCTTGTTTTTTTTGGATAAATCCATCATCTTATTCGTCTTCCAAATCTTCTAATGCTTCTTCTAACTGAATTTGTATTGCATCCAGATAGCTTGATGTTCCGTTTGCTTCCTTGGTTACAATTTGTGTAACATATTGAGCAAGAGTGTTTTCAATTGCAGGCCATGCAGCCGAGCCCGGGCGAGCAACGACATTATTAAGTTGACTTACAAACACTTTCCATTCATCAGTTTTGTAAAAATCGTTGTTCAATGCTGCTTTTGTTGCAGGCATGAGGTTTTGAACCGTATTGTGTGCAAGTTGAATTTCGTCACTTGTGGCAACAAACTTAATAAAATCTGCTGCCAAAGCGGCTTTTGAACTCTTTTTAGTTACTACCAAAGAATACAACCCCAATGCACCTTGAGAAGATCCACCCTTTGTGAAGGGAAAAATCTGCGCATACTTGATGTCACATTCTTCTTTGTCTGCCGAAATACGTGAGTAGTCAGTTAATTTCCAAGGTCCCATTTCGATGAAAGCAATTTTTCCGTTTTCAAATCCGCTTTCACTAAAATCGGATGGTGTATAACCGAGATCGGCAATTTGTTTTATTTTTTCTGCAGCGCGTTTGTTTTCAGCGCTGTTCATAGTCATAGATTTGAGATCATCGCTCATAAGAGAGCCGCCTTCACGAGCCGAATATGCCATGAAGAACATTGGACCCATACTTTGAGCTTTTGTGCCGGCAGGAACTGTAGTTAGATACAACTTATCGTTTCCCGTAAGATTATTTGCTTTGTTGTAAGCATCTATTTTTTCACCCAAAGCAATATAAGAATCCCAATCAACGGGTAAGTCTGCATCGGTAAACTCACGGCCCAAAACTTTTGTTAACAAAGCTTTGTTGTAAGCCAATGTAAGAACATTTGCACTCATAGGAAGTGCGTATGTGCTTCCTTCAAATTGTGTTGTAGCCCAAAGAGATTCAAGAAACTTGTCTTTCTCGTCGTCAACACCATAATCCGAAAGGTTGGCAATAAGTCCGTCAAAAGCAAGACGTTGTACAAAAACGTGATCTACGTATGCAGCGTCGGGAAAGTCCTGTCCCATAAGAGCAAGTGTATAACTTGTGTAAAAATCTGCCGTACTTTGAGTGCGAATATCAATTGTAACGCCCTCATGTTGTGCTTCATACTGTTCCTTAGCTTTATTTATTGCGGCTTCTGTAGTAGGAGATCCGCCCGGCCACCATATTTTTACGGTACCCGTCAGCTTTTCTTCCCCGCCGCTTTCTCCATTATCACATGCAACAAAAGCAGATAGTAGTCCTAACAGTAACACAAGTGCAAGAATAACAGAAATAGTCTTTTTCATAATCAAACATCCTCCAATAAAACTTCCGCATTTGTCAAAGAAACAATACAGAACAAATTCGAGTCGTATGTAGCTTGTAAACAACGACACGAAACACATTTGAATCTTTAAGTATCATTTACGGCTGTCAAACCGCTGTTCGACAGCCGTAAAGATGATTTTTAAATTACTTATGCAACAGCGCCCATTGAAATACTGGTAATTACGCAGTGAGTTGCATTGTTAGCAAGTTGGATACGAATTTCTACGTTTTTACCCGCAAAAGCAGACAAATCGTAAGTAAATGTTTGTTCGGCATCCGTGTCAACATGTACTGTATCTTCGGATTGGCCGTTAGCCTTAACAATTGTTTCTACTCCGTCAACAACAACTACAACTTTAATGTCGGGGTATGTTTCGTTATCACGATGGAATACGCGAGCTTTGTATGTAAAGGATGCGTTATAGTTTGCACCGATTACAAAGCTATTTGACAAGTAGCTATCTGTTTCCTTAATGTCAGCACCTTCACCGACTCCTGTGTCCGCGCTTCCGTTAATAGTCCAAGCATCAGATTCGGTGTCAAGGATTGCAGTTTTGTTTTTCCATTCGGTAACAGCTGTTTCATTGCCTGTAAACTTGATAACTTGTACAACGGCGTGTGTTCCTTCGGTGATACCGATTTGAATATTAACCGTCTTTCCGATGTATGCAGACAAATCATAACTGCAGTACAATGTTGCTTCGCTCTCTACATAGAAGTAGTCTTCGGTTTGTCCGATACCTCTTATCAAAGTTTCGTTTTCACCTTCGATTACCTTAACGACAAACTTGGGATAAGTTTCACCGTCTCTTTTAAACACACGTGCACCAAATGTAAGAATAAACGAAGAGCTCTTTACTTTTCTGTTTTCAAGTTGAAGTGCAGCATAAGAAACACCGTTTCTGATTGACAAGTCTGCGCCTTCGCCAACACCGTCATCATGACCATCATTTATAAATGTCCACTTAACATCCGATACGCCTGAGGTGATTGCAGTTTTTCCGTTCCACTCGTTAACTTCGATTTCGTCTGCAGTGATTGTGAGTGTAAAGTTTGCAGTCTTGGTTGCATCTGCCACTGCCGAAGCAACAATTGTATACTCGCCTAAAGCTTCTGCCGTTACTGTAACGTTACCGTTGGTATCAACGGACACGCCTGCAGCACTACCTTCTGCCATAGCATATGTAACTTTGTCGTTAGTTGCATTGTCGGGTTTAACTTTTGCGCTAATCTTAAATGTACGTTCGCCTTGTTTGTAAGATGCGCTGTTGTTTTCAAACACAACGCTTGATACGTCAACTTGTCCTTCAAAGTTGATATTCTTTATGCCAAATTCTGCATTGACATCGTTTTTAGCAAGACGGTGTTCAATTACCATTGCACCCTTTACGCCTTTTATTGCATCGGGAACAACAAACTTTTGAGTAGATTCGTCATTTAATTTTGAGAATCCTTGCCAATCGCTAAGCGCGGTTACATTGCCGGTTTCGTCAACAAACACAACGCGATATTGACCATTGGGTTGGCTACCATTGTTGCTAAGTTTAACATTAAACGTAATAGCACTTTGGGGAACGGTAAGCTTTGCCCACATCATACCTGCGGAAAGAGTAAGATCTGCACCGCTTTCTTTTGTTACATTGTTTTCAATACAAATACCATACGGACGTGTAGATTCTCCCATGTAGAAAATCTTTTGATTTGCATCTACACCTTCCGTTTTACGTGTATAGTTGCTGTGTACCATTACCAAATGCCAATCGTCGTAACGACTGAATTGTTTTTCTGTTCCGTGAGCATCATCCAAGTTCCAACCACCGGCAACGTTTGCAGCATCTGCAGCAGCGGCGTATACGGACTTTTCGATACCACGATAAAGAGATTCTTTTACAGTAACTTTAATTTTTGCAACAACATTTTCTTCGCTTACAGAGCTTATTGTTACGATTGTTTCGCCAGCAGCAAGTACGCTGATGTTTCCTGCGGAGTCAATTGAGACAATACCTTCTTTTGAATAGGTGAATTTTACATCCTTGTCGGTCGCATCATCCGGAGCAACACTTAATCCAATGTTACGAACGTTTGCATAGTAGGTAAGGTTGCGAGGAATTTGCAATCCGCCATAAGCTTTACCATCCAAGATATCTTGTCCGCGAGGAGATATACCGTCGGTCATATCCCAGTTTGTGTCTTCAAGCGTTACAAGTTCGTAGTCGTAATCGTCATTTTCTACGGGTTTAAGATTAGCAACAGTAATTGCAGTAACCGGATTGTAAATTGTTACATCAACGGTAATATAAACTACAATGTTGCTTCCATCGGTAGTTTTACCTTCGATAACCATGGTTGTTGCATCGGCAGCTACACTTATGGTTATTTTTGAACCACTGTCTACTACAGAAATTTTGTCGGAATCTGCTTTTACAAAAGCACCGTCAGTGATAGTTCCTACTGTCCATTGTAATGTCTTTTTCTCGGCATCACGAGGTTGAACATTGTAGGTAATTTCTGCACTGTTGCCTTGAGCAATCGTTATTGAACGAGGACTTGAAATGGTTCCGTCGTTTTCGTCGTCAGTATTTACGTTGACTTTGGTTACCTTGATGTGTCCCTTGCACTTTTCTTGACATACGGGATCGGTACAGTCCGATGTGCACTTGTTGCACTCAGGACAAACGTCTTCGCATACATGCGCGGGAGCTTCGTGTCCCGGGCATTTGTCGCTACATACGGGATCAGTACAGTCCGATGTGCATTTTCCACATGTCGAGCATTTGTCTTGGCATACGTGTTGTGTATCTTGTGGTGTACAAGCGCACAAAGCCACTGCCAAACAACAAACAAGAGCCAACATAATGACTAAAATTTGTTTTTTCATTGTTTCCTCCTTTTATTTGAGATGCATTTTTGTGTTGCATCTTATATTAGGCACAAAGTGCCAAAAATTCAATTTATTTATCACACAGCACCATGTGTGTAGTTTGTGCAAGCATTAAATCAACAACACGAGTTTTCGCAAAAAACCGATTTTCTAATTTTTCTTAATAAACGGCTTTCCCCTTTGTAAGAAGAATTTCTTTCTCAGAAAAAACCGTTTTTCTTTATTTTACCATGCGAAAATGCCGTTGTCAATACCCAATTTTAAAAAAAATTTGTTTTTTTGACTTTAAACTATCAAAACTTCGCCACAATATAACTTTTTTGTTGCATGTTAACAAGTAACGCTTTATAAGAATGAACCCTTTTTAAATGAAATACTCTTGTGTACACCTTTTGATTTATGTTGGATAGACCAATTGTACGATGACTTTTAGCATTACGTATGTTAACGCTGAGTTGAGTCTCTAAAGACAACTTCGCTTTCAACAAGCTTCGACGACTTTTCACCCGTAAGAATTTCATTTATTAAAAGTCTAACTGCTATCTTGCCGAGTTCCTCGTAACTTTGGCGTGCATAGCTAAGTTTTGGGAAAAAGTGTCCATGCTCGATACTGCGTCCGAGTGCAAACACCCCGACATCTTTACCGACAACAAGTCCTTTTTGCTCTACTGCCGAATATACCCCCTTGGCCAAGCCTTCGTTTGCGGTGATAAATACAGCACCATTTTGGGCAAGTTTTGTTGCAATTGCAAAACCTTCATCATCGGAACATCTTTCGTTGTGGAATAACCTTCCGCAAGCGTCAATCCCGTTATCGGCACAAACCTGACAAAAACCGCTGTCACGGTCTTGTGAAATAGTCATGTCGCTGTGACTGTTGAGTAAATATATGTTTTTACCGTACTTTCGAATCAGTTCTTTTACAACTTTTACGACAAGACCTTTGTTGTCAATGTCCACACAACCGATATTCTCGTGAGAAGGCCGACCAATTACAACACAAGCGGTACGATTACTTTCCATTTCGGCAAGACGCTCGTCGTCTACGTTTGGTGTTAGAAGAACGGCTCCATCAATTGGTGCTCTTCCCTGACGCAAGGTTTGCAACAACTTTTTTTTGTCGCTGTCGTAGTATACAAGTAAGGAATACCCTTGCTCGGATGCTTCGGTAAGGCAACTCATCATCAACTCTTTGTAAAACGGATAAGTTTCGATATCCTTAGTGTTTTCAAGCAACAAGGCAATAATATTTGTGTGTCCGCTTGATAATCCGGATGCACAAAAGTTAGGTTGAAAATCCAATTCCTCACAAGCGGCAAGTACTTTTTGTTTAAGTTCTTCACTAACAAATTTGCGTCCCGTAAGCACGTTTGATACCGTTGATTTTGCTACACCGGCTCTTAATGCAACGTCTGTAATTTTTACCAAATTTTGTTCCCCTTTTTTATAATGTGTAATTATTATATTTTTTAAATATTTTTCTTCATAAGTTGAATCAATTCATCTGCATATACTAGCTCTATTTTGTTTTTATCCAATTTTGAAACAAAATAGTCTATACTCGCTTGATTCATTGTCCACGGATGGACGTTTACAACAGAATAACCGCTTTCATTGTTAGGTGCAATCGGCATTGCGTTAACTTGCGAAGCCATATTGTCTAGCCAATCGTTTGTCACATCCGCCATATTACAAGTAGGATACCACAACGTGAAACGTACCGAAACAAACGGCTTTCCGTCTACCCACCAAACACGACCTTTGCCACTACCGTATCTGTCTGGATCGAGTTCCCATATTCCGCCTTGTATTGTATCAAATTTTGTGAAGCAATGCAACCTGTCTTGGACAAATCTTTCATCATTAGCGTTGGCAACATTGTCAAGCAGTGTTACCACAGACAAATCAGACTTTTCCATTGCCATCGCAGTTTGTCGAGCAAACTCATCGAGATGCTGCCTTGGATAAGACAAGCAGTTTGCGTAACCTATGCCGGAAACTCCGGAAACAAAGTAATCTGCCTTGGCGTGACTGTATATATACTCAGCACCGTTTGGACAAATAGCTGCCATCGAAGGGGAGAATGTCCAACTCATTTTGTAACTGCAGGGTGTTTTTAATCGTTGTCCGAAACTGCTCGAAGTGGCAAAATCTCTTTCCAACCATTGAATATTGTCTCCGTCGGACACAACCAAAGCAACATAATGCTTTTGTGGTGCAACTTTGGACAAATCGCCATGTATTTTTTGCGAAAGGTTGCAATCCTTTTTTCCAAAATAACTATGGTTAAGCGACCAGTCTGTAGGTAAAGCGTAATCTCCGTACTCGGAAATATCCTTGATGAAAGATATTTCATCGTCGTTCCAACCATATACGGGTATGTTGGAGTTAAGCTTGGACAAAACGTACTTGCGAAAAGCTCTGTCCTCGACACCTTCACCGGTGTACACACATGCCCATCCGTTACAAATACTTAAGTCGCGTAAACGAATATGAAAATTATCTCCGTTGACAACTTGATGCACCAATCCGTCTTTTTTTAATTTGTCGTAACACATGTCAAAAACTATTTTCTGTCGCGAAGCACTTGTACCTGTGATTAAACGCAAATCTATTTTTATTTTCAATCCCATTGCTACAAATCTACCGGCAATAACGTCAGGCACGCCCAACACATTGTTGACTGCCGCATAAGTTGCAGCCATGTTTATGCCGACATCGTGACAATCCAATTTGTACACGGAAATTCCGTCCAACAAGTCGATAAATTTTTTTGTTGCTTCATAGACATCTATCTTTTGCCTTTCCGTGTCGCCGACATACGACATATAGTTGTCGACATCTATTATTATTCTATTTTCCTCTCGGTTGACAATTCCTTGCAAACAAACAGCAACCGCTTTTTCTTCATCGCTCATCACTGAGAAATCTAACACATACGTCATAAAAAACTCCAAGAAAACCGTTTTCTTAAAAAAATTGTATCATAACAGACTTGC
>CAVEYD010000009.1:0-44483 GCA_963619835.1 bacterium | reverse complement strand
GTTTTTTACTACCTTTTTGCTGTTTTAATATTTTCTTTGCAAATTTTGGTTGTTATTTGTGTGCCTTTTATTTATTTTTCTGTTTTTGCAATTTTCCTTATTTTGTAAGAAAACAAAAAAGCTTTTTTACAATACAAAAAGATTACTTTGTTACATCCATGTTAACGGCAATAAATGTGCTTTGTGGCTCCGGTCCGTCACAAGCTGCACCAATGTAGTCGTTACCGAATAAGTTAAAGAAGTTTCCGCTTATGTTAAGTTCGGGAAGGCGTCCGACAATCTTGCCGTTTTCCATTAAGTATGCCATTTGTACGGGGGTTGCAAAGTGTCCGTCCGGGGTTGTATCTCCGCCCGATGCCATAACAACATAGATTGATTTGCCGGGGACAAGCTGACTTAGACTTTGTGCCGTAGATGAAACATAAAAACTGCCAAAACCTAAACCGGGAACTCCGTCGTAAGCGGCTGATGATGTTCCGAGATGTTGAAGTCCGAATGTGGCAGCCGATTTTTTTGTGGTTAGCAAGCCGACAAGTGTGCCGTTGTCTATAAGTGTCGGCCTAAAATCGGGAGCGACAAAGCCTTCTTCGTCAAAAAACTTGCAACCTGTGTTTGTTTGAGGATTTTTGTCGCATTTGAGAGAAAATTTTTCGGACAATACTTTTTGTCCCAACTTTCCACTGAGCAAGGATGCTCCCGAAACGTACATTTCGGCAACAAAGTGATTTAAGTACCTTCCAACTATACCCGACGCATCAATGACAACGGGTATACGTCCCGCGGTAATATCGGCAGTCTTGTAGAAAGCATCATATTCGTTTTTGAACTTTTGGAAAAGTGTTTCTTCGTCAAATCTGTCTCCGACATATTCGAATGCGGTATCGTACAAGTTACCCGCACCACGATTTTGTGCAATAAGTACAATAGACAGACTACGTCCGGAACTGAGTAAGTGTCTACCGAGAGAGTTGCGATACTCTGTTTTGCCATAATCTAAAGTTATTTTGTTGGACAAAGCAAACTTTGGACAAGCTTCACTGAGACGATCCAAAAAGTGTTGCATAGTTGGAATAAGCTTTGAAACGGGAATAATTTCTTCTTCGTGCAAAATTTCCTTTTCTAACTTTCCGTCAAGGTTGCAAGGATATGGGATTTTGAGAGAGAGAGCTTCGATTGCCTTCTGTGTCAACTCCTCTTCGTTTGGAGTGCCAAGACAACCTGCTACACCGATGTAACCGTTTTCGTACACACGAACGGTGCCTGTTGTTTCTTCGTTTTCACGGAAACTGTCTATTTTGCCTGCTGTTACGTTAAGCGTGACAGAATTGTATGTTTTTACTAAAAATTCTTTTTCCATAGCACATTCTCCTTACTGAACATTCATGGACGAAACACGAACATACGGACCGCCAAATCCGACAGGCAAACCTTGTTGTTCCATTTTTCCGCATCCGCCGGTTACAAACGAAAGTAGTTCTACATCGCGAGTTAAACCATCTATTAAGCCAAGAGTCTCGAAAACCGAACCTGTCAAAACACTTATTTGAACCGGACGGCCAATTTTACCATCGATAATTTCGTAAGCAAGCTTGGGGGCAATCGTAAACGTGCTCATTCCGCTTCCGTGGCTGATTGTTTTGATAAAATATCCTTTTTTGATGGGAGCGATAAGTTGATCGAAAGTTAAGTTTCCGCCTTCAATGTAGGTTGTTGTCATACGCACTATCGGTTCAAATGTGCAGTCGATTGCACGCGCATTGCCTGTTAGACCTTCGCCGAGCGCTGCAGCCGTTTGCGCATTGTGTAAACGTCCTACAAGTTTGCCGTTTTTGATTAAGTAGTTTTTGCGAGCGCGTGTTCCTTCGTCGTCATACGGAACAAATCCGCAACCTTCTACTAAACCGCACTCGGCAATTGAAAGAATTGGCGAGCCAACAGTCTTTCCGAGTTGCCATTCGTTGCGCATAGTTTCGTCTGAAAGCATAAAATCCGACTCGGATTTGTGTCCGAAAGATTCGTGTGCAAACACGCCTGCCGCTTCGGGAGAAAGTACAACCGGATACTTGCCCGGGATGACGGCAACCGAATTGCGCATGAATGCGGCTTGTTCGGCAAATGATGAACGAATTTCATCTTTTAAACCTTTTAGCTCGTCAAATCGAGTGAATCCCTTTTGATAATATGCAAAAAACTTTTTTTCTCCTTCGGTCATGCTACAATTAAGTGCCAAACCGCATGTTTGGTAATCGTAGGTAACGTCAGCTCCGAGACTCGATTGAAAACGGAATACGCTGTTGCGATCTAAATATAAACCTTGAGGCATACTGACGCAAGTATCCTCGCTTAGAATAGGCAGATAGGACAATAGCAATGCTTGTTTTTCGGCAGTGGGAACATTTCTTACCGAACAATCGGCAAAATTCATTAGATTGTCGTTGTTGCATTCGAATCTACTAACAATTGGATCGCAAAGAATTTTGTCGTTTGCGGTGGCGGCAGAATACAAGTCGTCCAAAGTCTTTTGCAGGTGAGACAAATCGGTAACAGACGCATAATACCACATCTTTCCGTCGTAAACTCTTAGAAAAGCACGACGTTCGACACGCGTCTTCATTTCTTCCAAAACTCCCGACTTGTAAGTTATTGTGGTACGACTACGGTCTTCCGTTCGTACATCGGCATAAAAACCGTCACGAAATTTGATCATAATGTGAACCCTCCCTTAAGTACATTTTTGATGGAAAAATTATACAACACACTGCTTAGATTTTCAATCTTTTGTTTGATTGTTTTAGTAAAAACTTTGCACAATATTTATAAAAAATACATGTTGAAACTTTTTATTACGTGTTAAATTTTCACTATACAAAAGAATAAAAGTAATAGCGAAAAAAATTAGCAAAAAATAGCACCATTATCGTTTGACAGTTTTGTCGTGCGTTTGATATAATCGACAGAAAAACTTAGGTAGATTACTTTTTGAAGCATCAAACAAAAATCTACACTTGTTTTTTATGGAGGGTAAAGTAATGGATGAAAAAATTTTGTACGAAGGATTGACCTTTGATGACGTGCTACTTATTCCGCAAAAGTCCGAAGTGCTACCTGCGCAAGTTAAGTTGCAAACACGTCTTACGCCAAACATTTCTATTAACATTCCTATTGTTTCGGCCGCCATGGATACGGTAACGGAAGCAGACATGGCAATTGCTTTGGCTCGTGAAGGCGGAATAGGATTTATCCACAAAAACATGTCAATAGAAATGCAAGCTTCGCAAGTAGACAAAGTTAAACGTAACGAAAGCGGAATGATTAGTGACCCGGTTACTTTAGGCTTAAATGCTACGGTTGCCGATGCAGAACAACTACTCTCTAAATACAAAATAAGCGGACTTCCCGTTGTGGACGACAATGGAATTTTACGCGGAATTGTTACCAACCGCGATTTGAAATATATTCAATCCGACAATGTTGCCGTTGCAGACGTGATGACAAAAGAAGGACTGATTACCGCGCCCATCGGAACTTCCCTTGAACAAGCGAAAAAGATACTATGGAAAAATCGCATTGAAAAATTGCCTATTGTAGACAACGAAAATCACCTTGTGGGACTGATTACGAGCAAGGACATAGACAACGTTGTAAACTACCCCAACGCTTGCAAAGATAAGTTTGGACGTTTGCGTGTAGGTGCTGCCGTCGGAGTTGCTCCAAACACTTTAGAAAGAGTTTCTGCCCTTGTAAAAAGCGGTGTTGACGTGATTGTTGTTGACTCGGCACACGGACATAGTAAGGGTATAATTGACGTAGTTAAGAACATAAGAAAGAATTTTAAAGATTTACCGATTATTGCAGGAAATATCGTTACCGAACAGGCAGCAATCGATTTGATAAATGCCGGCGCAAACACAGTTAAAGTTGGTATTGGGCCCGGTAGCATTTGCACCACTCGAATTGTTTCGGGTGTAGGCGTTCCTCAAATCACCGCTGTGCTTAATGTTGCTAAAGTCGCTCATGAAATGGGCGCGTGCGTTATTGCCGACGGTGGCATAAAGTTTAGCGGAGATATTGTTAAAGCAATCGCCGCAGGTGCAGACAGTGTAATGCTTGGCGGACTTTTGGCAGGATGCAAAGAAGCTCCCGGAGAAGAAGTTATTTATCAAGGTAGACGCTTTAAAGTGTATGTTGGAATGGGATCGCTTGCGGCAATGGGTAGAGGAAGCGCCGACAGATACTTCCAAGGCAACGTAAAAGAAGCAAGAAAACTTGTTCCGGAAGGAATTGAAGGTAGAATTGCCTACAAGGGTGAACTTGCCGACACAATTTATCAACTTTGCGGTGGACTTCGCTCCGGAATGGGCTACTGCGGTTGCAACACTATAGACGAATTACAAACCAACGGAAAATTTGTTAGAATTACAGGCGCAGGACTTCGCGAAAGTCACCCTCACGATGTAGAAATAACAAAAGAAGCACCAAATTACTCGAAATAAATTATTTAAAAAGTCTAAAAAACACAAAAGCACTCCGTTTTGGAGTGCTTTTTGCATTAAGTTTATGTTTACTTATGTTAAAAAATGCCACTAACATTTGTTTTTCTTAAAACGAATGTTTTTAAAAATCAATATTCGAGCGGAAATTGTTTGGTAAGTTCCTCAACCTTGGTTTTTACGAGAGGAAGTGCGGGTTTGCCATTGTAAACAACGTCGGCAATCATATCGGCAATTTGCACCATTTCTTTTTCACCCATGCCACGAGTAGTGACGGACGGAGTACCGATACGAATTCCGCTGGTAATTGTAGGTTTGCGAGTTTCGTTTGGAACGCTGTTTTTGTTAACGGTTATGTTAGCTTTCTCTAAGTTTTGTTCAACTTCCAAACCGGTTGTTTCTAAATTTGAAAAATCTAACAACATTAGGTGGTTGTCTGTTCCGCCCGAAACAAGTTTTATTCCACGTTGACAAAGACGGTTTGCCAAAGCTTGTGCATTTGACACAATTTTGCGTTGATACATTTTAAAATCTTCGGTTAACGCTTCGCCGAAAGCAACCGCTTTGCCTGCAATTACATGTTCGAGCGGTCCGCCTTGCGTACCCGGGAAAACGGCTTTGTCTATTGCCTTGGCATACTGCTCCTTGCACAAAATAATTCCCCCACGAGGGCCACGCAAAGTTTTGTGTGTTGTGCTTGTTACGACATCGGCAAACGGAACGGGGCTTGGATGAAGTCCGGCGGCAACAAGACCGGCAATGTGTGCCATGTCTACCATGAGGTAAGCACCTACTTTGTCGGCAATTTGTCTAAAGCGAGCAAAATCGATAATTCTCGGATAAGCACTTGCACCGGCAACAATAAGCTTTGGTTTTGTTTCAAGAGCAATTCGCTCCACTTCGTCATAGTTGATTGTTTCACTCACCGGATCGACTCCGTAAGATACAATGTTGAAGTACTTTCCGCTAACGTTTACCGGACTGCCGTGTGTAAGATGTCCGCCATGCGACAAGCTCATTCCCATGATTGTGTCACCGGGATTAAGCAAAGCAAAATACACTGCAAAATTGGCACTTGCTCCACTGTGTGGTTGAACATTGGCATGTTCGCATCCGTAAAGTTCTTTTAATCGGTCAATAGCAAGACTTTCGACAATGTCTACATACTTACATCCGCCGTAATAACGTTTTTTAGGATATCCTTCGGCATACTTGTTTGTAAGCACACTGCCTACAGCTTCCAAAACTGCCGGCGAAACAAAGTTTTCGCTTGCAATAAGTTCGATTGTGTTTTTTTGACGAGCTGTTTCCTTTTTAATTGCATCGTAAACGGCTTTGTCTTGCATTCTTAAATGTGGATATTTTACTGACATTTTCCCTCCAAACTGACTAAAACGTGTTAGTCGCTAAAATTTGTTAGTTGTTTATTTCGTATTGAATTGCTCCGTCGTCGTTTTGCAATGACGAATGTGAACGATCGTACATACGAACATGGCCGTAATCCGTTCCGCTAACCGTCACTTCGATAAAAGAAACACCTTTGCCTATCGGTTTACCTGTTTCGTCCACCCAACTGTCTAAATAATACTGCTGATCTTCGTAACTGCTGTAAACAATTCGCAATAGCTTTTGCATAATCGGGTTGTCGTCTTTGTTTTGGAAAAACGGATAAGTGTGATAACCGCAACAACGTCCGTAGGCAAGCAAAACTCCGTTTGCATCCACTCCGCGGAACGTGTTGATGTGATCGTGTCCGCAAAATACTGCCGTTGTGCTTGCTTTACTTACAATTGCATCGTACATTTCTTTTCCGCCACTGGTTGCCGAAGGATTGTCTCCCGTTTGGCAAGCAATGCCCGGCATTTCTATGTCACCATCGGGTGTAGATAAAACCCAATCGTCTTCGTAAACTCCACCTGCTTTGTTTGTTAGGCTTGAATCGTTGTACAACGTTACGTAAGCTCTTAAAGGCATGTGCATAAACATTGCACTTTTAATGTCGGCCTTTTTCGTTTGTAGTCCTTCTATATTCCAACTGTACCAATCGGCTTGACTTGCATCGATTTCGTCGTAGTAAGTGTTTACCAATTCCGTGCGATTGGACGGATACATATTACTGTCAAGCAAGGAAAAGACATAAAGCAAGTTTCCTGAAGAATCTAAAACTTTAATAAAATAATTGCTTTCGCCTTTAATGTTGGACGGGCCTCCGTCAAAAAGACAATGCTTGTAATTTGATAATATTTGCGAAATGCGATATTTGCTTAACGACAATTCACTATCGTGATTACCATAAACATAGCCCCAGTACAAGTTTTGTTCTTCCATAAACTTACAAAAATAGTTTAGTGCCGAACGAGCAAAAAGCGTAAAAGTTAAGTCTCCGGAGCAAATTGCAAGATCGGGCTGTTCCTTTTCTATTGCAAGCTTTAGCAAATCCATTGTTTTTGTGTCTTGCGTAAAGTTGCCGAATTTAAGTTGCGGATCGGCAATTTGCATTACCTTTATTTTTGTTTGACCTTCTTTTAACGTGATAGACGGCATGGCATCGTAATAATCGTCAAAATTGTCGGTAGATGCCCAAACTTTGCCGTTTCCATACCAATTTTCCTTTGGCGTGTAAGTGTTTACCCAACGGAAAATAAAGCAAATTAGAGTTATCGTTGCAATAATACCGAGTGCAATAATCCAACCTCTTAGTCGTCTTTTGCGTTTTGTTTGATCTGCCATGGCTACCCCTTATCGCTTGTTTGTAGTTTTTTGCAAGAAAATTTTCGCAACACAAACGATATTCTTAGTTAAAAGTATAGCATTTTTAATTATCAATTGTCAATACCGAAATTTAACGCATTAGATAAAAAGCATAAATTTAATTTATAAAAAAACTTTGCAATAAGTAACACTTTTGAAACTATCAAAACAAAATAAGAAACAATACAAAGTTTTCTTTTGCTTGCAGAAAAAATTTGAAAACTTGACTCGACAAAACTTTTTTCTATTTTTATAACGACGAAAAAAGGCCCGGGGAATATTCCCTTGACCTTTGTTTTTTTGTATTTTTATCTTTTTGTTTTATATTGTTGGCTTTTTCTAAAACTTTGGGTGCTATAATACCAAAAAGCAAACCAACATTGTTGTAAGCAAAATTTTTCTTTTCACAATGCGTTTAGCAATTTTAATTTTTATTTGTTTTGTCGGCAAGAGTAAATTCGTCTTGCAATTTTCTTTTGCGAGCTTTAGCCGATGTTAACTTAAAACTTGTATCCAAAAGCATTTTGATTGTGTCGTCCGAAACGCTTCCGTCCAACGCAACCGTAAGCCAATTTGTTTTACTCATGTGGTAGGCAGGGAAAAATCCTTTTTGACTGCAAAAAGCTTCTATCATAAGCGGGAGACATTTAAAATTGACAATGTAAACAATTTCTTTGCCTAAAAGACCTAATTTGTTTTTGGGAACGTCCATTATGATAGCAAACCACTTTTTGTTGTCACCATGTCTAAACACCGTATAGTTGGGCGCATCAAACCATAAATGTTCGGGTTCTGCACCATAACTGCTTTGTATGTACTTTTCTAAATCGACTACGTTCATATTACCATCCACTTTTCTTTATCGCAAGTATTATTCAAAAAATGCAAAACATAGCACATACAAAAATTTAGAGACAATGTTGTGTTATTTTGCAAAAACCATGCCGTTAAAAATGCTTAGCAATGCAAAAATGCTTTTAAAAATAATTGAGCGTTTTTTTGTCAGCATGAAATTTAATAAAAAATTACAAAATATATTTATAGCAATTTACTTTTGAGAAAAAGTCCAAAAAATTTTTTGCAAAATTGTGCCGTCTGTAGCTTTTAGAGTGATGCCGTCATCGTCCAAAACAAGATAGTTTGCTTGTCCGTCACGAGGTAAAGCCATGGAGCCGACATTTGCTATAGTTAATCCGTTGAAATTGCGAATAAATCCTATATGCGTGTGACCGTGAACAAGCACATCGTTTTGTCCTAAAAACGAAGGTAAATGCGAGGCATTGTAGACATGTCCGTGAGTAAAAAACAATGTGCGTGAAAAATGATACATTACGGCATTTTCTTCCATAGGTTGCGAAAGTTGCGACTCGTACTCGGAAAAATCGTTGTTGCCACGCAATACATATAAAATTGTGTCCATAGATTGCAAAATCTCGTCAATCCGTTTGGGGTTACAACTCCATCCGCCAAATAGATCTCCGCACAACACCGTTTTTTGAGGTTTTTCTTTTAATACAATTTCTTGCGCTTTTTTTAGTGCAGACAAACTGCCGTGAAAATCGGCAAAAGCAATAATTTTCATAATTGTAAAAACAATGCAGGGGCGACTTTGTTGCCGTCCCTGTTTTAATAGCAATTAACCTAAAAGACTTTTGTACAATTCGATGTACTTATTTGCACTGACTTTCCAAGAAAAGTCTTGCGACATTCCGCGTTGACGAATAATGTTGTAAACTTCCTTGTGATTGACATAAAAATCTATTGCACGACAAATTGTGTAAAGCAAGTCGTCGGCATTACATTCGGCAAAACTAAATCCATTACCTTCTAACGTTTGCTCGTTGTAACTTAAAACTGTGTCTTTAAGTCCACCGGTCTCTCTTACAATGGGAACAGCACCATATTTTAGACCTATTAGTTGAGTAAGTCCGCAAGGCTCAAACACGCTGGGCAACAAAACAAAATCTGCCGAGGCATAGATTTGATGCGCTAAAGCATTGTTAAAATAAATGTTTGCCGAAAGCTTGTTTGGATAGCTATATGCAAAAGATTTAAAAGCATCTTCATACTGCTTGTCTCCCGTGCCGAGAACAACTACTTGCACGTCTTTTTGCAACAAGCGAGGCATGATGGCATTGACCATATCTAAGCCTTTTTGATCTACCATGCGAGATACAAATGCAATAAGCGGAACTTTGTCGTTTAGTGGCAAAGATGTTTTTTGTTGCAACTCCTTGCGATTGATTGCCTTTCCGTTGTTTACGGTTTTGCGGTTGTAACGTTTTGCGATAAACTTGTCTTTTGAGGGGGAATAAACAGAATAGTCTACACCGTTGATTATGCCCTTTACCTTGTAGGAATAGTTGCGAATTACATAGTCAAGCCCTTCACCGTAACGTGAAGTTTGAATTTCCTTAGTGTAAGTATCCGAAACGGTAGTTACAACGTCGGAAACAACTATTGCACCCTTCATTAAGTTTACGCAATCGCTATCTATTAAAACGTCGTCGGTAAAACACCAATCGGGAAGACCTGTTAGGTCACGACACATTTCAACACCCATCTTGCCTTGATACTTTAAATTGTGAATTGTGTACACAACTTTTGCTTGATTAAGTTGTGGGCATTGCTCAAAAAATGCTTTTTTTAAGAGTGGAATGTACGCCGTTGACCAATCGTTGCAATGCAAAATATCTGCTTTTTGATTGAGCCAAACAACCAAATCTAACGATGCTTTGCTAAAATAGGCAAAACGTTCGTTGTCGGCAAAACAATACATGGGACCTTGAAAATAGTATTCGTTGTCCAAAAAGTAGTAAGTTACGTTGTCTTTGACAAAACGAAAAACTCCTACGTATTGATGACGCCAATTAACTTCGGTGTAGTAGTAGCCGAGGTACTCAAATTGCTGTTTGTATTTAAGCGGAATAACATTGCAATAAAGTGGCATTACCACGCTTACATGATTAGATTTTTTTTTGGCAACGGCTTTAGGTAAAGCACCTAAAACGTCTCCCATTCCACCGGATTTTGCAAAAGGCTCAACCTCGGCACTGAAATAAAAAATATTCATATCTAAACCCTCCATAACAACTAAACAGGCTCGAAAACCATGTTTCGAGCTTATTTGATTAGCAATTAAAACTTACTTAGACAACCAACTTTTGAACATTGCACACAAAATTTGTGTAAATAAAAAGCAAGTTATGATTTTTGCAAACTTTGCAATTTTTGAAAATTTTTAATACAATTTGCTTTGGTAAATCGTTGACTAAATTGTGCGATGTTTACCTACGACAATCGGAAATTCTGCCTGTCCGACAAGTTCTTTGCCCTTTAAGATAACACAGTCCTTATCAATGATACAAGCCGACAAACGAACGTTAGGAGATATTACAACGTCTTGCATGACAATGCATCCGGAAACGTCTGCTCCTTCCTCGACAGAAACACCACGGAATAAAATGCTGTTTTCCACTTTGCCGTCAATTGTACAACCATCGGCAATAAACGAATTGGAAACTTGAGCATTTGTTAAGTACCGAGTTGGAACTTTGTCCTTAACCTTTGTTAAAATACGGTTGTCGGAAATAAACAAGGCTTTTCTTATCTCAGATTTCATAAGATCCATGCTTACTTTGTAGTAGCTGTTTGTGTCGGTGATGGTTTGCAAATAACCGTCAAAACGCCAAGCAAGTACGTTTCCGCGAGAAATGTACTCGGAAATTAGATCGCGATAAAACTCTTTGTGTCCAGCCATTTGATAGTGTTCCAAAAAAGTTATAAGTAGTTCCTTGGTAAACACATAGTAGCCGACAACACGATGCTGTCCGTTGCTTGAAATTGCCTTAACCTTGTCTCCGTCAAGGTCAATAAACATGCCTTTGGAATTACTTGCATCTTGATAAACAATAGTAAGCTCGGCTCCGCTTTCAACATGCTTTTGAATAACTTCGTCAAAACGCATGTTGCAAACATTGTTGCAATCGGCAACGATAACGTATTTTTGAGTACTGCGTTTTAGATAGTGAATAACGTCAAACAACATGCTTATACGTTGGTCGTTTTCACTGTTGTAGGGTAAAAAGTGCGGAAGGAAACGTAAACCCGACTTTTTGCGAGCAAGTCCCCAAGGCTTTCCACTACCCAAATGATCTAAAAGCGACTGATAGTTGTATTCCGTTGCAATACCGACATTGACTATTCCGCTGTTTACAAAGTTGGACAAAATAAAGTCGATTAAGCGATAACGTCCGCCATACGGTACAGCCGCAACGCTACGTACACGAGTGAGTTCGGCCAAATCGGATTCGTTGTTGCCTGTTAGAATTACGCCCATTGTTTCTATCATAATTCTACCTCCTCCGTATCTTCTTCGACCATGCTTTCAGCAATTAAGCTGAGTCCGTCGGAAATTTTTACGCCCGAGCCTACAAGTGAAACTCCGCCGGAACAATATTTAGATTTGTACTTATCTAAACCACTTTCCTCACCTATTGAGGCATTGCACCCTACTGTTGCGTTTTCGCCAATGATTGAACGACAAACTTTTGCGCCTTTGCAAATTTTTGCACCGCTTAAAATAACACTGTCTACAACTTGCGCACCGGCTTCGATTGTAACACCGTCGGAAACGATGCTGTGTGTTACTTTGCCGTCAATGTAGCAACCTTCGGTTATAAGGCTGTTGTAAAGTTTGGCATGCCCTGCTACAAAGTGCGGACTTTGTAATGCGGACTTCGACAAAATAGGCCAATCGTGATCGGCAAGATGCAACGAATCTTCGTCAAGAAGATCCATGTTGGCTTTCCACAAACTTTCTACTGTGCCGACATCCTTCCAATATCCGTTAAACTCGTACCCGAACATGGGATTGCCGTTTTTAAGCATTTTTGGAATGATGTTTTTACCAAAATCGTTTGAGCTTTGTGGATCGGCTTCATCGGCAATAAGTTCACGACGAAGAACATCCCATTTGAAAATGTAAATACCCATTGATGCCGTGTTGCTTTTGGGGTGAGCCGGTTTTTCTTCAAAATCGACAATTTGTCCGTTTTCGTTGCAAGCTAAAATTCCAAAACGAGAAGCTTCGCGAATATCTACCGGAATCATTGCTATGGTGATATCGGCATTTTTGCGAACATGGTAGTTGAGCATTTTGTTGTAATCCATTTTGTAAATGTGATCACCGGACAAAATGAGCACATTTTCCGGATTGAATTTGTCGATAAATTCAATGTTTTGATAAATGGCATTGGCCGTACCTTTGTACCACTCACCTTCTTTTTCGCGCATGTACGGGGGCAAAATGTAAACTCCACAATCCGGAACGTCCAAATCCCAAGCTTGTCCGTTGCCTATGTAGGTGTTGAGCTCCAACGGCTTGTACTGTGTTAAAATACCAACCGTGTAAATACCTGACTGTGCACAGTTTGTCAAAGGAAAATCGATAATACGATATTTTCCTCCATAAGGCACCGCCGGTTTGGCAATCTTTTTTGTAAGAACGCCCAACCTACTGCCCTGTCCGCCCGCAAGTATCATTGCGATGCAATTTTTGTTGTTCATTGGTTACTCCTTTATATACACCGACGATTTCCTACGTCGATAAAATATCTTTTTGAAAAAAACTATTTTTTTGCTTTGCAATTTGGCATTAAACAAAGTTGAAACGCAAAGGGATAACACACATTGAAAGACATAAGTGATGTTAATCTATGTTTATATGTTCGATTTCCTTTTTGTCACTGTACTTGTACACAACAAAACGATTACCGACAACCAAAACAGGATCGCAACCGAGATTTTGGCAAACTTCGGCACACATTACTTTTGCGGGAATTTCGCAACTTTTTAAAGAAGCCACCTTTACAAGTTCGTGATGATAAAGTGCAACGGCAATTTCGTTTAGCACCGTTTCGGTAAGTTCGCCTTTACCGACAGTTACTATGGGGCGAAGCGAGTTTGCCATTGATTTAAGTTTACTGCGTTGTTTTGTTGTAATCATACCTTTAACCCTTATGTTTATAGCAGATTTTCTGCTTAGTTTAATTTGAGATAAAAAAATTAGTAATTTTTATTCGTGTCTTTGTTAATCGATAAAATCAAATTCGATATCGCCAACAATAACCGTGTCGCCGTCTTTTGCACCGTTTTTACGCAAATCGGCAATAACACCTTTGTCTTTTAAAACGCGTTGAAAATAACGAAAACTGTCGTAATCGTCAAGATTGACTTTGCGAGACAAAATTTCGACAAGTCCGCCGGTAACTTCGTAAACGTCGTCTTCTAACTTTTCGATTGAATAAGTTTCTTCTTCCTCTTTGTCGAGTGAAACGGGAACAAATTCCAGCGGTTTTGCAGGGGGAAGTTTGTCTAAAGTTTGGACAAGAATTTCCAAAAGTTCTTCGGCACCTTCGTGAATAATGGTTGTCATGGGAACAATTTTGTACTTTTTGCCAAACTTCTTTTTGAAGGCAACAAGATTTTCTTCCGCACCCGGCATGTCCATTTTGTTGGCAACAACTATCATGGGCAAGTGCTTAAGCTCGGTGTCGTAACTGAAAATTTCGTTGTTTATCGTGGTAAAATCGTCAATAGGGTTACGACCTTCACTACCGGAAATATCGACAACGTGTACCAAAATGCGAGTGCGTTCGATATGACGCAAGAAACTGTGTCCTAGTCCTGCACCTTCGCTTGCACCTTCAATAAGTCCCGGAATATCTGCCATGACAAAAGAAGTGTCGTAATAACCTACAACTCCGAGGTTGGGGGAAAGTGTTGTAAAATGATAGTTTGCAATTTTGGGTTTTGCATCCGAAACAACAGACAAAAGTGTGCTTTTTCCAACATTGGGGAATCCCACTAAGCCTACATCGGCAATTGTTTTTAACTCCAAAGTTATCTCGTGTTCCTTAGTGACAACTCCATGTTCGGCAAAAGACGGAGATTGTCTGCGAGCCGTAGCAAAATGCCTGTTTCCGCGACCGCCCTTTCCGCCATTTGCAATAATTTGCGTTTGTCCGTCGGCATACATATCGGCAACGATATCTCCGTTGGCATTTTTAACAACCGTACCAACCGGCACTTTGACAATTAAGTCCTTCCCTTGCTTGCCGTAACAATTTTTTCTGCTGCCGTTTTCACCGTCTTCGGCACGAAAATGCTTTTGAAAGTGAAAAGCATTTAGGGTGTTTTCTGCAGTAGTTGCGACAAAAACGATATCTCCGCCTTTTCCGCCGTCTCCACCGTCCGGTCCACCGTTGGCAACAAATTTTTCGGTGTGTAAGCTTGCCGATCCGTTTCCGCCGTTACCTGCCTTTATGTAAATTTTTACTTTGTCGATAAACATAAATTACCTTTATTTTTAATATTTGTGTATTTCAAAAAATTAGTTGAATTTTTGCAAAATTGACTTGAACGCCACAAGTGCATCGCCTACGGCTTGACTGACAAGCGAGTGTCCGACAACGTCGCCACCGGCATACAAATTGCCGTCAACACAATTTTGTTCGTTTACTTGCACATACTTTTGGCATGAATAAACTGACTTGTCTACAGTGCTTCCGGTTGCGGCAACAATTTGATCGCAACAAACAGTAACAAGTTCGTCTGTAAGAATAAGCTTGCCACGTCCTTCGGATACAGTTTTAGCAAAAGTCAATTTTAGCTTTTCGTTATCTCGCACTACCGAAACAGGCGCGAGATTGCACATAAAGATTGTTCCATCTTTTTTTGCAGATTCTATTTCGGCATTGAATGCCGGCATATCGGCTATTGTGCGACGATAGGCAATCGTGCTCTTTCCACCGTTTTTTGCATTGAGACGGGCACAATCCATAGCAGTGTTTCCACCACCTATTATAACGGCATCAGTGCAAGGATTGCTCCGCAAAAAGTCGTCTGCCTTGATTACATATTCCTCGCCCGACACGGACAATTTGTTTGGAATAGCGGTGCCGACTG
This sequence comes from bacterium, assembly GCA_963619835.1. GTDB lineage: Bacteria > Bacillota > Clostridia > Christensenellales > CAG-314 > Fimimonas. The sequence goes on along the minus strand of CAVEYD010000009.1, from coordinate 29,274 downwards.
ACAAATAAACAATGTCGTTTTGCTTTTGTAAACTTTCCAAAAAATTACTGCTTACAATTTGTTGTTTGACAGCAATTTTTTTGTAAATCACATCTGTTATGCCGTCTAAAATTTGATGATTCAAGCGAAAGTCCGGTATGGAATATAAGGTGTTTAGTAATTTTTTGCTTTCGTAGATAGTGACTTTTGCACCACATTCGTAGCACTTTACGGCAAATGTCACTCCGCTTACTCCTCCACCGACAACAGCAACTTTAACACTTTGCAACAAATTGTTTTTTCGTTCTATTTGGTAAGGAAAATTGGTAAACAAAAGCTTTTCTGTTTGACAAACATCAACGGAAGCTGACTTTTTGCCCAGTACGCAAGTTGATACACAACACGTTTCGTGCGGACAAACACTTCCGCAAACAGCTCCGAAAGGATGACCGATAGTGTTTACGGCTCCTGCAAAATTGCCTTGCTTAATTTGCGATAAAAACAAGGGTATGTCGTTGCCGACAGGGCAAGAATTTTTGCACATGGGGTTTTGACAACCTAAACAACGGTTTGCCAAGTTTTGCAAATTAGACATTATGTTCACCAAAATATTTGCAGAATTTTTTTACCGAACAACTTGTACAATTTGGATGAATCGCTTTGCAAACATACCTTCCGTGTAAAAGTAGATAATGATGGCTGTCTGCCCATTTGTCTTGCGGAATTTGTTGCATAAGTTGTTTTTCGGTGTTTGAAACGTTTTTGGCATTGACAATGCCCAAACGGTTGGAAACTCTAAATACGTGCGTGTCAACGGCAATAGCTTGTCCGCCAAATCCTACGGCATACACCACATTTGCTGTTTTACGTCCTACGCCCTTTAGCGTTTGAAGATCCTGAATGCTGCTTGGAACAATACCATTGAATCTTGTAACAAGGTCTTGCGACATTTCCTTTAAATATTTGGCCTTGCTGTGGTAAAAACCGCAAGGACGAATTATCTCTTCAATTTGTTTTAAAGGCATTTGAGACAACTTGTAAGGATCATCTGCCACTTGAAAAAGCATGGGCGCAATTGAATTTACACGCTTGTCGGTGCATTGTGCGGACAAAATTACTGCAACAAGCAATTGAAAAACCGAATCAAACTTCAATTCGCTTTTGGGGTTTGGAAAGTCTTTTGACAATTGCTCTAAAATTTTTTGCGTTTCTGCCATAACTACTGTACGTTTACTTGTATTTAGCGTTTTTTTGTAGTGATTATGTTGTTTTTTCTTGTAAATTTGAATTTACAAACACTACTTCATCATACAGAAATATTATATACTAAGTTGGTTTGTTTTTCAATACTTTGCAAAACGTTTTTACAAAAAAGATACGTAAGGTTTACAAAAAAAGCAACGAGTTTTTAAAAAAACAAAAACATACCTGCTTTATTTTAGCAAGTATGTTTTTTTACGTGCAGAAAGTTTAAGTTGCTTGTTTGAAAAATAACTTTTTGAAATACAACAAGCTTTTAGATGCATTACGGTTCGTGATATATTTTTTTACTACCCGTTTTAAAAACTTTGCCATCCGGTTTGAGTAGGCTGTTCGTCATCAGGAAGTTCTATTTTAACTTTGCCGGAAAGTTTTATGTCGCTACTTGATGCGCCAACTAAAATTTCAAAATCACCATTTTCGACAAACCACTTGTCCATGGCAACAGAATAGTACGCAAAAGATGAAAAATCAAGCTTGACACTTATGCGTTTTTCTTCGCCTGCTTTGATAAAATCTTTCGAGAATCCCTTTAGCTCCTTTAGGGGGCGTGCGACCATTGCAACAACATCGCGAACATAAACTTGCGAAATTTCTTTTCCGTCTGTTTTTGAAGTGTTTTTAACGGTATAGGACACTGTAAAATCTGTGTCTCCTGTTTTTTCTATTGTCAAATCGGAATATTCAAACTTCGCATAAGACAAGCCGTAGCCAAATGGATAGCGAGTGGGAATTCCGTAACGTTCGTAATACCTGTAACCGACAAAAACTCCCTCTCCGTATTCCACTGTAAGACCGTCACCGGTGTAGCTACCCATGTAGGTATCTTCCAATGCATAAGGGAAAGTTTCGGCGAGTTTACCGCTTGGACAAACTTTGCCGGTTATTATTTCTGCAAGCGCTTCGTTTACGCCCTCTCCGGCAAACCCTGCAAAAATAATTGCTTTGACATAAGGCTCAAATGCGCTTACATCAACCGCACTACCGGATTCGATTACCACAACTATGTTTTTGTTGTATTTTGACAATTCTATAATATATCTTTCTTGCTCGGGGCGAATTTTTAGAGTGTCGCGATCGCATCCTTCGCTAACCTTGTTCATTCCGTCACCGACGACGACAACGCAAACGTCGGCATTGTAGGCTTGCGAATACGCCATTTTTGCGGTTAAAAACGTGTTTTCACATACTCCGACACAGCTTTCAACTTCTTTTCCTGTTAAAGCACTTATTGCATTCGCAAGAGAAGGTATTTTGTAATCGGTTTGCACTGCAGACGAGCCTCCGCCACCAATTACCGGTGAAACGGAAAACAAACCGCTTACTGCAATTTTTTTGTTTGCTATCGGAAGAATTTCGTCTTCGTTTTTCAACAAGACTATCCCTTCTTCGGCTATTTTTACGGCATTTAGGTGCCTTTGTTCTTTTGTGCTTTCAATATGTTTTTTTGTGTTTTGAGCTTTTTCGGCAAGCGCAAGAACACGTGATACGCTTTCATCAATCTGTTCGATAGTCAAAAAGCCTTTTTCATACGCATCTTTTAAAACGGCAAAATTTTCATCGCTGTGTGGCATTCTTAAATTAAGGCCGGCACGAACTGCTTTGTAGCCATTGTGTACCGCTTCCCAGTCCGACATAACAAGTCCGTCAAAACCGAATTTTTTACGCAAAACGGTAGTAAGCAGCTTTTTGTTTTCGGATGCATACACTCCGTTTACCGGGTTGTAAGAACACATAACCGTCCATGGTTTTGCTTTTAATGCAATTTCAAATGGTTTTAAATATATTTCGTTTAACGTTCTTTCGTCAACTTCACTCGACTGCCACGATCTGTCGCATTCGACATTGTTTGCACAAAAATGCTTTAAGCATGCACCAACACCATGGCTTTGAAGTCCTTCAATGTACTTACCCGCAAGTGTTCCCGCAAGGTAAGGATCTTCGGAAAAATACTCAAAATTTCTTCCACAGAGTGGCGTTTTTTTGATATTTACACCGGGAGCAAGCAACACGTCTACTCCCTTTTCAATGCAATCGTCTGCAATTGTTTCGCCATCCTTGTACGCTGCTTGCTTGTTCCAACTATTCGCCACAACCGAAATAGTCGGCATTGCGGTTGCATAAGCCGTTTTTTCTGTTCCGTCTTTTGTAATTGAAACGAAACGAAGTCCACTTGGACCGTCAGAAACACGCACTTCGGGAACTTTTCCTCCGCAAGTCTCGGTTGTCCAATTATCTCTGCCACAAAGCAACGTGAGCTTTTCATCTAAGGTTAAATCTTTAATATTCATAACTTTTCTCCTTGGCTTTTATGATATCATTTGCGACTGCATTTTTCAACATTTTTCTTTACTTTTTTTGCAGAAAAATATAAACAAAATATGTTTCAATACAAAACAAAATGCACCTTCAAAATTTTTCCTTTTGGGGCTCAAATTTTGGGGTGCATTTTAAAATTTTTGTTTTTTTAGGTTAAGCAGATTGATATAAGATGAGAAAAACAACGGCAATTACCATTGCAAAAGTACCACAAATAAGAAGGAAATCTGTTTTAAGGACTTTACGCTTTTTATCTTCGGCCTCTTTAAAGTCCTTGTAGCGTTTTTGCCTTAATTTTAAACCGGGGATAAATGCGCCAAGTACACTTAAACCGATATACTTCATCGCGGTAAAAAATCCTGTACCGGATATTTTTATCAAAATTCCAAATCCAAAAGCAATAATTCCCGGAACGGTAAAAGCATCGCAAAGAATCACATATTTTTGCGACAAAGTTTCCTGTTCAAAAAAATTTCTTGCTAAAACAATCCACAAAGCGATCAAAAGAATAACTACCGATGTTGCCGAATAACAAATAAAAGTAGCCCATTCGAATTTTTTGCGCTTTGGGGTTGTTGAAGATTCAGTCGTTTTCTCTTCTGCTGTTTGCGAATCGTCTTGCGACGACAAATTAACGGAAGACAATTTTGAGCAGTCGCTTTTTATGGGTTGTGCATCACCTTCGGAAATTTCCTGTGAGTTTTGAGCAACGTTATTCTCTTGTTCGGCGACTACAAATTCTTCCTTTTTGTCAATGTTTATGCCTTCTTGTTTTTCAGTCAAATCAAATACCTAATTCCTTTTTGTATTTTGCTTCTTCGGCATCGTTACAATACACAAAATGTCCGGGGGTTATTTCCCTCATCGTCGGTTTGTCTTCAGTGTAGTCGTGTTCGGCAATGGGATTGTAAGTAATTCTTACTCTCGTTTTTTCCGTACGTGGATCCGGCAGAGGAATTGCCGACAAAAGCGATTTTGTGTAAGGATGCAAAGGATGGGCAAACAACTCTTCAGAAGTAGTCAATTCAACCATTTTGCCGTAATACATAACGCCTATGCGATCTGAAAAATACTTTACTACAGACAAGTTGTGAGCAATAAACAAAATTGTAAGTCCGAGTTTATCTCTCAATTCGTTTAATAAGTTTATAACCTGAGCCTGAATTGATACGTCCAAAGCCGAAACCGGTTCGTCGGCAATGATCATTTCGGGATGCATGATTATAGCTCTTGCAATACCGATTCTTTGACGCTGTCCACCGGAAAATTCGTGTGGATATCTGCCGGCATGTTCTCTTACCAATCCAACCAATTCGAGAATCTCGTACACTTTTTCATCAATGTAATTTTGGTCTGTTATACCATTGATTACAAGCCCTTCAGAGATAATTTCCTTAACGGTCATACGAGGATCAAGTGAAGCGATTGGATCTTGGAATATCATTTGAATTTGCGTTGTAAGACGTGATTTTCTTGCAATACGAAGTCTGTTTTTATATTCTTTTGTTACCTTCTTTAACTTTTCGGGATCGCTTTTGGCTTCGGCAAGTTTGGGTGCATATTCTGCTTCGACTTGTTCGATAAGCTTGTCGGCATGATCTTTGTCACAATACTTTTTGTCGTGATTGGCGCTTGCAATTTCATTTCTTTGTTCTGCAACAAAGTCTGCACACTCTTCTTTGAGTTTTGCAATTTGCAAATTGATATCTTGGAGTTGTTCGGGAGATTCTTTTGCAATAGCTTTTAACTCGGCTATTTTTTTGTTTGTTTCTCTCTTTTTGTTTGCAATAGCATCTTTGTAAGATCCTATGCCGGCACAAACTCTAACGCCTTTAAACCAAACATTTCCGGAGGTGATATCATAAAGCTTGATGATTGATCTTCCCGTTGTGGTTTTTCCGCATCCGGATTCTCCTACAAGCCCAAAGACTTCACCTTTTTTTATTTCAAAATTGACATCATCTACAGCTTTTAGTGTTTTCTTGCCCATTTTAAAGTATTGGCAAAGATGTTCTACTTTGAGCAATACATCGTTATTGTTCATTATCAACACCTCCAACGTTTTTAGTGTCGGTCGATTGTGCCGTCATCTTTTTCTTCATTCTTTCAATACGACTTGTGATGACTTCGGGGATGTCAACCTTTGGAGCATTTGGATGCAACAACCATGTTGCCGCATAGTGAGTATCGGAAATTTTAAACATGGGCGGTTGTTCTTCAAAGTCAATTTGCATTGCATATTTGTTTCGAGCCGCAAACGCATCGCCCTTTGGAGGATAAATCATGTTGGGCGGAGTACCCGGAATTGCATCCAACTTTTCGTTTGTGTCAAGATCCGGCATGGAAGACAACAATGCCCAAGTGTAAGGATGGCGAGGATTGTAGAATACGTCGTCAGCCGTACCGATTTCAACAATTTTTCCGGCATACATAACGGCAATTCTGTCCGCCATGTTTGCAACAACGCCAAGGTCGTGAGTAATAAAGATAACAGAAAGATTTCTTTCTTTTTTAATTCTGTTGATTAGCTCAAGAATTTGCGCTTGAATTGTTACGTCGAGTGCCGTTGTAGGTTCGTCGCAAATAAGAATGTCGGGATTTGCCGCCAACGCAATAGCAATAACAATACGCTGACGCATACCACCTGAAAACTCAAACGGATACTGATTGTATCTGATTCGTGCCTCGGGGATACCAACTTCTTCCATAAGTTTAAGCGCTCTTGCTTTGGCAATTTTTTGTGTAACTTTGTAAACGAACAATGATGCTTGCTCTTTTAAGAAGTCAATTATGGCAACCATTCCTGTTTCGTAATCAAAACTTTCAACAGCAAGTTGTTTTTCGTAGTTTTCCTTTAAGTTTTCCAAAATGTGCTTAATTTCGCCCATTGGAATGTCAAGATCCACTATTGCTGCAGGAACAATTTTCCAATCGATTTTTTTGCCTGAAGCGACAAGCTTGTCGTACTTAGCTTTTTGTCTGTCGTAACGAGCTTGTTCTTTGGGGTTAAAGGCAATTGCATCAAAATACTTTTTAACCGCAACGTTTATGGACGAACGGAAAGTATATTCTGTGCTGTTTTTGACAATTTCCAGCTTGTTGATTGCTTTTTCAACACCATCGGCAAGTTCGTTTGCAATTTTTAGCGCATCGGCCTTTGTAAAATCCGATCCGTTAAAAAATTTCAACGCATTGTCGATTTTGCCGACAAGTTCGCTTTTGGCATTAAGCGATAATCTGCGAGCCTTTTGAAGTGCTTTTGCACCTTTGGCAATAAAGTCAAGCATAAACTCTTTGTCGAGATATTCTCTCGTCATTTGAGTAAGCTCGTCAATAGGCATGTCATCCAGATTTGCATCCGGATTTTTCATCATGTAGAAGCCCAAAGTAAAGTAGTTTGGCTTTGGACGTTTTGTAGCCTTGTCGAGAATAGCCGAAAGTTCGGCAAGCGCTTTTAGACTCTCTTGCCCTATTTCTTTAGATTTTTCCTTTTTAGCTTTTTCCGCTTCCAAGTATTCCAAAACGGACTTTAACTCGTCGTTAAGCACAACGATATCGGGGTGATAGGTTTCCTTGATACGATCCAAAACGGTTACAATGAAGCGTTTCATATCAACCGTTTGTTTTCTTTCAAGCAAAAACAAAGTGTTGTCGATATCTTCCTTTAACTCTTGTGCTTCACGATAAATAGCATTGTAACGTTTTTCCAAGTGACAGCTATTTACACAAAACTCGTTAAATTCGTCGCAACGTGCCTTGTTTGCCTTTTTCTCCTCGTCGGACGTGGCAACCAAATCCATGTAGTCGTTTAAGTACTTAAGAGTGCTGTTAAAAAGTACTCTTGCGTTGCGTTGACTTGATTTTCCGTTAAGAATCATTGCCTCTGTAAGTTGCTTACCTATTTTCATAATAGGATTTAAACTTGACATAGGATCTTGGAAGATCATTGAAATTTTGTCTCCGCGAATTTTGTGGAAATCTTCTTCGTCAATTTTTAAAAGGTCTTTGCCGTCGTAAAGAATCTCACCGCTTTCGACAATGGCATTGTTTGCCAATATACCGATAATTGCACGGTTGGTTACCGATTTGCCCGATCCGGATTCGCCTACAATGGCAAGAGTTTCGCCCTTATAAAGTTCAAAATCGATATTGCGTACAGCCTGAACTTTGCCGGCATCGGTTCTGAAGGAAATTTTTAGATTGTTAACTTTTAACTTAATTTCTTTTTCCATATTAACCCTCCGAACCACGCAAAGACGGGTTGAACGCGTCTCTTAAGCCATTACCAAACAAGTTGAACGAAAGCATCAAAAGAACCAAAAATACCGACGGAAATGCCGCAACAAACGGAGCAACAAGCATATCTCTTTGACCTGCCGCAAGCATTGTGCCGACACTTGTCATGTTTCCTGCTTCCAAATTGATGATGCCAAGGTAAGACAAGTTTGTTTCAGAATAAATCATTGACGGAATAACCAATGCGCAACTTGTAATAAGAGTACCTATTGCGTTGGGGAATATGTGTTTAAACATAATACGCCAATCGTTTGCACCAAGTGTCCTTGCTGCCAAAACATATTCTTGATTTTTAAAGCGGTAAAACTGCATACGAGTTGTACCTGCCATACCTATCCAACCGGTTAGGAAGAAGGCAATAAACAACACTAAAGCCTGACTTGTCGCGCCCATGTGATACTTTAACAACGTGATTACAATCATTGTGGGAATAGATCCCAAAACGTCGGTTACACGTTCCATAATAATATCGGCTCTGCCGCCAAAATAGCCTGCAATTGAACCCCAAATAGCACCGATAAACAAGTTTACAACGGCAACAACCAATGCAAACAAGAAGGAAAATCTTGCACCACTGAACAAGCATGCAAAAATATCTTTACCTGCCGAGGTTGTACCAAACAAAAAGTAAGGTTCACTTATTCCGTCTTTTTTAACTTGTGTGTGTTCGTAAGTGTAGTAGTTGTAGTAAAAAGCTCTTACTTCAACACCACCGTCTACTATTCTGCCGTAAACATAATAGCATTTTTCGCCGTCAATCATAACTCCGTCATTGCCTTCAATACGCAATGAATCGTATGTGGCAGCTGTAGAGGGCAAACCTTCCGACTCCGTGTAAGTCCAGTAGTTAGCCACAAAATTACCGTTTGAATCCAAATCCGGTTGAACTTTGTTGTTAACAACCTTTGTTTTGTAGTAAATGTTGGGGTCTTCCTTGTCCTGAATGGCTTGAGGCCTGTTTGACAATTTTACGGTAGGATAAAGCACTTGAATGCCCGTTTCGTTTTGATACTGCAAAATCGCGCGATATTGCTCCATCGTGAGTACTTTGTACTTTTTGCCAAATCCAACACCATAGTAAGTGTCGTACCTGTACGTGTAAATAGCACCATCGGCAGAGACGGAATACTCGTTGTTTTTGACAGCTAAGTAACCTGTTTCATCACCGATAGCCCTATCTTTTAAGTAAGAAATACGGCTTGTTTCTTTTTGCTTACATCCGTCCCAAAAATTTGTGTTTACAAAAAGATTGCACTTGGGACTTACACAAGCATACGTTTGATCGTAGTAACTTGGTGTGTAAGGTGTGCAGAACGGACAAATAATTGCGCACAAAATAAGAACGGCAACAACTATTGCACCGACAACGGCACCCTTGTTTTTGCAAAAACGATTAAAAGCGTCTCTAAAATAGCCGATGGGCTTTGTTTCGAGACTTTTTTCACGAGATAAGTCCGATCTGTCGACAAACTTAAATTTTTCTGCGGGGATATTGTTTAAATTTATGTTTTCCATAATTATCTTGCCCCCATTCTGATACGCGGATCGATAAATCCGTAACTGATATCTATTACTATGCCGGCAACAAGACTGACTAGTGTGTAGAAGCCGGAAAGCAACATAAAGAAGTCGTAGTCTTGGAATGTGATTGAGTTAAGGTACAATCCGCCAACTCCGGGTACCGAAAAGATGTTTTCAATGATAAGCGAGCCGGACAAAACAGAAATGAACTCGGACAAAATCGACGGGAAAATGACGACCATAGAGTTGCGCATTGCGTGTCTCATGGTCGCTTGAGCTTTTGTAAGTCCCTTGGTGCGAGCAAGCAACATAAATTCGCTTGTAAGCACTTCGCTTAATTCCGCACGAGAATAACGTGCATAGCCGGCTATTGAGCCAAAACTTAGCGAAAATACCGCCGGCAACATGGACTTGAACATGGAAAGCGAGAAATAGTCGTAACCTTTGTTCATTGTGGTTGGGAACCACGCCCACTTAAAGCACATTGTGTACTGAATAAGCATACCCATGATAATTGACGGGACGGAAATTAGCAAAATGATAAACACGTTGATAACTTGGTCCTGCCACTTGTTCTTTTTAAGGGCAGCATAAATACCTAAGGCAAGTCCAATAGGAACGCCCAACACGGTAGAATAAATGTTGATAAGTATTGTTGGAGGTAATTTTTCGACAAACACATCCCAAACGGGTTGGTTGATGTACTCACCGTAAGTTGTGGCAATACCAAAATCGCCTTCGGAAAAAATTTTCTTCAGATAAGAAAATAACTGCTGCAAAATGGGGACGCGGTCATAATCGAACACGCCGTTTTCGACCTGTTGCACGTTTTTTATGTATCCGCGAGCCTCCAGCTGTCTGTATGTAATTAGCGGGTCACTGCCGGCTTGAACATTTACCACGATGGGCAAAAGTTTTATAAGCGCAAAGCACATGATCATAATTATTGCAAATGTAAAAATCATCAGTCCTACGCGCTTTAGCACGTACTTGAACATGTACATAAGCAACTCTCCTTTGTGTTAAACATAAAGTCAAACAAAAGCGGGCAAAAATGTTCGTCCGCCTTTGTTTGAATGTTAATTATAAAGTTGTGTAATATGTAATTACTCAGCCTTTTTGTATTCTGCAGTCAAGTCGTTGTTGTGTTCTGCAACGTACTTAGCCCATTGTCCGTCGTTGTAGTTAACTTGAATATATCTGAATCCGCCAAATCCCATGAAGGTGTTGTATTCGTCAGAGATATTGCTAAACTTAGCGCTGTTAAGTTCGCCGGCATATTCACCGATAAGCATGATTGAGTAAGCCTTTTTGATTACTTGTTCTTCAAGAGCAGCCAAGATTGTGCATCTTACGGAAGCGGGAGCAAATCCGGCATCCCAGTTGTACTTGAACTCAGCGTCATTTTCAGCAGCAAGACCATTTAAGCAGAAGTACCAGTTGTCAAGTCCCATGGTGAAAGTTTGTCCGGCGCCTTCGTAGTCGCCTGCGGGCAAAGTAAGAGTCAATTTAACTGCGCTTGTATCCCAGTACATATGGTAGTTAAGACTATCGTCCGGATCAACAAATCCGCCAACAATGCTAAACGGGTTAAATGCGTTTCCGCTAAATCCGTAACCGAAACCGATTTGTGTTGCACCGGTTCTGAAAGCATCTGCCCAACCAGATCCTGCGGATGCATCAAACTTCATCTTGATTTTTCCTTCAAGAGCCGTTCCTTCTGCAAGTCCGTCAATCAATTCTTGAACATAATTGCAACGGAAACGTTGTTTTTCGGTATCTACAGATGAGCCGTAAACAATTGTGATTTCTTTTGAAGAATCGTATCCGTAATATTCGGCATTCTTTGTGAGAATTTCAACAGCCTCGGCAAACTTAGCTTTTGCTTCAGTGGGGTTGTAACCGGTCAAAGCTTCGTAAGCATCGTCCAAAGATGCATTGCTCAATTCACCACCGCTCCAAGTTCCGTCAGCATTTTTTGTAAATCCGTAAGCGCGAAGGATACCTTCTTTAGCTTCGGTTGTGTGTCTGTAAACTCCACCGTTTTCAACATCGTAGTAGTATTGATCGTTCATAAGACCAAAGCATGCTACAGTTGTGCCGGGCCAAATCTTTTCAACAACGTCGGCTCTGTTAAGTCCCAAAGACAAAGCTTGTCTAAATTCGTCAATTGCCAAAATTCCGTTGTTGTTTCCGCTTGCTTTAAGTACGGAAAGGTTTCCGTAAACTTGCATACCGAATGTTCCGGTAGAAGGAGTCCAAGTTACATATTTGCTGTCTTTGTATTCTGCAATGTGTTCAGCGTCAAGGCTTGCTCCGTCAACTTCACCACTGAGGTACTTAAGCCAAATGGTGTTAGATTCAGCAACTTTTTCGCATTCGATAGTTTCAATAAGGTACTGACCTTTGTATTCTTCCATGTTGTAGCCGTACCAATTGTCGTTTTTAACAAGAGTGTAAGCTTTACCACTTTGGAAGCTACCAAGTTTGTACGGTCCCCAACTTGCAGTTGTTTCAAGAGAAGAGTTGTAGTTGCTTGTCCAAAGGGTTGAACCAGCGGCAGGAGCAATTTTGCAACTTTCGTAAAGAGATTGCTTTACAAGAGGAAGAGAAGACATGTAGTAAGCGGAAAGGTAAGAAAGAGATCCGTCTTCCTTAAGGAAGCTGTAAGCTTTGTCAAGGCAAACTACAAACGAATTTTCGTCAACTTTGTACATACCAACAGATTCCCATTCTGCCTCATCACCGTAGCCGGAAATATAAAACAAGCACTCTTTGAAGAGTCCGTCTTTGTCTGCGTCGCTTAGAGCGCTCCAATCTAGACCAAAGGGACTCACAGCATACGAAACAAGAGTTATAGCGGTCTGCTTATTTTCCTCAGTGATCAACGTATAGCCGTATTCATTGGCAGCAGCAGCTATTGTTTCCAGTGCAGCAGCAGCTTCTCCAGTTTTATCTTCAACATATTCAGTGATCAACTCGGACAGCGAATAGGAAGCGAGCGTCATTTCTAAAGAATCAACATTTAGGTAGACATCGTTTTTGTCAATATCGAAGGAATAATCGGGAGTCTCGGAAGATTCATAAGCAGGAACTATGGGAGTATAAAGAGGTGCACCAGAGTAGAAGTACTCACGAGAATTTTTGATTTTAAGAGTATCGTAATAAGTGTTTGCACGATAGTTCAAAAAGTCAGGGTTTAAGATTTCCTTCATTGAATAAACGAAGTCGTCTGCGTGAATTTCTGTTCCGTCGTCCCATTTAAGGTCGTCACGAAGGGTGATTTTCCAAGCATATCCGCCTTCAGCCTTTTGTTCTTCTGTGTAGCCCCATTTAGCGTCTACCGTTGCGGTAACGTCTTCAAGATTGGTAGCTGCAGAATAGTTTGTTGTGTAACCACCGGATACGATTGCACTTGCATTGATCGATCCGTCTGCATTGTACTTGTTTCCGCCAAAGTCGTAGTCGTAATCGAAGAACGATGACGAAATGTAATTAAGAATTTGCGTGTCGTTGTTGTCTACGTACGTAAACTCATTCCAGTTACTCGGCATTGTTGCGGTTGTTGTATGGTATGTTACCGATGTTGCATTCCACTCTTCGGGATTGCAAGCAACGAGGCAAGCAGATAGAGCTACAACCAAAAGAGCCCCAGCCAATACCAATGCAGTTAAAGTTTTTGCATTTTTCATTGTTGTTTTTCCTCCATAAATTTTTTATTTGTACCTATTGCACAAATGCACAAAGGGTAAAAATCATTTTTTGCTTTTTATTTTGATTTTTCTTTTTGTTTTTTAAAAGCCTAAATAACAAAAAAACCCGAAACCGCAACAAAAAGACGATACTACAAAAAATAGTATACCTCTTGCCTTAGCAATTCCGAGCTTACCAAAAACCAACTTGTATTTAATTTGTGGCTAATTGATCAACCTGGAGAACCTTCGGAGCCGATTTTTACCGGCGAGATAACTATTCTCTGTTGAAATATGGGTAGATTTTACCATACGTGAGTAATGCCGTCAACTGTTTTTAAGCTTTTTTTAATATTTTTTCAAGAATTTTCCGTTTGAGCACTTTTACAAACGGTTTTGACAATATTGTGTTATAAAAAGCAAAAAATACATTTTTTGTAATGGCGGTTTTGTTTGATGACACTTTTAGACATGGCAAATCTTTGCTTTTTTGACCGTTTTACTGCAAAAACTTATCGAGTTGACGTTGAACATCTTTTTTAATTTTTGGTTGTGGGTTGCGCAAAACATTTCCGCGAGCGACAACATAGTCGAGATGTCGAAGTGCCGTTAAGTTGTCAAGGGGATTTTGCGACATTACAATAAAGTCTGCGTACTTGCCAACCTCTATCGAACCGGTAATGTTGCCTATGCCTGCCATTTCCGCACTGTGCTTGGTTGCAGAATAAAGTGCAAACTCATTTGAAACTCCGACAAACTTGTGAAAATAGTACAATTCGCGCCAAAAGTCGTACTGGGTTATCCAAGGGCAACCGACGTCGTTGCCGAGCACTATGGGAATGTCGTTTTGAAGCGCACCTTTGGCACAATCGATTATACCTTGAAAAACCACGTTGCCGTTGTACTGCTCGACATCGGTAATGTTGGTGATTTTTCTGTCAAAAAGCGCATACGGAAGCGCCGGAGATATTGTTGTGCACAAAAAAGCATTTTTTTGCTTGAACAAATCGATAATTTCATCATCCGGCTTTGCACCATGTTCAATTGAATCGACTCCGTTTTTCAACGCAACTTTTACTCCTTGCGGAGACTCGACGTGTGCGGCGACTTTGTAGCCCTTTTGATGAGCCTTTTCGCACACTGCTTTTACCATCTCGGGAGACATTTTAAGTTCGCCTGGGACACCTTTCTCTTTGGCATCCATCACTCCGCCGGTGATCATAAGTTTTACAAAGTCGACCTTTTGATTTTCGAGCTCGTCAATGTACTTTAGTGCATCGTCAACACTTTCGGCCGCAATTGCAACCGAGCCTGCCATGTGTCCGCCTTTTACCGAAACACCTTGGTTTGATGCAATTATTCTTGGACCGACTTTTTTGCCACTATTTATTTCGTCGCGCAAGCGAGTGTCAAAATTGCCGAGACCGCCAACGGTACGAATTGTGGTTACACCGCCCAACAATTCTTGCTTGGCAAATCCGCAAACAAGTTTGTAGGCAACACCACGCGTGAGCTTGCTACCCATAATAAACTTTACAAGCTTGGCATTGTCACGTTGCTTTTTGGGATGATTGCCGTTTCCCGCAAGATGAACGTGCATGTTTATAAGCCCCGGACAGACATATTTGTCGTTTAAGTCAACTACTGTTCTGCCCTCGTAATTTTGTGCATGCGGAACTATCGCACTAATTTTTTCACCGTCGACTAAAATATCCATATTTTCGACAACTTGCATATTTTCGTTGCCGTCTATTATTTTACAGTTTATAAATGCGTATTTCATTGTTAGCTCCATTTTTATGCGGTTCTTTTATTGTCTATTTCTTAAATATTTTAAAATAGTAATATTTATAAGCGAATAAACGATGATACCTTGTTCAACCTATTCTTTACCTTGATGCTTGATGCTGTTTGTACTATATTCGTCTTTATTGTTTTCTAATTTCAATAATACAGTCGCTTTCCATGATGGAATCTTCTTTTATTATCTCGCCGACGCTGTCTGCAACTATTTTGCCGCATTTGGGGTTTTTGATTGAATCGACATTGCCCTTTATTGTGGCATTGACTTCGGAATATTCAAAAGATAAGTCTGTGCCGATCATTTCACAATCAACAAGTTTTAAGTTTTTGCAATAGCAAAGCGGTTGCGTGCCAATAATTTTACAATTTATCAGCGTTAAATCTTCCGAAAACCACGCAAGATATTCGCCCTTTACTACGGAATTTTTTACCACCACATTTTTACTGTGCCAAAAAGCATCTTTTGTGTCCAGCACCGAATCTTCTATAGTGAGATTTTCCATGTATTGAAAAGAGTATTTGCCGGTAAACTTTAAGTTTTTTATTTGTACGTTTTTACTGTCAAAACACATATACTCTGACACGATTGTGGAATTTTCAATTTTTATGCCGTCGCATTTCCACCCGAACTCGGCAGAAACAATGTTTGAGTTTTTGATGACTGTGTTTTTACATTCGCGAAGAGCTTTGACAGACAGAATTTCGGTACTATCGATAATTCCATCTTTAGAATACCAAATAGGCGCTCTTGTAAACTCATCGAGTTTTGAATTTAGCAAGCTATACTTTTGAGCGTGCCACATGGGATAGCGAAGAGAAAAGGCGCAACTGTCCACCACTATGCTTCTTGTTTCCTTTAAAACAGATTCACCGTCTGCAACTCCCGCAAACGTACAATTTTGCACTTTAGTATCCTTTAGATTGTACAAGGCTCTTTCTTCGTCGAAAGTTTTGTCTTTAATTATATTCATACCATCAAACCCCTGTATGATTTTCATTTGTTGCCACCATGCTTTTTCAAAGTTTTGTAAATTTTTTGCATCTGTAGCAAATGACTGCGTTTTTTTTGTTTTATATTGATTAACTGTCCCCAACAAACTGTTTTGTGACTAAATTGTTTTTGACACTTTGAAACGAATTTCGTTTTTTGCGTGCACTTACTTTTTACAAATTGTACCGCATTGCAAAAGTTAAGTCAACGTTTTACAAACTTGTGAGGTGTTTCTTGTTTTTTTCGTTTTAAAACTGTTTTGACGAAAAAATCTTAAAAGGCTTTGTTGTTTGAAATTAAGTTGTTTGAAAAGTATTGAAAATCGTTTGCGTTTACGCATTTTGAACTAATTGTATTTAACGCAACTAAAACCTATTGACTTTTAAAAAAACGTGTAGTAAAATGTTTGAGTTGTTTTGTTGACAACATTTTGTTTTAAAATCTTGTAGGGACGATCGTCCTTGAGGAGAAAAAAATGGAGACTTATAAAGTAGATCTAAAAGGTTATGTTGCGGAATTGCCTGTTTTACCATTGCCAAGCGGAGTAAAAATTTGCTTTTTCAACCTTCACGGAAATGTTGAAATGACCGAACATTGTGGAAAAGAAATTGCAAAATTAGTTTCGGACTGCGATGTACTACTTACAGCAGAAAGCAAGGGGTTGCAACTTACTCACGTTATTGCAAGAGAACTTGGTCACAAGTACTATGCAGTTGCTCGCAAATCCAAAAAACTTTACATGCAAGACGGCATTGACGTGGAAATAAAATCCAGCATAACAACCGGGGCAACGCAACAACTTCATATAAGCAAGTTTGATGCCGAACTTATGCGCGGAAAAAAAGTAGGAATTATCGACGACGTTGTTTCTACCGGAAACAGCTTGCTCGGTTTGGAAGAACTTGTTCGTCTTTCCGGCGGAACAATCCAAAAGAAAGCTTTTGTGCTTGCCGAAGGCGATGCAGCTAAACGCAACGATATTTGCTATCTTGGAGTTATACCCCTTTTATAACAAAAAAAACAAAAGCCCAAACAAAATTGAGCTTTTGCTTATATGCGGATGTGGCGAAATTGGCAGACGCGCATGATTCAGGTTCATGTGGGAAACCATGCAGGTTCAAGTCCTGTCATCCGCACCACGAATAACGTAAGTTGAATCGACAAGGTTTAATTTGCGTTATTTTTTTCAACTCACCATCTTACTTATATAATAGAAACCGAATAGCAATTTAGAGAAGACGAAACAATCTTCAAAAGAAATACACACTTGTATCTTCAATTCTTCAACAAAAAAAGGCTTTGCGTTTTGCAAAACCTTTTTGTTTAATTTAGTTTTTTGTTAAACTATTGCGTTTTTCAGCACACGGATATTTTTGCTTTTTCTTGTAGTTGCTTATTTTTCATATTCGCAATCGCCATCGGCATTATAACTGTGGACTTTTGCTGAAATTCCAAGTGTTACAGTTGATGAATATTCCTTGAATTCTGCAACTACATAATATTTGTTATAGTCTTCCAAGGTTATTCCGTCCGGTAAAACCCAATGTAAATAACTATTAAATTTTTCGCATGTTAATGCGCAAACTTCTGTTCCGTCTTCTTTATAAACTTTAATACTTGAAATCAATGCATCGTCTGTGCTACTTGCTGTTTCTTGCATTGTTTTGGTATCAATATCTAAGTCACAGTCTGTGTTTGAAACACAATTTACAAAGTTGAAATAAACTTTTTTGCTTGTGCTAGAATCCATTTTTAATTGGAAATCTGTTTCGTTGTTAGTGCCATTTATTTCTTGTGCAATGCTACCACCACAAGTGCTACAAACTCCTGTTGTGCCATAATTATGATCGCAATTTATGATAAATCTAGTCTGTGCAGAAACCTTTTGCCATTCATCTGTTGCGCTCAATTCAATATAAACCCAATATGAGCCTGCTTCTGTAGGTGCACTTGCAAGTTCTGTTTCAGCACTCGCATCAAAAACGATCTTTTTGCAAGTGTAGTATTTGATTGTAACTTTGCCAGAATCTACCTCTGTAACTTTTGTTTCTGTTGAATCTGTAGAAACAGTATATTTCCCGTCTATAGAAAGTGGTTGCCCATCCCATTGCTTGGTTGGTATAGCCCCACCAACAGTAATAAATTTAATCATTCTTGCTTTCGCTTCAAGCTTTGCAATTAAATAATCACTTTCACTCAATTCTTTTCCATCTGCGTCAAAATGTTTTTCACAAA
This sequence comes from bacterium, assembly GCA_963619835.1. Taxonomy (GTDB): domain Bacteria; phylum Bacillota; class Clostridia; order Christensenellales; family CAG-314; genus Fimimonas. Next base: position 11,178 of record CAVEYD010000009.1, on the reverse strand, counting down.
CTGTGCAATATTTATGAGCAACTTTTATTCCTGTTTCTGAATATGTTGCGTCTTTTGCTTCAACATCAATCAATGTGTGGTCTGCAAATCCGCCTTCATTCCACCACCATTCATCCGAGGAAGTTTGTTTTACATTATCTAAGCCCAAAAGTGTTTTTTGGTCTTCCGTAAATGTTGCAACTAATTTAAATCCTCCAAGTTCCTTACAGGTTGGCTGTGTTACAATTATCTCAGTCGCCGGAACTGTTATTTCTATTTTGTGTCCTTCGGTAGTTTCATCGCAATTTGAACATACCCTTGTTGCAACACAATCAGGTTCGGAGTTAATCCATGGATTGAAAGTAAGTGTTGTCTTGCCATAGGTGTGTCCTGTTGCAGAAATTGTCAAATCTGTTATTTCAGTTCCGTCATTATCAAAATGCTTGTCGCATACAGAACAATCTTTGTGTGCTTTTGTTCCGGCTGTTGCGCAAGTTGCAGGGACTTCCGCAATCCAATCGCCATAGGTGTGGCCTGTTGCCGCGATTGTTACGTCTGCAATTTCGTTGCCGTCTGCATCAAAGTTTTTGTTGCAACCTGAGCAGTGTTTGTATGCAACGTTTCCGGCGGATGTGCAAGTTGCATTTACTTTTGCAAAGTCGACAAAACTGTGTACGTGGGCAAGTTTTTCGACTTTTTCCGTTTTTGTATAACCGCAAACGGAACAGGTAAAGGTTTTTACGCCTTCCGCATCTTCAGTTGCAGCGGTTGTAATTTTGCCTTCGTCAAAAGTGTGGGCAACTTTTTCGTCCGTGTCGGTGTGACCTTCAACTGTGCATACATGCCAGTGGCTTGTCGCATCCGTTGTCCATTCTGTTGCAAACTCGTGCTTGTCCTTGTTGTCGCAAGCAACAAGAGCAGTGAGCGACAAAATAGCCACAAGTGCAACTACAAGAATTGTAATGAGTGACTTTTTTTTCATGTTTTCTCTCCTTGTGAGATTTTTTATATTTCCAATCTGTTAAAAACAGGCGGTAATTCATTTGTGTTTGCCTATTTAAAAGTAGGCACCGAAAAACAAAAAACAGACCAAGGACATGTACCCTGATCTGTTAGATGGCAAAACTTTCTACCCCCCCCCGAAAATTTTCGAGGCAGGCAAGGTTTATTATGGCTTTAGCCATGTTTTTTTATAATATACCACAATTTATTTTGTTTTTCAATGCTTTTTCCCAATGTTCTCAAAATTTTTGTAAATTTTCATCAAGACATATACAAGGCGGCAGAATCAATGTTCTATCAACGTATGTTCCACTTCTTTATAAGAATGCTTTTATGTCCTCGATTCTGTTGGCAGTTAGTTTTAGTACGTGGCCGTCTTCACCGAACTCGCTATCAATACCATATTTGTTTTTGATTGACTCTTTTTGTGATATTGCTCGTTCGATTCTGGTAAACCTCACCTCGAAATCTACAGGAAATTTAATGGTTGAATACCGCATTTTACCTAATTTTGAAACGGCTTGTTGGGTAGAATAGTACAATTCCGTGTATAATTCGTCACCGCGAAACAATGCAGAGTTTCTGCCTGTTGCATGCTTTGTAATGACGCTGACAATATCGCTTGATATTGAAGGAATTTCCTTTATGCACACGTCATCGCACACCATCATTATTACGGGTATATTCTTTGAAAGTGCTATATTAGAATCGATGTAGAATTCACCGACTTGTTTTCCGTCGATTTTATAGTACTGAATACATTCGGAACTATAAGAGTGAGCAAGAACACCGCCGAGCGTGCCTTCCTTTGAATGATAGCCCAAAAAGATAATGGCATCTATGCCTAGCGGGTCGGCAACGTTCATTCTTTCTATTGCACATCTATCCAAGCCGACATCTTTTATTCTTTTGTCGACAAATTCGTAATTCAAGTTGTGTCCGCGACCATGATTGTCCCAAACATACACTTGTTCCGCACCGCTATCATAAAGTGCACTTGCAATTACATTTAGTTCTTTCGTTGCTTCCTTTACGGCAATTTTATATTGTTCACTGCCTTCGTGAAGCGGTTTGTACGGCTCACCGACAACGAAATTGACACCTTCAAGATCAACTGCGATTAAATACTTCATTTTAAAATTTTACCGTCTTATTGTTACTTCTTTTCCTTCTGACTCATAGAGACTTAGTAGCAACACCACAACCTTTTTAGCTTCGTCAAAGTCTAATTCAAACTTTCTGTTGTTTTGTAATGCATCGTAAAAATCTTTTATCAAGGCAATGTGCCCGGCACCCCAAACTTCTTTGCCGAACAACGGCAAGCCATCGCTTTTGGTGAGGAACTTTCCGTTAAGAATAATGTTGTCGTCTACAATGACTGCATTGTCGTTTGCCGAATGAAGCATTAGGGTAATAGGAAAACTTGCGGAACTTGCATTTGTGGCATTTAGAATGAAACGTCCGCCATTTTTCAATTTGTAAATTCCAAAAGCTGTTTCTTCGACATTTATCACGTCTTTCAATGTATCGTTTGAAGTATGACCGATTACCGATATCGGCATACCGCAAAACCATTGCAACAAGTCCAATGTGTGCAATGCCTGATTTATAACTACGCCACCGCCTTCGGTTGCTTTTTTTCCGCGCCAATCTCCGCTCTCATAGTATTTTTTATCGCGCTGCCAACAAAGGCAACCGCTTGCTGCTGTTATCTCTTTGTCTTTGAAATAATCCTTGACATACTGCATGGAAGCCCTAAATCTATTTTGTTGACATACCCCTAGTTGAGCAGAAGATTTTTCAACAGCATTATTGATGTCATTTAGTTGTTCGAAATTTATTGCAATCGGTTTTTCACACAACACATTTATGTTTTTACTCAAAGCATAGCAAACCATCTCTGCATGCAGATAATGCGGAGTGCATATATGAACTGCGTCGAGATTTTCGCAGTCAAGCATTTCCACATAATTTTTGTATGCTTTTGCTTTTAAATTAAATTTGTTTATTGCAGCATAACATCTACCAATGTCAATGTCACAAACAGCAGTAATATTTTGACCTGCACTTAATAAAGCAGAAATATGTAGTTGCGCTACTGCACCTATTCCTATTATTCCAACTTTCATATTTAACCCCGCTATATGCCGAAAAGTCTCCGTCGGCAAAGATAACAGTTTCCGTCATGAAGCCGCTCGCTTTATCTTCCACAAACCACAACAAGCAATATATAAATCTATGCCATATTGTGAACACCTGAACATTTGAAGCAAGCACCTTTGCAAGAAAAGTTAGCGTTGAACACGTCCGCTGGCATCACCGTCTGCCAAAGTTTTTACTTCCTTTACACTTACCATGTTGTAGTCGCCTTCGATGCTGTGTTTAAGCGCACTTGCGGCAACGGCAAACTCGATTGTTTGTTGCGGATTGTAATTGTTGCTTAAAGCATAAATAAGTCCTCCGCCAAAACTATCGCCACCACCTACGCGATCAACAATTCTTAACGCATATTTTTTGCTGAAAAATGCCTGTCCGTTAGTGTAAAGCATACCGGACCAGTTGTTGTCGCTTGCGGAAATACTTTCTCTAAGTGTAATTGCAACACCCTTAAAACCAAACATGTCTGTTAGTTGTTTTGCTACAGAAACATAACCTTCACGATTAAGTTTGCCCGTTGTAATGTCCGTATCGGTTGCTTCGATACCAAACACGTCTTTTGCATCCTCTTCGTTTGCAATACAATAATCTACGTACTTGCAAATTTCCGACATGGTTTTGCCGGCTTGCTCCTTTGTCCAAAGCTTTTTACGGAAGTTGAGATCGCAAGAAACAGTGATGCCAAGCTTACGAGCCGTTTTTACGGCTTCAAGCGTAATTTGAGCAACTTCACTGCTTAGTGCGGGGGTAATTCCGGTAAAATGGAACCAAGTTGCACCTTCAAAAATTTTATTCCAATCGAAATCTTGTTTATTTGCGGTTGCTATTGCACTATTGGCACGATCGTAAATAACCTTGCTGGGACGTTGGCTGGCACCCTTTTCACAATAATAAATGCCGACTCTGTCGCCACCACGAACGATTTGACTTACATCGACTCCAAATTTGCGCAAGCTGTTTACTGCAGATTGACCGATTTCGTGTTCGGGAAGTTTGCTTACAAATGCGGTAGGAACACCATAGTTGGCCAAGCTAACGGCAACGTTTGCTTCGGCACCACCGAATGTCGCTTCAAGGTTATCGGACTGAACAAAACGCAAATATCCTTGAGGAGCTAAACGAAGCATCAATTCTCCAAATGTTATTACTTTCATAATTATTTCTCCATTTCTTTTACGATTTGACAAATTTGTTTGCAATTTTCCACAATGTCGCCTTTCATCATAAAACTTCCGCCAACGGCATAAATTTTGTCAAAAGCGAGATATTCGGACAAGTTTGTTAGATCAACTCCACCGGTTGGAATAAACTTTACCTGAGGGAACGGCCCTGACAATGCCTTGAGAGCTTTGAGTCCGCCATAGACGTTTGCCGGGAAAAATTTTATCACGTCGATACCGAGTTCCAATGCTTCCATGATTTCCGTAGGAGTGACACATCCCGGATAATAGGGAATGTTGTTGACTTTGCAAATGTTGGCAACGTCAATACTAAGACCCGGGGAAACGATAAATTTTGCCCCCGCATCAACGGCTTGTTCGGCTTGCATCCCGTTAATTACTGTGCCTGCCCCGATATTCATATCCGGGAAAAGTTTTGTGCCAAGAGCAATTGCTTCTTTGGCGCAGGATGTACGGAAGGTGATTTCGGCTGTGTTTACTCCACCGTCTCGCAAACTTTTTAGTACATTTTCTGTTTGATTTAGTTCTTTAATTACAACTACCGGTATTACTTTATCCATATTTTCTCCTTTTGCTTGCAACTAAAAATCCCAACTTGTTGCGGCATTTACGCTAATTTCAATTTGTCCGAGAGAGTCCGGCATGTCGGCAGCATTATCTTGCTCAATAAGAAAATATTTCGTTCCGCATTTGCGAGCAACGGGTACGACGTCGGCAAAATTTATGTTTCCTTGCGACAAGGGAGCAAAAATCGGAACATACTCTTTTTCGGTTTTGTGCAAAATTTTGTAGTCCTTTAGGTGAACACACTCTATTTTTCCGTCCATCTTTTGCAAATATTCGGTAATACTTGCTCCACCATATTGAATCCAATAGGTATCGGCGGTAATGTTTATGTAGGGCGCAGTGGTCAAAATATAGTCAATTATTCTTTGACCGTTTGCAAATTTTGAAAACTCAAATTGATGTGCATGATAAAAGAATTTGCATCCGTTTTGCACCATTACTTTGCCTGCATCATTAAGTTGGGCAATAGTGTTTTTACAAACTTCCTCGTCCTTTAATACATCAAACGGCATCATGCCTAAACCTATATTTGTGCATCCAAAAGATTTGTGCTCGTCACATAGTGCCTTTGTATCATGTAGAATTCTGTCCATTGGAACATGAGTAAGAACAATTGGCAAAATTTTTGAACACTCTTGCAACAACTCAACGTCGTACTTTCCGCCGCTGTACTGAACGTATGTCACTCCCATTTTTTTGAGATCGGTAAATGTTTTTTTACATTGCTCCGGTGTTGCAAGTAAATTACGTATCGAAAAAAGATTTAATCCTATTTCCATCTTATTTAACCCCGTTGTTAGAAAAATATTTTATCACAGATAAACTGTGAATACAAACTTGTTTTAGTTTTTTGTTTTACTAAATAAAACAAAAATGCTTTTAATTTGTTAAACTTTGAATTTTTATTGTAAAAATGTAGCTAATATATGCCTTACACACCACTATAGGCGGAAAAGCCTCCGTCTACAGCGATTACCGTTCCGGTAACAAAACCACTTGCCTTATCGTCGACAAGCCACAACAGACAACCGATTAGATCGCTGATTTCACCGAATTTTTTCATTGGTGTGGCAGCTAAAATCTTGCCGGTGCGAGCTGTCGGTGTGCCGTCGGCATTGAAAAGCAAATTGCGATTTTGATTTGTTACGAAAAATCCGGGAGCAATGGCATTGCAACGAATTCCACACGGAGCAAAATGAACGGCAAGCCATTGGGTGAAGTTGCTAACTCCTGCTTTCGCTGCTGAATATGCAGGAATTTTTGTAAGCGGTCTAAAAGCATTCATCGATGAAATATTTATTATATTTCCGCCTGTTTTTACCATGTTTTTTGCAAAAACCTGTGTAACTAAAAAAGCTGATGTGATGTTGAGGTCAAAAACAAATTTGAGTCCGCTTTCCTCAAGAGCAAAAAAGTCCTTTACGCCTTCCAAATTTGGATTCATCGTTTCGTTGTCGGTTGTCGCCTTTGGATTGTTTCCTCCTGCCCCGTTGATTAGTAAATCTACTTTTCCAAACTTTTCAACAACGGTATTGTAAGCATTTATTATACTTTGTTTGTCTAAACAATTACATTGTACGGCAAGTGCCTTGTCACCTATTTCGTCGGCGTTTTTCTTGGCGGCTTCATAGTTGATATCTAAAAGCGCAACATTTGCACCGCATTCGGCAAGAGCCTTTGAAAATTCTCCGCAAATTATTCCGCCTGCGCCTGTTATAACCGCAACCTTACCTGTTAAATCTACTCTAAATGGTACATTGTACATATTGTTACTCCTTTAATAAATCTTTTGTGACAGCTTCAAATACACCCGTTAAGTATGCGGCGCCTAATGCACGATCGTAAAGTCCGTAACCGGGCTTAGCATCCTCGCCCCAAATATTTCTGCCGTGATCCGGGCGCAAATAACCGTCAAATCCGTTTTGAACAAGCGCTTTGACAATAGAATAAATATCGACATTGCCATCTTGCGTTTGGTGTCCGTTTTCATAAAAGTCGGTTTGGTTGGTAAACTTTAACTGCCTTAGGTGAGCAAAATAAATTCTGTTTGCATATTTTGCCGCCATTTTGGGAAGATCATTGAAACGCCCGGCGCCAAGACTACCCGTGCAGAAAGTGATGCCGTTGTGCATGTTTGGAACGGCTTTGAAAAGTCGATCATAGTCGGCTTCGCACCCGACAATGCGAGGTAACCCAAAAATATCCCACGGAGGATCATCGGGATGAATTGCCATGTTTATTCCCGTTTCGTCACAAGCAGGCATAATTCCATTAAGAAAATATACAAGATTGTCAAACAACTGTTCGTGAGTCATTCCTTCGTAGTCGGCCAAAAGTCCGTTTAGTTGGTCAGGAGTGTAACTTTCGTCCCATCCGGGCAAACGCAAATTGCGTTTGTCAAGCTTATTGAAGTCGTCTTCGGAGTAGCTTAGACTTGTTGCACCGTTTTTGTGTACAAAATGCAAGTTTGTGCGAAACCAGTCAAAAACAGGCATAAAGTTGTAACAAATACATTTTACCCCATACTTGCCAAGATTGCGTATGTTTTGTGCATAGTTTGCAATAAGTCTGTCACGAGAAGGCTTACCGAGTTTGATGTCTTCATGAACGGGAACAGACTCGATAACTTCCATTTGAAGCTCGTTTTGATCACAAAGTTCCTTGAGACGTGCTATTTTTTTACAATCCCAAACTTCACCGACCGGGACATCGTAAACAGCAGTGACAACACCGCTCATGTTGGGTATTTGTTTGATATAGTTTAGCGGAATACAATCTTTTTCGCCATACCACCTAAATGTTAGTTTCATAATATATCCCCTTTATTTTAACCCCTTACTTGCTAACATATTTTTAACATTGTTGTAAGCGATATCTGTGGCAAGCGATATCGCAGAGTTTACGTCATACTCACCGAGATCAACCTTTTCGGCTATAAACGAAGACAAAATGCGACGATAGAAATCAAAACGAACATAGCTACTGAACGAACGACTATCGGTCAACATTCCAAGTTGGGTGCCAAGTGCCGAATATTCGGAAGCGGTTTTTAGTTGACGTTTAATGCCACAAACGGTATCGTTAAACCACCATGCCGCTCCTATTACAACGTTACGAAAGGCTCCGCAGAGTGTTGCACATGCCTTTACATAGTTGTCGTTTAGCGGATATAAAATTATTGTCGGAAGTCCACCGAGCTTTGCATTTAGTTTGCTGAGCAACTCGACAAGTTTGTCTATATCAATTGCCGAACGCATAATGTCAAATCCGCTATCTTTGCCGATAGACTTAAATGCAACTTCGTTTACATTGCGAAAAGTACCAAAATGAAGTTGTAAAGCAATGTTGTACTTGTAGCACATCTCTATAAGCCACTCGACGTTGTTTGTATCTTCGAAAGAGTCAAATCCGTGATCGGCAATTTTACAGCCCTTGCTTACAAAAAACTGCAAGCGCTTTTCTAATTCTTCTTTGCTTACCCCTTTTGCAAAACAGGCATCCGGTCTAAACGTGGGACAAACGGAAGTGTTGCCGATTGTGCCGTGATAAGCAAGCGGAGAAAACGGATCGTCAGTAGTTGCAACATATTCTACTTTAAAGTTTTTAAGCAATTTACAAACAGATAAGTCGACAATTTTTTCGTTGGCCTTATTCCAAATGCTTTCCGCAGATTGTTCACAAAGCGGTTCGTGAATATCGAATATTGTTGACAATTCCATGTGTGTCCAGTAGTAAAGCGGATTTCCGCATAACTTTGGCATAATACGAGCGTACTCTATAAATTTATCGTGAAAAGAAGCATCGCCTGTAATGTACTTTTCGTCAACTCCGCAAAGACGCATTGCACGCCATTTGTAGTGATCGCCTGCAAGCCACAATTGTCCTATGTTTTGGAACTTTGCATCTTCATAAATTGCTTTTTCGTCTAAGTGACAATGATAGTCGATTATCGGCAAATCCTTAATTGCATTGTATATTTGTTTTGCCGTTTCGCCTTGTAAAAGTAAATTTTCGTCAAAAAAGTTTTTCATGATATTTTTTTCTATTTTCTTCCGCCATAAGTGTTGTGCGTGTCAAAAATTCTTTCGTGGACGTTTTCCTTTTTTACGGAAGTAGCAATATGTTCGTTGAGCAACTTTAGATACATGTCATCATCGATAGGCAAATCTACCATTTTTCCGAGCCATGTTGACATGAGCATTGCATCCATAATCTCTACGCCGTTTATTCCTTCTGTGCCATCTACAAACAAAGGTTCTGTGCCTAAAATAGCATTTGTAAAGTTGCGAAGAATCCCTGCGTGTTGAGGATTTTGTCCATCCGTTTCAACCTCGGTAACAGTGTACTTGGGATCGCCAAATCCCCCCTGATACTCCTTGTTGAATATTCTTTCGTCTACTTCATTTTTCCAATAGGTAAGTTTGTTGTATTCGACAACGAGCTTTCCACCGGTGCCAAGGACTTCAAAACGATTTGTACCGGGTGCATCCGCCGTACTTGTAACAAACACGCCTGTCGCACCGTTGGGATACTCTAAATAAGCAGTAACGTCGTCTTCGACTTCTATGTTGTGCCACTTTCCAAAATGACAAAATGAGTGAATTCTGCACGGCATCATTCCGACAACCCATTGAAGAAGATCTAATTGGTGTGGGCATTGATTGAACAAAACTCCACCACCTTCACCTGCCCATGTTGCGCGCCAATCTCCGCTATCGTAGTAGCATTGCGCACGATACCAATTGGTAATTATCCAATTTACACGTTTGACTGTGCCTATGTCACCATTTTGAATCATCTCGCGCATTTTACGATACACACAATTTGTGCGTTGGTTGAACATCATTGTAAAAAGTGCCTTACTGTTGCGAGCAACTTCCATCATTTCTTTAACCTGTTTGGTGTAAACACCGGCAGGTTTTTCACAAATAACGTTGATTCCACGTTTTAATGCACGTATTGAAAGCTCGGGGTGTTGGTAATGAGGAACAGCAACAATGACTGCATCCACATCGGCTTTGTCTATTAAGTCTGCGCCCTCCAAATAGCAATCAAATTTTCTATCGGGATATTTTTCGCAAATACGAGTCACTTTTTCCGATTTACGATCGGCTATTGCCGTGACAACCGCATTGGGAACATTGTTTTCTTTTAGAATAGATTCTACGTGTGCACTACCCATATTACCTAAACCGATAATACCATACTTTACTACTGTCATAATGTAGTTCTCCTTTTTATCTTTATAAAGTTTATCTTTAGCATTATTACAAAATGTACTGCATAAAAATTTTTGCAAATAATTATTTTACAAATCCTTGCGCTGTTTCGACATAACCGCAAGACAACAAAACGTCCTTAAACGATTTTACGGCAAAGTTGAAAGCCGAGTGATTGTCCGAAAAAGAGAATTTGTTTTTCATTTCGGCGTTGTCTATTGAAGCATATCCTTCAAACACGGCCAAATGCGGTTCGATAGTGAAAACATAGTCTTTGTTTGACGGAATTAAATTTACGATTTTTGCAATGTTTCCGTCACCATAGCCCGCCGGGACAAGTTCTTGCGTTTGAGCAATAACGTCTTTAACGTGAAAGTAGTAAGTTTTGTCAAACAAGGCATTGATTGTATCAACACTGTTTTGTCCGCACTGAATGTAATTTGCGGGATCATACACAAATTTAAGTCCACTGACATTTGCCATAATTTCTTGCACACGTTTGAGGGTGTCACCATATATTTCCTTTTCGTTTTCATGACAAAGTGTGACGTTATATGACTTGGCAATATCGACCATTTGACTTAGGTAAGAAAAAACTTTTTGCGGTTCGTTGTACGCATTGAAAAAACTGAACATGCGAATTTTGTCGCAATGCAACAAATTTGCCAAATGGCACAAGCGATGAACCTTTTTTAATTTGTATTCTTCAAAATCGCAATCGAGATTGATTTTGCCCATCGGCGAACCGATTGACCAAACTTTTATACCGGCCTTGTTTAATTTTTCATAACAACATGTAGCTTCATCGTCGGTGATGTCGGCTATATTTTTGCCGTCAACGTTGCGAATTTCAATCAAATGAATATTGTTTGAAACAAGCCCTTGAATTTGCTCGTCGATTTTTTTGCTATATTCGTCGGCAAACGCACATAATTTTATCATTGTATTTTCTCCTTTAGCCACAACAACGTTTTGCGCAAGTACAATCAATAATGACTTATTGACAAAAAATAAGAAAAAAATTATAATTTTTGTAAATCTTTTGTTTGCAACTGCCGTTGCAACACTCTTTG
>CAVEYD010000008.1:24725-46838 GCA_963619835.1 bacterium | reverse complement strand
CTACGGAAAGTGCGAAGAGCTTGAAAACAATGCGCAAGAGTTTTCGAATGACGTTTATTCTCTCAATTTCTTTCCACACGGAAGCGGTTATGATTTCTCGCATGGCGTTGAAATCAACAACAAGGCGATTTCGTTGGTATCGCTTTACCATGACGGAGACGGCTACACTCTAAGACTTATCAACAACAATGCGCATGAAGAAAGTGCAGAATTTGTTGTCTTGGGCATTAAAGCAAACGTAAAATTTGGTAAATTTGAAGTTAAAACATTTGAAATTAAAAACGGAAAATTAATCGAAAAACCCCTTTGGGTGTAGCACGTTTTTGACAACCAGCTGTAAATATTTATTATAGTCTACAAATAGACGGCCGAAAATTAGAGTGTGCAAAAAATCGTGCACAGGTTATACAAACAATGAATATAAATATAAAAAAATTGCAAATGAATATTGAAGCAAACGGCAAAGCCACAATAAACGGTTTTCCTTTTGTAGAAGCACAGATTAGCGGAGAAAATAAGGATAGTCACCTTGGCGCAAAAATGGTTTGCTCGTCGCAAAGTGCAAAACTTAGATATGTTTCGCATCAATTTATTGGCGACAAACTTGTTGTTACACAACGATCGGATAATTTGCAAGCGGTGACTACGTTCGCTTTCGGTAAATATGACGGTTACTCTGTGCAAACAGCATACACAAACATTGGTGAAGAAAATGTTACTTTGGAAGAAACTTCATCCTTTGTTTTGGGCGGATTTGCAAATGTTTGCGACAGCTCAAAAATAACGTTATACACGTTTAATCAAAGTCATCACCATGAATGTCAACCTGTTTCAAACACGCTTGCCGATCTCGGCTTTACAGACGACTCTCCAAACAGTCAACATCGCATAGCATTTGCAAATGTGGGTAGCTGGTCCACAAAGGAACAATTGCCACAAGGAATTATTGTTACAAACAACAAATGGTTGATGTTTCAAATAGAGTCCAACAACAGCTGGTATTACGAAATAAGTGACTTCGACGGTAAATTTTACTTATATTTGGGTGGCAAAAATCTTGCATTTAACGGGTGGCAAAAAAATCTTGCACCCGGGCAAACATATGTAACCGACAAAGTAGCATTGTGCTTTGGCGGAAGTCTTGACGATGTACTTGGCGAAATGACAAAATATCGTCGCACAATAGCCGGCAAGTGTGATTCCGACAAAAATTTGCCGACGATTTTCAATGAATATATGCATCTTTCATGGGATTGCCCTACGGAAGAAAACACTCGTAAAATTGCACCGACAGTTGCTAAACTCGGTGTAAAGTATTATGTGATTGATTGTGGTTGGCACAACGAGGAAGACGGAAAAACAGTCTATCCGTATGTCGGTCAATGGAAGGAAAGTAAAGTTCGTTTTCCGCACGGAGTAAAGGCAACAACGGACTATATTCGTTCGCTTGGAATGCATGCCGGACTTTGGATTGAGCCTGAAATTATCGGCAAAGATTGCAAAGAAATGTTGTCTTACTACACCGACGATTGTTTTATTCGTCGCAACGGCAAAAAAGTTTGCGTTATGGGGCGATACTTTTTGGATTTTCGCAATGAAAAAGTTGTTGAATATATGTCCGAAACCATACGTCGAATGGTGGAAGATTATGGCGCAGACTACATAAAAATGGATTACAACGAAGACGTCGGTATAGGCACAGACGTTATGTCGGATAGCTTCGGAGAAGGGTTAGAACAATGTGTTAATGCTTACGTTTCATGGGTGGACGAGATGCGCAAGAGATTTCCGCAAACACTGTTTGAAACTTGCAGTTCGGGCGGTATGCGCATGGATTACAAAACACTTGCCCATTTTTCGATAGTGTCAACATCGGATCAAACACATTATGACAAATATCCGTATATTGCAGGCAATGTGCTTTCGTCTGTTTTGCCTGAACAAGCGGCTGTGTGGAGTTATCCCGTTGGCAGTGACTATGTAATAAACGGAGTGTTTGTGCCGAACAAACAGTGGATAGCGGACAACGTCGACGAAGAAAAAGTTGTTATGAACATGGTAAATTCTTTCTTGGGACGTATGCATCTTGCAAGTCACTTGGAAATGTTGCCCGAGCAACTACTTGCTCTTGTAAAAGAGGGGATAGAGTATTTTGACTCACTTTCGACCGTAAAAAACACAGCTTTGCCGTGTTTACCAAGCGGTTTTACGCAATTCGGTGCACCCTTTGTGACAAGTGGCTTTGTGGCTGAAGACAAACTGTACTTAGCCGTATGGAATTTGTCAGACGACACATTGACAAGAGAGATTAAAGTTGGATCACAATACACTTCGGCTAAGTGTACTTATCCGAAAAACAACAAATTGTCTTTTGAATTATCTGACGGAACGCTTAGAGTGCATTTTACCCAAAAAAATCAGGCAAGATTTTTTGAATTAAAATAGCGCAGTTGAACACAAAAAAATTATAGAAAAGCTTGTTTAATTTATATTCGTCTTTTTTAATTTAGGCAATGCATTATGAAATAACAAGACATAAAAAGACGCTAATTTTAATTGCGTACTTCAAGCACAAACAATCCATATAAAAATAATATTGTAGTTCGATTACTATCGACTAAATCTAAACGTATTATATAAGGATCAAAATGAACAGCAAACAAACCATTGTAATTTTGTTGATTTTGGCACTTATCGCTTCGCTAGTATTTATCGTGGCTTGTACGTCCGATGAAGTGGAAGGAGAGGTACAAGTTTCAATATTGTTTGCCATATGCATTGTAATTTTAAGCATAGTGCAAGCGTACGCGATTATTAAAAGTTATACTTTCGTTGGCAAGTGGGCATGGATGTTTTGTTTGCCGATAGGTATGGCAATGGCAAAGATTGTTGGTTTTTGCGGAAGTAGTCCATTTTTTTATGGTATATCTTGTGCAAGTCTTGCAGTTGGCAACATTTGGATGTTTGGCGGATTGCTGATTGCAACAAAAATAAGCGAAAGCAAAGAAGTTAATAAAGAAAATGTTTGATATAAAAAATGAAAAATATCTAAAAGAAACAAAATTGCTTGATTATTCAAACAGAGATATTCAGTCCTTAATAGAAGTTCGCGGGTGGAAAAATCTTTCCGAAGTTGAAAAAGCAAAGGCAATTTATAACTTTGTTAAAGACGAAATGCTGTTTGGTTACAACGTGGATGACAAAATAACGGCATCACAAGTACTAAAAGACGGATTTGGACAATGCAACACAAAAGGCGTGTTGCTGATGGCATTGTTTCGTGCATGTGGTATTCCTTGCAAAGTGCATGGATTTATGATAGACAAGCTTTTGCAAAAGGGCGCAATGACGGGGATCGTTTACAAGCTTGCACCTAAAGAAGTGTTCCATAGCTTTGTTGTGGCACAGATTGATGGTACGTGGTACGAGCTAGAAGGTTTTATTTTGGACGACAAGTATCTTTTGTCGCTAAAAAACAAGTTTAATGCAAATGAAGACGGATCGTTTATGGGATACGGCGTGGCAACAAAAAACTTTGCGTGTCCGCCAGTAGAATTTGATTGTTGCAACACATATATTCAAAAAGAAGGTATCGTTAGAGATTTTGGTGAGTACGATTCTCCCGATGAATTGTTCCGTGAACATGGTCAAAAAATGAGTTGGCTAAAAGGCTTGTCTTATAGATATATCGGCAGAAAACTCATGAACAAAAATGTAAATAAAATTAGGGGAAACAAGCACTAAATAATGCAGATATAACTAAAATGTAAATAAAAAAAGAGAACGACTGTCTGTTGTTCTCTTTTTTATGTAGTTTTTTTAATTACTTACGACGTTTTTTGTCACTTCTGAAAACAAAGTTGAGCGTTTTGCGCGGAGCGTTGGGTGCGTTTAGAATGTTTCCCTGCTCAATAGGAGAAATTACAACGTGACGATTATTTCCAACGCCATCGCTAGCTGTTGTAACGTATTTGCTGTTTTGTAAAGCGGTGTGAATTATACGGCGTTCGTAGGGATTCATCGGTTCGAGCGCAACTGCTTTGCCGGTACGCTTAACTTTTTGCTCAAGGTTTGTTGCAAGTTTTTGCAATGTTTTTTCTCTTTTTGCGCGGTAGCCTTCTGCATCCAAAATTACTCTTTTGAAAGGGGCATTTTTTTCGTTAAACATAAGACTGCACAAATATTGCAAGGAGTCAAGTACTTCTCCGCGATGGCCAATGACCAGTGATGTGCTTTCTCCCACTACGGTAAGATGAACCTCATCGTTTTCTTGTTCCATCTCAACGGTGCAATCGTTTATGCCCATTTTGTTAATGATTGTTTGTAAAAACTCTTGTAATTTTTCTGCTTCCGAAGGGATTTGTGTAACTTGTACTTTAAATGGTTTTAAAAATTTTCCTTCTTGCAAAACCGTAACTTCTACTTGTTCTTTGTTTAGACCAAGTTCGTCAAGCGCGTTTTGAATCGCAACGTCCAAGGTCTTTCCTGTTGCTGTTGTTTGTTTCATTGTTTTACCTCATATAACTTGCTTTTCCGCTGTTGTTTTTGGCTTCTTGTTTAGCAAGGTTTCTTTGAACAGCCTTGTCTACAGGAATGCGTAAAGCAACTGTGGAAATAATACTCATAGTGTAGTTTACCACCATGTAGATAGCAAACGCTCCGGTGTACATAAAGCCGAAGAATGCCATCATAAGCGGCATAATAATCATCATTGTTTTGTTGGTCATTGCCTGTTGTTGATCGGTTGCAGGCTTTTGTTCGTCCTTACGTCTACGACTTTCTGTCCTTTGCGAAATAAACATTGAAAGGAAAGACAACCCGATAGAAAGAATAGGCAAAATCATCAAACCGTTCCATGCGCCGCTTGTTCCACGTTCGCCGGTTTGAATAACGATGTCTCTAATTTGATTGTAAAGACTTTCGGCATTAAATCCGCCATATTCCGTAAAGTCGCTCATATCGATTGTTTGAGCAAAACTGTTTGTGTTGCCGGAATAAGGTGGCATAATGCTGTCCCAAGTGTCCGGTTGCCAAACGTTTTGAATCCACAACCAAGATTCTTTGTTTTGAAGATAGTAATCTTTTACGGCTTGTTCGGCTTGTTGTTGAATTGCAGATATTTGTGCAATTTTTGTTTCATTGCCGTCTTTTTTGAATTTTTCTTCTACTTTGCGTACCGCCAATATTTTGTTGTTAAGGTCAGCTGATTTGTCTTCGCTTGCCGTGTAGTTGGCATTAAATTCCGCAGCGAGTTCGTCGTCCTTGGCATATTCGGTAACGTAAGTGTCGTAGTAAGTGTTTGTTAAGTTTCTAAAAGAGGTGATGTTGCTGTAAGTAGAGTATTCGCGAAGACCGCCAAACATTACAAAGAATATTACCATGCTTACAATCATCGGCAAGCAGGAGGACAACATACTGTATCCTTGTTTTTTGTAAAGTTTTTGTTTTTCTTCGTTGGCTCTTTGCGTGTTTGCTCCGTAACGCTTGTCGATAGCTTCGAGTAGTGGTTGAATTTGTTGCATCTTCAATGCACTTTTTCTCGAAGAGTAGCGTTGCCAAAAATCTAACGGAGACACGGCAATTTTTAGAAAGACAGTAAATACTACAACCGTCCAACCATAGTTGCTAATCCAACCGTGCATTGCCTTTATTAGACGTCCTACCCAACCAAGATTTTGTTCGGAGTAGCTAAAAAAGTCAACTTTTTCGGTTTTGCATGCTGCAAACAGCGATAAGCAAAACAAAAATAACAACATCAGTATAAGAATTGATTTTAGTTTTTTGTTCATTGTTTCTCCAAATATCGAAGCAATTGTTTTTTTTGAATTGAAAACCTTTGTAAAAAGAAAGGACTTTTAAGAAACGTCAATTTTAAAATGTCAAAAGATTACAAAAGTATTTCAAAACTACACATACCATTTATCTTTGCCTCTTAGGTTTTTCGGTAGGGGGTCAAATCCGCCTTTCCCCCAAGGAGCGCACCGCAAAAGACGCTTTACGGTTAGCCAACTTCCGCCAAAAAAGCCAAATTTGTCGTAAGCTTCCATTGAATACACCGAGCAACTCGGCACATAAATGCAACGTTTTCCGCCTTTTATTTTAGACAGGGTTGCTTTGTAAAGCTTTAAAAGTCCTATGCACAAATATTTCATTTGAGAAGGTCGGCTTTTTTCAAAAGTCGATTAAAACTTTCAACTATATCGGCATACAAGTAGCTTTGACTTTTACGCGGTATAAAAATAGCGTTGTAACCACACTTTATGTCAGGCATCATTTGAGATACGGCGGCTTTCATTTGTCTGCGAACGCGATTTCTTTGAACTGCGTGTCCAAATTTTTTACTTACCGAAAATCCGAATTTTGTCTGGTTTACGTTGCTTTTACAAAAAAGCAACACAAAGTTGTTGTCTGCAACGCTTTGGGAATGTTTGTATATGTAGTTGTACTGATAGTTTTTTTTGAGTCTGTAAATAGACTTCAATGTTGGTTACCTATTAAGCAGAGATTGCGTGACGGCCCTTGTTTCTGCGTCTTGCAAGAGTTCTTCTTCCGCCGGTTGTCTTCATTCTTGCTCTAAATCCGTGAACCTTGTTTCTTTGTCTTTTTTTGGGTTGGTAAGTTCTTTTCATCTTTATTCTCCTTGTGCTTGGCAAAAAGAAGTTCTTTTTGCACAATAATTATTTGAATTTGTGAGTATCGATTGTTTTGCTGCAAAAAGCAAAAAACAACCGCATGACATACATGTATATTTTATCAAAGAAGATTTTGTGTGTCAACTGTTTAATTGCATCAAGATTGTTTACAAAGTTAGATAAATATGAACAAAAAAGCAAAATATAGTTGAGACAATTTGATTTAAGTGGTAAAATAATTAAAAATCGATTTAAAAGAAAGTTTTTTAATTTCATTATCGTAGAAGGCAAGAATATGGAAAAAACAATCGTAGCCCTTTCAACGGCAATAGGTAAAAGCGCTATTGCTGTTGTAAGAATGAGCGGAAACGACTCAATAGATATAGCAAAAAAGATTTTTTCGCCGATGCCCAAAGAGGCAAACTACTTAAAAGTTGGCAATCTTAAAACCGAAAACTTTGACGAACAGGCAATGTGCGTTTATTTTGTTGCACCTCATTCTTATACCGGTGAAAATATGGTAGAATTTCATTGTCATGGCGGAAGAATGGTAATAAAAGCTGTAATAGATGCTTGTTTGGCAAATGGTGCTGTTATGGCTCAAAACGGAGAATTTAGCAAAAGAGCTTTTATTAACGGAAAACAAAACTTGACCAATGCCGAAGGCGTTATCGAAATGATTGATGCGGAATCGATATCTGCGGCAAAAGCGGCATCTAACCTTCTCAAAAACAAACTTGGACAAAAAGTAGTCGTTTTGCAAGACAAACTTTTGGACGTGGTTTCCGCAGGAGAAGTTGCGCTTGACTATCCGGAGGAAGATTTGGAATTGCCAACAATGGCGCAGATAAAAGAAAGCTTGCAAGAAATACTTGATAACATTGAAAAACTCATACGCACGTCCACACTTGGCAAGGTTGCAAGATACGGAATTGACGTTGCAATTGTAGGCGCTCCCAATGTGGGAAAATCAACACTGCTTAATGCACTTCTCGGACAAGATAGGGCAATAGTTTCGGATATTTCCGGCACAACAAGAGACACTCTTTGCGAAAAAGTAATGTACAAGGATATTTGCTTTAACTTTATCGACACCGCCGGACTTCACGACACAAACGACAGAATAGAAAGTGAAGGAATTCGTCGTGCAAAGGAAGCAGCCGACAATGCCGATGTTGTGTTAAATGTTACCGACAATCCGCTTGATAGAACTGTTTACCCTACCATAAAACCGCAAATTAGAGTGTTTAACAAGGCAGATTTGTTTGACGAACTACCTTGTTGCGACGATAGTTTGATTGTTTCGGCAAAAAGCGGTGAAGTAGAATCTGTAAAGGAAATGCTTTACGACATGTTTTGTGCAGGAGATATTTTAAACAGCGATTTGCTTATTACCAGCGAAAGACATTTGGATTGTCTAAAAAAAGCTGCAGAAGAAATAAAGCAAGCAATAAGCGCAAGTCAAAACAGCACAATGGATATTGTTGTCAGTGCTGCAAAAAATGCTTGGGCGGTGCTTGGTGAAATTACGGGAACAAGTGCAAGGGAAGATATCATAGACAGAATTTACAGTAAGTTTTGTTTGGGAAAATAAACAGCGCAAACCAATTTTCCTTGTGAAAAATAGTGTTTGTGCAGAAAATAATTAAATGTAAAAAACGGAAGTAGGAAGAAAAGTGAAGGATTTTGATGTAATAGTCGTTGGCGCCGGACATGCCGGATGTGAAGCAGCTCTTGCTTGTGCAAGACTCGGCTGCAAAACACTTATGTTTGCCACTAACTTAGACACAGTGGCTTTTTTGGCATGTAATCCAAGTATTGGGGGAACGGCGAAAGGTCAAATAGTAAAAGAAATAGACGCCTTGGGCGGAGAAATGGCTGTAAACGCAGATAAAAGTTTGTTACAAATGCGAATGTTGAATCGTGGGAAAGGGCCCGCAGTCTATTCCCCGAGAGCTCAAGTAGACAAGAATCGATACCATATAAACATGAAGTCTACCGTGGAAAGCACCCCCAACCTTTACTTAAGACAAGGAGAGGTTGTAAACGTTGCTCCGCTTGAAGACGGAACATACAGTGTTACAACTGCGGTCGAATTGACTTATCATGCAAAAGCTGTTGTTTTCTGTTGCGGAGTTTACTTAAATTCGCGCACACTTGTAGGAAAATGCATTCGTAGCAGTGGACCAAACGGATTTGCCAATGCACAATATCTTACTCAAAGTTTGGTCGATTTGGGCTTTGCCGTTCGAAGATTCAAAACGGGTACTCCGGCAAGAGTGCGTATGGAATCTATTGACTTGCAAAAGACATCGGAGCAATGTGGGGAAGCGGACACAAGACCGTTTTCGTATATGACCGAAAGCGTAATGCCAACAAAGCGCAGTTGTTATTTGACTTATTCTACGGCAGAAACAAAAAGAATTATTCTCGAAAACAAGCAGCTGGCACCATTATATAACGGTAGCATAAACGGAGTCGGTCCAAGATATTGCCCAAGCATCGAAGATAAAATAGTACGTTTTTCCGACAAAGAAAGACATCAAATTTTCTTGGAACCGGAGGCGGAAGATACTTGCGAATTTTACGTACAAGGGGCATCGTCTTCTATGCCGGCAAGCATACAAGAACAAATCTATCACAGTATTGAAGGACTTGAAAACGTAGAGATAATGAGAGATGCTTATGCTATCGAGTACGATTGTATAGATGCCACTCAGCTAAATGCTACGCTTATGTCAAAAGAAAGACCGGGTTTGTTTTTTGCAGGACAAATCAACGGTACAAGCGGTTACGAAGAAGCTGCTGCACAAGGAATAGTTGCAGGAATAAATGCCGAGCGCTATGTGCATCAAAAGGCACCGGTTGTTTTTCCGCGTGATAACAGTTACATAGGTGTTTTGGTAGACGATATTACTACAAAAGAAACGTTTGAGCCCTACAGAATGATGACAAGCAGGGCGGAATATCGATTGATTTTAAGACAAGACAATGCCGACATGCGTTTAACTCCCGTTGGAAAAGAAATAGGACTTGTTACGGAAGAAAGATATCAAAAGTTTACACAAAAAATGGAGCAACTTAAAGTTTGTGAAAGCGAACTAAACAAAATTGTTTCTCCCAAGCTGTACGGAGCGTTGTTTGCTGAAAAAGGTGAAGTAAATACGGGTGCAGGGTTAACGGTTGATGAAATTTTGCGTCGTCCCAACATATTGGCAAAAGACGTTGCCAAACTTGGTTTTTTTGATGGTGCAACAGACGAAGTGTTGGAAGAAATTGAAATAGAATGTAAATATCGTGGGTACATTCAAAAGGAGCAAGAAGCGATAGAACAAGCAAAAAAACTTGAAAATAGAATTTTGCCGGCAGATATCGACTATATGAACATTGACGGATTGAGAATAGAAGCAAGACAAAAGCTTGCAAAAATTCGTCCGTTAAACTTGGGACAAGCAGGAAGAATAAGCGGAGTAAGTCCGGCAGATATTCAAATTTTAATTGTTTATCTTGCTCAAAATGGTAAAAAGGCTAACGAATAAAAAAATGGAAAAGTACTTGCAAGAAGTCGCAAAAGTCGCATTGACGGACGACATGACAAAAAAATTTAATACGTATTGTGATTTTTTGCTTAGCGAAAACCAAAAATACAATCTCACGGCAATAACCGACGTTAGCGAAGTTTGGGAAAAACATTTTGTCGACAGCATGCTCGGAGCGCAATTTATTCCATTAAAATCAAGCATTTGCGATATAGGATGCGGAGCCGGATTCCCTTCTATTCCGCTTGCCATAGCAAGAGCGGACTTAAAAGCAACGCTTGTGGATAGTCTTGGAAAGAGAGTAAATTTTTGCAAAGAATTGTGTGAAAAGATAGAAGTAAATGCTCAAGTTTTTCACGACAGGGCAGAAGATTTTGCAAAAAAGCACTCCAACAAGTTTGACGTTGCAACGGCTCGTGCGGTTGCGCCACTTAACATACTTTTGGAATACACCGCTCAAGTGGTAAAAATCGGTGGACTTGTAATTGCATACAAAACCGATGAAAGCGAAGCGGAAAATGCAAAAAATGCCGAAAAAATATTAGGGTTAAAATTAGAGTCCGTAAACAAATTTGTTTTGCCGAGCGGAGCGAATCGGTGCATAATCGTTTACCGCAAAATCAAACCGACGCCGAGCATGTATCCAAGGGGACAAAATAAACCGAGAAAAAATCCGCTTTAAAAAATTAGTATCAAAAATAAAAACAAAATAAAAATCTTCTCTTGAAAAAGAAAAGAAACAAAGGTATAATAATTACACCATGCTAAAACTAAATCAAATTTGGAACAACATACTTCTTGAAACCGAGTCTAAAGTTTCGACTTTGGCATACGACTTGTATATTAACGCATTACAACCGGTTGGCGTTTACAAGGACAGGCTTATTTTGCTTGCCGAAACTCGTGCTCTTAAAAACTTGGTAAACAACAACTATAAGGAAATTATCAAAAAAAGCACAAACGTTGTTTTCCCTTCGATAATAGATATTGAAATTATCACCGAAGACGATTTGCCACATTTAGGAAATGTTGAACAGGAAGTAGATATTCCAGTAAGTAACAACTATGTTTCCGAAACAGACAACAAACCGAACTTTGTGTCGCAGTACACTTTTGACACGTTTGTTGTAGGAAAGAGCAACGAATATGCCGTAGCAATTGCAAAATCAGTTGCGGAAAATCCCGCAGTAACTTACAATCCCGTGTTCTTATGGGGAGGAGTAGGGCTTGGAAAAACTCACCTGATGCATGCCATAGGAAACAGCTTGTCGCGTAATTTCCCGGAAAAAAAGATAATGTACGTTACTTGCGATCAGTTTGTAAACGAATTTATCGAATCTATTCACAACAATTCGGATCAAAATGCAACAAAGAATTTTAGAGATAAGTACCGTAAGACAGACGTTCTTATGATGGACGACGTGCAATTTCTTGCAAATAAGGAAGGAACACAGGAGGAAATGTTCCACACTTTTAACGAGTTGTACTTGGCAGGCAAACAAATAATTTTATCAAGCGATCGTCCTCCGAAGGAAATAAAAATTGCAGACAGATTAAAAACACGTTTCGCGTTTGGAGTTATCGCAGATATTCAACCGCCAAATCTTGAAACTCGTATTGCAATTTTGCAAAAAAAGTGCAATGCAAAAGGTTGCAACATAAATATAAAAGTTTTGGAGCTTATAGCGGAAAAAATCACAAGCAATATTCGTGAAATGGAAGGCATGCTAAACAGAATTATTAGCTATTCCACGCTTGTTGGCGGAAATCCAAACGACATGAATATCGTCAACGATGCTCTACGCGATTATGCCGATTCTACAAGCGATATAATTACCATCGACCACATAGTCGATGCTACATGTGAATATTTTCGTGTGAGTAAGGATGAACTAGTCGGAAAAAAGAAAAACAAAGAGATTGTTGTTCCGCGTCAGGTTTGTATTTACTTAATTTGTGACATTTTGGGACAGAGCATGCCACTTGTGTCGATAGGGGAGTACTTTGGTGGAAGAGATCACACAACAGTGATGCACGCAAGGGACAAGATAAGTGAAGAAATTAAGCAAAACGACACGCTTGCTTCGCAAGTAAAAGACGTAAAAGACAAAATATTTAATAGATGAAACACCTTATGCGGTTTTGGGAAAAAGTAAAATGACATTTTCGCAGGAAGTAAAAAGTGAAATATTAAAAAAATTACACAAAGTAAAAGATTGCTGTGCGCAATCTTTTCTTGTTGCGGTAATTAAGTCAATAGGCTCGCTTGAACTTTCGTTTGGCGGAGGTTTTTGTTTTACGATAGAAAGCGACAATCACGATCTGCTTTTGTTTTGCAAAAATATTGCAAAGGAAAAATTGTCGGTTGCAAGTGAAATACAGGCAACAAATGCTAATGCCAAAGGTTTGGCTGTGTACAGTTGTTCTTTTGCAAACAATATAGGTCAAAAAATAAATCTTATAAAAAGAGATAGCGACGGCATGTTAAGCATAAATCAAGATGTTTATTCTTTGTTGCCGCAAAACGAATGTTGTAAAAAAGCGTTTATGCAAGGACTTATTTTAGCATGTGGCTCGGTTGCCATACCTGTTTTGGATAGTGATGTAGGAGAAAACAAATCCGGATCTAAGTACCATTTGGAATTGAGGTTTTCTGACGAAGATTTTGCCAAAGCTGTTGCACAAAGTTACGACTTTCCGTTTAGAGTGCTTGCGCGTAAAAACGGAATGGTGCTGTACTTAAAAGACAGTGAAGTTATTTCTGATTTGTTGGTTTACGTGGAAGCAATATCGGCAAAAATGAAATTAGAAAATGTAATTATCGGTAGAAGCCTTCGTAACACGGCAAACAGACAAAGCAATTGTATTTCGGCAAACATAGACAAAAGCGTAAATGCAAGTGAAAAACAACTTGAAAACATTTTAATTATTCGCAAACACGGAAAGTTTGAAACTCTTGCGGAGCCGCTAAAAGAGATTGCAACAAAACGGGAAGAAAACCCCGAAGCCACACTGGAAGAGATTGCAAAAATGGTGGGTGTTTCAAAAAGCGGAGCCAATCACCGGTTTACAAAAATAGCAGAAACTGCTGAAGGTTTAGAAAAAGACAACATCTAACGGCATGGCAAAATATGGTCGCCACGCCGTTTTAAAAAAAAGGAAATAGAAAAATGAAGCCGTTTGTTCATTTACATCTACATACCGAATACAGTTTGCTTGACGGAGCAACTCGTATAGACGATATGCTCGCAAAATGCAAAGAGTACGAAATGCCGGCAGTCGCAATAACCGATCACGGAAACATGTACTGTGCGTGGAAGTTTCTTAATGCGGCAAAAAATGCAGGTATCAAACCGATAATAGGTTGCGAGTTTTATATGTGCGAAAATTTGCACAACACCGGAGTGGAAAACAAAGAGTATTTTCACTTGATTTTGCTTGCAAAAAACAATGTGGGATACTACAACTTGTGCAGATTAAATTCTATTGCTTGGGTTGAGGGTTTTTATTACAAACCGCGTATAGATTTTGAAACGCTCAAAAAATATTCCGAAGGGCTTGTTTGTTTGTCGGCTTGTATCGCAGGACAACTTCCCCGTCTTTTGATGGCAGAAAGACACGAAGAAGCAAGGCAACTTGCACTGCAGTACAAGGAACTTTTTGGAGAAGATTACTACATAGAAATACAAAAACATGGTATTGCCGACGAAGACATGGTAATGCCCCTTTTAGTTAAGCTTGCAAGAGAGCTCGATATTAAAGTTGTTGTCACAAACGACGTTCACTATCTAAACAAGGAAGATGCCGAAATACAGGACATTATGTTGTGTATACAAATGGGCAAGTATGTGGACGACGTAGACCGCATGAAATTTCAGGGCGAAGAATTCTATCTTAAAAACTACGACGAAATGGCTGCATTGTTTCCAAATGTCCCGGATGCAATGGAAACAACACTGGAAATAGCCGAAAAATGTAACGTAGATTTCGGAAAAGAAAAATTGCTCCCGTTGTACACTCCGCCTAACGGAATGAGTTCTCCGGAGTACTTACGCTATTTGCTTGAAAAAGGATTAAAGGAAAAATATCCAAATTGCACACAAGAAATTCGCGATCGTGTGGAATATGAATATGGCGTAATATGCGACATGGGCTTTGTTGACTACTATCTTATTGTATGGGATTTTATCAACTATGCAAAAACAAACGGAATTCCGGTCGGCCCCGGAAGAGGAAGCGGAGCAGGAAGCGTAATAGCATACTTAATAGGAATAACCGAAGTAGAACCATTTAGGTTCAACTTGATGTTTGAACGTTTTCTTAATCCGCAAAGAAAATCCATGCCGGACTTTGACGTAGATTTTTGCATGGACAGACGTGGAGAAGTTATTGACTACGTTCACAGAAAATACGGAATGGACAACGTTTGTCAAATAGTTACGTTTGGAACGATGGCGGCTAAAAATGCCATAAGAGACGTTGCAAGAGTTTTAAGATTTTCCGTAGCGGAATCAAACAGACTTGCAAAAATGGTTCCGGACGGCTTTAAATACACAATAAAACACTTGTTGGGATTAAAACCATACAAAAAGGAAGCCGACACTTACATATCTGAAGAATTAAAGCAAGCTTACAACGATCCGGCAACGCACAAACTGATAGACATTGCAATGCGCCTAGAAGGTTCACCGAGACAAACAGGTATGCATGCCGCAGGAGTTGTTATCTGTCGCGAAAAAGTTGCCGATCACGTCCCCCTTCAAACAAACGGAGGTTCTCTTGCAAAGGGCGGAATTGTTACAACGCAGTACAACATGATCGAGGTTGAACAGCTTGGCTTGTTAAAAATGGACTTTTTAGGTTTGCGTACACTTACGGACATTAAAAAAGCTTGTGACTATGTGTATGAAAACCACGGAGTAAAAGTAGATTTTCACAAAGATAATTACGATGATCCAAACGTGTTTAACTTAATTGCATCGGGTGACACAATGTGTATTTTCCAACTTGAAAGCGGTGGCATGTGCGAATTGATGCGCAAAATGAAGCCGACCGGTTTGGAAGAAATCATCGCAGGAATAAGTTTGTATCGTCCGGGACCGATGCAGTACATAGGAGATTTTATCGAGTGCAAATTTGATAAATCAAAAATTCACTACTTGCATCCGTCAATGGAAAGCATTTTGTCGGTTACAAACGGATGTATTGTGTACCAAGAACAAGTTATGCAGCTTGTAAAAAAGCTTGCAGGATTTTCAACCGCGCTTGCAGACAACGTCCGCTATGCAATGAGTAAAAAGAAAACCCAAATGATGAAAGATTTGGGACAGTTGTTTGTTTACGGCGGAACTTGGACAAACGGAGAAACCGTGCCGGGATGCATTAAAAACGGAATTCCTGAAGAAACCGCTTTGCAAATATACAAACAGTTGGACGACTTCTCACAATATGCCTTCAACAAGTCGCATGCAACTTGCTATGCGTATGTAACTTATCAAACAGCATGGCTTAAAAACTACTATCCGGCGGAATTTATTTGTGCCTTACTTAACAATCGTATTACCGATATTACGCAAATAAAAAAATACATGAATTACGCAAAAACAATCGGAATAGATGTTTTGCCGCCTTGCATCAATCAAAGCAGAGATGAATTTAGAGTGCAAAACGGGGCAATTCGTTTTGGCTTGGGTGGATTAAAAAATGTAGGCGTTGCCGTTGTAAAGCAAATTGTCGAAGAAAGAGAGCAAAACGGAAAGTTTACCGACATGACGGATTTCTTTGAACGTTGCTGTAGTTTTGTAAACAAACGTATGATTGAAAACATGATAAAAGGTGGTGCGTTTGATTGTTTTGGTCGCACACGTGCCGACATGTTAAAGTGGTACAACGACGAATATACCGAAGTTTTGGAAGGCAACAAAAAACGTTTGACGGGGCAAATGTCCTTGTTTGACATGATGCCGGACTTAAAAACAGAAATGCGTCCCGAACGTGCCCAAGAAAAGGAATTTCCAAAACAAATTTTGTACAATTACGAAAAGGAAGTTTTGGGTTTGTACATGAGCGGATCTCCTTTGGACGACTACGACGAAGTTAGCAAGCAACATCATTTTGATTTTAATACATCCGAAACGATGAAAACTTCCAACGAAAACGATGAGGAAGCCGAATATGAGGTTCACCAAGAAGTAAAAAAGCGGTTTGTAACCACTGGCGGAATTTTACACGACACTCGTATTGTGGTGGGAAAAGACAACAATCGTATGGGATTTGGCGTCATGGAAGATAAGTACGATTCAATAGAAGTTTGCTTGTATGGTGCGGTATTTGAAAAATACAAAACCATGTTTGCCGATGATGCTTTTGTTGTAATAAAAGGCAACTTGGCAGATTCGCGAGACGGTTACAAAATTAACATACGCGAAATCATCAACCCTAAAACAGAAGAAATACAACTAAAGGAAGAAGTTGTAAAAACAAGTAAAACATTGTGGCTAAAAATGGACGAACGCAATGATGATACTTACAAAGAAGTGTTAAATATTCTTCAACAATATCAGGGAGACATTGATGTTAAAATTAAAATCGCCGGCAAAGCGTATGCCATGGAAACAAAAGTTCGTAAATGTTCCGGCATCGAGTACGAATTAGGACTTCTTTTAGGCGAAAACAACGTCGTGTTTGTGGAAAAAGTAAAGTAATGTAATCAAAACAAAAAAGGTGCTTTGAAAAAAAGTGCCTTTTTTATTTTTTGCGAAAAATGGTGGAGTTTTTCAAAAAACATTTCATCGTGAAAATTAAAGAAAACTGAAAGAAAACATGCTTAAAATTTGTTGACATTAAAAAATGGTTTGATTATAATATGTAGCATGCTACACTTTAAAAGGTGACGGAAAAATGATTAGTAATCACACCATAGGCGGAACACTTAAATACACATGTGATCGTATTAGGTGTCTTGCAGATGCAAACTTAAAAAAATACGATTTAACCTTATCTCAGGTAAGAACACTTAGGTTTATTCAACTTAACGGAGGAGAGTGTACTCAAAAGCAAATTGAAGACTTTTTGAGAGTTTCGCATCCTACTGTTGTAGGACTTGTGTGCCGGCTTGAACAAAACGGTTACATCACAACCGAAATTTGTCAAAAAGATAAGCGCAACAAAATTGTAAAAGCAACACAAAAGGCTCAAGAAGTTTCGTCGCAATTACGAAATCAAATGGACAGGACAGACGAAAAGATGCTTCAAGGGTTTTCATTGGAAGACAAAGAAATATTTTTGTCCTACTTAAAGAAAATCATTGACAACTTAAACGAAGGGAAAGACTTTTCAGCCGAATGTAAATGTAATTGTTGTGAAGAAAAGTTGGACAAATAAAAATAAAAACAACCGCTTTTGCGGAGCATATAGATACAATCTCATGAGAGAAGAAAGGAAAAGGATAAAATGATAACAAAACTATTAAGTCATGCAAAAGGATATGAAAAACAGTCGATTTTGACCATCCTGTTTGTTTTGTGTGAAACGGCATTGGAAGTTATTTTGCCTACGTTCATGTCAAACATACTAAACTCGATGGAAGTTTTCGGCAATGGTGGGGTGTTGAAGGAAGCAATAACTTATCTTTCTTACGATACTTGGCAGTTCGAAACAATTTCTATAGGGCAACCGGTTTTAAACACGCAACTTGTAAACGTTGTTGTGTTTTACGGAGTTTTGATGATTGTTTCGGCAGTAGTGTCGTTAACTTTCGGCTCGCTTGCCGGTAAATTTTGTGCCGAAGCCGGTGCAGGATTTTCAAAAAATCTACGCAAAAAGATATTTGAAAAGATTCAATCTTTCTCATTTTCCAACGTGGACAAATTTTCAACGGCAAGCCTTGTAACTCGTTCGACAACCGACGTAAACAATGCTCAACAAGCATTTATGATGATTATTCGTACTGTAATTCGTGCTCCGGCAATGTTAATTTTTAGTATGATAATGGCATTTATCACCTCGCCGGATTTGGCTTGGGTGTTTATGCTTGCAGTACCTGCTTTGGGACTTGTTATGGGAATTTTGTCTGTAAAGGTGCATCCGTTGTTTACAAAAATGTTGCACAAGTACGACGAAATGAATGCTTCCGTACAAGAAGACTTGGTTGCAATAAGAGTTGTTAAAGCGTTTGTAAGAGAAGACTACGAAGAAGAAAAGTATCGTGCTGCAACCGAAGAAGTACGCAAGGCGCAGTTCCGTGCCGAAAAAATAATGACACTTATGAATCCTCTTACCGGTGTTGTTGTGTACGGATCGATTGTTGCATTGCTACTTATTGGCGGAGCAGATATCGCAAGGGGAACAAGCGGATCCGGTACTCTTACCGCAATGATGAGTTACTGTTCGCAAATTCTTTCAGCCGTAATGATGATTTGCTTTATTTCCGTCCAACTTGTTTTGTCACGTGCATCGCTCGATCGTATTTACGAAGTGTTGCAAACCGAACCGGACATTGTCGGTACAGATAGCGACATTCAAGTAGAAGACGGCTCAATCGTTTTTGATCACGTAGATTTTTCGTATTCCAACAATGCCGAAAATCTTACGCTCGAAGATATCAACATTACAATCAACTCGGGCGAAACGGTAGGAATTATCGGTGGAACGGGCGACGGCAAAAGCAGTCTTGTGCAACTTATTCCGCGTTTTTACGATGTGTTAAACGGTGCTGTTATCGTAGGTGGACACAACGTAAAAGAATATTCGCTGTTCAACCTTCGTGAAGGTGTTTCAATGGTTTTGCAAAAGAACGTTTTGTTTAGCGGAACTATTAAGGAAAATTTGCTTTGGGGCAACGAAAACGCAACCGATGAAGAAATACGTCAAGCATGTGATGCTGCTTGTGCGGATGAATTTATCATGTCTTTCCCCGATGGTTACCAAACCGATCTCGGACAAGGTGGTGTAAACGTTTCAGGCGGACAAAAACAACGTCTTTGCATTGCTCGTGCTCTTCTTAAAAAGCCCAAGATAATGATTTTGGACGACTCGACAAGTGCGGTAGACACCGCAACCGATGCACGTATTCGTGCGGGACTAAAGCAACTTGACAAAAACATGACAACAATAATAATTGCACAACGTGTTGCTTCGATTGAAGGTTGCGACAAAATAATCGTACTTGACGACGGCAAGATAAACGCAATAGGCAATCACGAACAATTGATGAAAACATGTTCTATCTATCAAGAAGTTTATCGTTCGCAACAAAAGGGAACGGACGATGCCGAAAAAGGGGGTGACGTCAATGCCTAAAAATAAATATGCGGCAGCTATTCGCCCAAAGAACATAAAGGGAATAACTTTTCGTATTTTAAGTTACTTAAAGCCGTTTACCGGCAGAATGATTTGCGTAATATGTCTTATTTTGGCAGCATCGCTTGCCAACATTGCCGGAACTTACATTTTGTCGCCCACTCTTACCGGACTTGCAACAGGTGTAGGCTATTCCGAATCGCTTACGGGCATACAAGCATTGGACAATCTTGCAATTCCTACGGCAGGCATGACGGCCGAACAAATCACTCAAAACAAAATTACTTATCTTGGCATAATGGTTGGCGCAATTGCTGCAGTGTATGTAATAAACATGCTTGCAAACTATGCTTACAACAGATTGCTTGTTCAAATTTCTACATCCACAATGAAAACCATGCGTGACCAATTGTTTGCGCACATGCAAAAGTTGCCAATAAGAGTTTTCGACACAACCACGCACGGCGAATTGATGTCTCGCTACACCAACGATATAGATATGATCAACGAATTTCTTGCTCGTTGTGTACCTCAAATGATAAGCAGTTTCTTTACACTTGTAGGCATTTTTGTTGTAATGTTTATCATGTCTTGGCAGTTGTCATTAGTGATGATTGGCATGATTATAGTAATGTTTTTGCTTGTCAAAGGTGTTGGTGGAAAATCTAAAAACAACTTTGTCGCACAACAATCGGCAGTCGGCAAGCTAAATGGCTACATTGAAGAAATGACCGAAGGACAAAAAGTCGTAAAAGTGTTCAACCACGAAGAAAAAACAATTGCCGGCTTTGATCAAATAAACGATTATTGGCAACAAGTTTCCGCAAAGGCAAACGGCTATGCCAACATGATGGGGCCAATTGTTGGCAACACATCGCACTTTTTCTATGCAGGAGTTGCTATTTTGGGTGCGGTAATTGCACTTCATTCCCAAAATCCCCTTGGTTACGTAGGAGTTGTAGCGGCATTTTTGCTATATATTCGTAAGGTAATCATGCCTATTCAACAAGTATCGCAACAAATAAATCTTTTGTTTATGGCAGTTGCCGGCGGCGAACGTGTGTTTGCCTTGCTCGATACACCTGCAGAGGTTGATGACGGCTATGTTACACTTGTCAACGCAAATATCGATGCAGACGGCAACATTACCGAAAGTGAAACTCGCACAGGGCATTGGGCTTGGAAACATCCCCATCACGAAGGCGAAACAACCTACACCGAACTTAAAGGTGACGTTGTGTTTGAAGACGTAACTTTTGGTTACGAAGCGGAAAAAACAGTTTTGTACGATGTTTCGTTGTATGCTCATCCGGGACAGAAAATTGCTTTTGTCGGCTCAACCGGTGCAGGTAAAACAACCATCACAAACTTAATCAATCGTTTTTACGACGTTCCGGACGGTAAAATTCGTTACGACGGAATAAATATCAACAAAATCAAAAAAGCCGATTTGCGTCGTTCGCTCGGTATGGTTTTGCAAGATACGCACTTGTTTACCGGTACCGTTATGGACAACATTCGTTACGGCCGTCTTGATGCCACCGACGAAGAATGTATCAGTGCCGCAAAATCGGCAAACGCCCATCAATTTATCAAACACTTACCGCAAGGCTATCAAACAATGCTAACTCGTGACGGTGAAAACTTGTCTCAAGGACAGCGCCAACTTATAGCAATTGCTCGTGCAGCCGTTGCCGATCCCCCTGTACTTATCTTGGACGAAGCAACAAGCAGTATCGACACTCGTACCGAATGGCTCATCGAAAAGGGTATGGATGCCCTTATGGAAGGTCGCACAACGTTTGTAATTGCTCACCGCCTGTCAACTGTTCGCAATTCCGATGCCATCATGGTTTTGGAACACGGCAAAATTATCGAACGTGGCAACCACGAAGACTTAATTGCTCAACGTGGCAAGTACTACCAACTTTACACCGGCATGTTTGAGTTGTCGTGATAGTTTGTGTTTGTGTAAATGCTTGTTGCAAAGATAGTATCTCGTTGAAAAGCATTGTAAAATAATTGTAAATTGACTTAAAAATTTTTCAAATCTGCTTGATTTTGCTTTCTATATTATATATAATAGTACTGTTAAACAAAATCAAAGGGGAATTCAAAAGTGGTCAAACTTGGCACAACAACCAAAGCTGTTTCTGTAAGCAACACAGTTTGCTACACTTTTGTGTCTACTAATATTGTATCAAACCGCAAAGGGTAATCTTTTGCGGTTTTTTATATATTTATGTTTGCATTGGAAGTAAGGAAGCCATCTGCAAACAAATTACAAAAAAGGAAGAAGAGAAAAAATGACAAAAACAAACAAAATTGTGCTCTGCATAGTTCTTGCAAGTGTACTTATGCTTGCCGTCTTTTCGGCAGTGTTGCCAATGCAAACCGCCAAAGCGGAAGGCGACACCTACAAGCTTGTAACTGATGTTTCCGAACTTAAAGCCGGAGATTCGATTATCATTGTAGCTTCAGCTTCTAACGTTGCACTGTCAACAACACAGAATAGTAACAATCGTGGAACGACAGCGGTCACAAAAGATACAACAAACAACACCATTGTTCCCGGAAGCGAAGTGCAAATAATTACACTTGAAAGCGGAGTAACATCCGGAACGTTTGCCTTTAATGTTGGC
>CAVEYD010000008.1:0-24511 GCA_963619835.1 bacterium | reverse complement strand
TTTCCATTTACAAAAAGGTAGAAGCTTCTGCTTGCACCCATGCATCAAAGGAACACCTTGAAGCTGTTGCTGCAACCTGCGAAAAGAGCGGAATACTTAAGGACTGTTATCACTGCACAACGGAAAACGGTTGCAACGGATATTTCTCGGACGAAGCTTGCACAAACCAACTTGCCGAAGCCGATGTTATTGCCCCTGCCACAGGTCACTCTTGGGATGAAGGTACAGAAACAACCCCCGCAACGTGCAGTACAAAGGGAGTAAAAACGTACACTTGTACACTTTGTAAACAAACAAAGGAAGAAGCAATTGAAACAACCGACCACAATTGGAGCGATTGGACAGTAACTAAGGAAGCAAATTGTTCCGACGGTGAACAAACTCGCACATGTTCTGTTTGTTCTGCGACTGAAAAGCAAACAATCAAAGCTACCGGCGAACACAACTATGTTAATGGCATTTGTTCCGTTTGCGGAAAAGAACAACCCATTGTAAGACGTTTTGACAAAGTTACAACTGCCCCCACCGATTGGAGCGGAGAATACATTATTGTTTACGAAAGTGAAGCAACAGCTTCTGTCTTTACCGGTGTGGATGCTGCAAGCAACTACGTTGCCGGAACAATTGTAGAAGTTGACGGAAACAAAACCATTACGGAAACAACCACAGATGAATTTACCGTTGCCACAATTGCAAAAATGGAAGACGGATCTTATTCAATCTATATAAACGGCAAGTATATTAGCGGAACATCGGGAAAAAATATTATTAACACCGCAGCAGCTGCATCATCAAATACGATTGAACTTGCTACAGATGGTTCAGCGACTATTACTTCAAATACATCCGTACTTAGATTTTATACCGGTAGTGGTGCACGGTTTAGATATTATAAATCAGACTCTTATACTAAGCAGGAAGCAATTTATCTCTACAAACGTTATGTAAACACAACTTGCGCACATACAAACAAAAAGACGGAAGCCGATGTTGTTGCTACATGTATGGCAAGTGGAAAAGTTGACGTTTGGACGTGTATCGATTGTGGTTACGTAAGCGAAGGTACAGAAGTTGCCAAGCTTGAACATTCTTACACAGGTACGGATGGCAAATGCGTAAACGGATGCGATTGCACCAAAGAAGTAAACGACTTGCTTGACGAAATATTTGCTCTAACAACCGGCAGTTTCTTGTCGGAAAGTGACGGAACAAACAGAACGATTACGTTAACCGGTAAAATTGTTAAAATAGACGAAGCTTATAGCGCTAAGTACAACAACATTACAGTAACAATGCAAGTTGGCAATTGGGCAACAAGACAGATTCAATGCTACAGAATGTTGTACGGCAAAAACAGAGCAGTTGGCGACACATTGACTGTTTACGGTGCTGTACAAAACAATGCCGGAACTTATAGATTTGCTTCCGGTGCAACGCCCAACCACTTGGTGGACAAAGCCGTAAAAACCGACTACAAGGCACACACTTGCACAGAAGACGGCAACATAGAATATTGGACGTGTCCGGATTGCGGAAAAAATTTCTCGGATGCAGCACTTACAACCGAAGTAAAGTCAACAGTAATCTCCCACGGACATGCAGTTCCGCTTGTTGCAGTTGCTAAAAAGGATCCAACATGTTCGGAAGAAGGCACCGAAGCTTACTGGTACTGCTCGGCATGTAATCAAAAGTTTAGTGATGCCGAAGGTCTTACTGCTATTGCAAATGCGGTAACCATTGAAAAAATACCTCACACTTACGATGGCGGAAAAGTTGAACTTGAACCCGCTTGTACGACAGCAGGTCGCACAAGATACACTTGTACTGTTTGTAATTACAGTTACACAAAGGACATTGCAGCAAAGGGACACACCACAACTCACACTGAAGAAAAGGATGCATCTTGCACGGAAGATGGCAATTTTGAGTACTGGACTTGCAGTGTTTGCAAAAAGATTTATTCCGATTCAGCTTATACCGAAGAAGTAACTTTAGCTGATGTTACAGTTGAAAAATATAATCACGAAGGTAAAACCCACACCGAAGCAGCGGAAGCTAAATGCGGAGTAGCCGGGACAAAAGAATACTGGTACTGCAATCTTTGCAAAAAGTACTTTACCAATGAAGAATGTACAAACAGTGTAGAAAAGGAAACTCTTGTTGTTGCCGCCCTTGAACACGTTTGGGATGAAGGCACAGTTGACACAGCACCTACTTGCACAGATATTGGACTAAAAGTTTATCATTGTACTCGCACAGGATGCGATGGTCAAGATGTTAAAGAAATAGAAGCTTTGGGCCATGATTACACAGTTGGCGAAGCAGTTTGGAACTTGACAGGCGAATTAAGTTGCACAAAGACAAAAACTTGCTCGCACGATGCATCGCATGTTGTAACCGAAACCGCAACAATTGAAAACGGCAAACTTGAAAAGAAAGTTACACAAGCTCTCTCTTGTAAAAATGACGAAGTAAGCACCCTAAAAGCAACATTTACCGATGCTGAGCTTGGAAGCGAAACAAAAGAAAACGTTGCTACCGCAAACGCTACCGGAGCGCACGTTTATGGAACTTTTGTTGAAGTGGTAAAAGCAGCAACTTGCACCGAAGCGGGACAAGAAAAGTACAAGTGCAACGGCTGTGATGAAACAACTACGAAAGATACATCGGCCCTTGGTCACGACATGGACGAAGGCAAAATCACCACAAAAGCAACTTGCACAACCGACGGAGTAAAAACATTTTCTTGTAAACGTGAAGGTTGCAACCACACAACAACAGAAACAGTTACAAAGACCGGTCACAACTTTGGCGAATGGACAGTAACAACGCCTGCAACATGTGTGGCAAAAGGTGTTGAAACGCGTACATGTTCAAACGAGGGTTGCACAGAAAGTGAAACTCGCGAAATTGCAGCACTTGGGCATAAAAACGTTGCTAAAACTGAAAAGAAAGATGCAACTTGCGTGGAAGACGGCAACATTGAATACTGGACTTGCGGAGTATGTAACAAAAATTATTTGGACAGCAGTTGTACAGAAGAAGCTACAAACGTTGTTGTTGAAAAACTTAATCACAAAGATAAAGTTCATCACAATGCAGTAGCAGCGAAATGCGAAGCGGAAGGCAACGTAGAGTATTGGTCTTGCGCAAGTTGTAACAAAAACTATTCCGACGAAGCTTGCACAAAAGTTGTTGAAAAAATAGTGGTTGTTGCCCTTGGCCACGACATGGATGAAGGCAAAATCACCACAAAAGCAACTTGCACAACCGACGGAGTAAAAACATTTTCTTGTAATCGTGAAGGTTGCGACCACACAACGACCGAAGTAGTTACAAAGACCGGTCACAATTTTGGCGAATGGACAGTAACAACACCCGCAACATGTACGGCAAAAGGTGTTGAAACACGCACATGTTCAAACGAAGGTTGCACAGAAAGTGAAACTCGCGAAATTGCTATGGTTAGTCACTCTTACGATAACAACTTTGCATGCAAAGACAAGACCTGTACAGTTTGCGGAAACGTTGAAAAAGCTACAGCCGAACACAAATGGAACGACGGAGTTGTAGAAAAAGAACCGTCTGCAAAAGAAGAAGGCAAAAAAGCTCACACTTGCGAAGTTTGTGGAGAGGTTAAGTACGAAACAATCCCCGCTACAGGCAAGACGGGATGCAAATCGGTAGTGTCTACAAGCGCCGTTGCAACATTGATTATCGGTTTGGGACTTGCCGTAAGCGTAGTTGTTAAACGTAGTAAAAAACAATAATTGTAAAAAAACACAAATAGCATAGTGTAATTTTGTTGAAATCTTTATTTAACTGTGCTAAAATACTTTTCGAAAAAAATCTAAGGCAAGTAAAGACAAGTTTTTGCTTGCCTTGTGATAAAAAAAGGAGAAACTTATGAAAAAGTTTTTTGAAGAGTTTAAAAAATTTATCAATCGTGGTAACGTAATCGATCTTGCTGTCGGCGTAATTATCGGCGGAGCATTCAGCAAAATCACATCCAGCTTGGTTAACGACATCATTATGCCTTTGATTTCTGCAATATTTGCTTTGTTTGGAGTTAAAGGTGGTGTTTCCGGCATGAGCCTTGTGTTAAACGGCGTAGATAAGTATGTTTTGGACAGTTCAACCAATACGCAAGTTCTTAACCCGGAAGCAGTTTTGTGGAACTACGGCAATTTTATTCAAACCGTTTTGGATTTCTTGCTTATTGCTCTTGTATTGTTCTGTATCATTAAAGCAATCAATTTTGCCAACGACGAAATTAAAAAGGCAAAGAAAACCTCTCCGTTTACCAAGGAAGAGTTAAAAGCACTTCGCAAACAAGGCAAATCTCGCAAAGAAATAAAGGCTTTAGAAGCAGAAAAAATTGCTCAACTTGCCGAAGAAGCACGTCTTGCTGAAGAAGAAGCTAAAGCAAACGCGCCCAAAACACAAGAAGAATTGTTACAAGAAATTGTTGATATGCTTGCAGCAAAAAAAGCCGAAGACGACATTAAAGCCGAGTAATTTTTTAGATTAAAATTTAGCAAAAAAAAGAAGCACAGAAAAAGTGCTTCTTTTTTTATGGAGAAAAATGAATTAAAAAAATGTTAATTGTCAACAAAAATTAAAGTTTTAAAAAGCAATTATTGCAAAGTTTTTTGCAATCTATGATAAAAGAATTCTGTCGTTTTGTTCACCGAGAGATTGAAATTTTTCAAGTAAGTCGGCAACAGTTAGATGTTTCTTTTCTTCGCCTTCTGCCGAGTAAATTATTTTCCCGTCATCCATCATGATAAGTTTATTTCCGTAAGTAAGGGCATCTTTCATGTTGTGAGTTATCATGAGTGTTGTTTGGTTGTTTTCTGAAGTGATTTTTTGTGTCAAGTCCAAAACTTTGGATGCCGTTTTGGGGTCAAGAGCGGCAGTGTGCTCGTCCAAAAGTAAAACTTTGGGTTTGTTTATTGTTGCCATTAAAAGTGTTATGGCTTGGCGCTGTCCGCCCGATAGCAAGTTGACTTTCGTGTCCATTCTGTTTTCCAATCCCAGTCCTAACGACGAAAGAATTTGTTTAAAGTTTTCGTGGTCTGCCTTTGTTACGTTCCAGCGCAAAGTGTGTCGCTTGCCCCGTAAAGATGCCAAAGCAAGATTGTCTTCTATGTTCATCGAGCCGGCAGTTCCTTTCATTGGATCTTGAAATACTCTTGAAACCATTTTTGCACGTTTGTGCTCGGCAAGGTGTGTAACGTCTTTACCATCGATGACAATACTTCCGTGATCCGCAAGAAAGACACCGGCAACAAGGTTAAGAAGTGTACTTTTGCCTGCTCCGTTACTACCTATTACAGTAACAAAATCTCCTTCGTCAAGATGAAGCGACAAGTCGTTTATTGCAGTTTTTTCGTTTACAGTACCGGCGTGAAATATTTTTGTGACGTTTTTTATGTCAAGCATTTTGTTCACCTCCGATGTCTTTAGTGTTTAGTTTTTTGTGTTTTGAAAAAGTGCGTTTGAAATGAGGTATTGACAGGAAAATGGCAACAACTGTTGCTGATAACAATTTTAGCAAGTCTGTATCTAGCCCCAAGCATATAACAATTTGGTAAACAAAATAGTAAATTATCGCGCCCAAAACAACACCAATGAGCTGCACGGCAAAGTTGGAGCTGATTTTTTTTGTAATTGCCCCGCCTATAATAACGGCAGCAAGTCCTATGACGATTGCTCCGCGCCCCATGTTGATGTCGGCAAAACCTTGGTATTGACAAAGCAGTGCTCCCGAAAGGGCTACTAAGCCGTTAGAGATTGCCAAAGCCAAAACTTTTGTGGCGTTTGTGTTTATTCCCTGCGCTCTTGCCATTTCGCCGTTGCAGCCCGTTGCTCGTATGGAACAACCGAGTTGTGTACCAAAAAACCAGTACATTATGCCGATTATCAGTGTAAGTGCGCAAACCATAACTAAAATTGTTTGCCAGTTTTGCATGCTTGTTACAATCAAAGAGTAGTTGCGAGCAGATACGGATAAGTTTGCTTTTCCCAATATTTTTAAGTTAATAGACCACAAAGACAGTTGAGTGAGTATTCCGGAAAGAATTGCAGGAATTCCCATAGCTGTGTGTAGAAGTCCTGTAATTGATCCGCAAATCATGCCGGCAACAAGCGAAACAAGTAGTGCAACAGACCAATGAACCCCGTTTGTTATTAGCACTGCCGAAACAACCGCACCGGTACAAATGGAGCCATCCACAGTTAAATCGGCAAAGTCGAGTATTTTGTAAGAAAGGTACAAACCTAAAGCCATTATTCCCCAAATGAGTCCTTGCGATAAGGCTCCCGGGAGCGCGTTTACTATTGTCATAAAAACCTCTTTTGTTTATGCACTAAAAATTATTGTTCTACTGCAGTGTAATTTGACGGAATTGTTATTCCGAGAGTATTGCAAATTTCGTCGCAAATTTGTTTGTTATACTTGTACACCGGGGCATTGTCGTAAGCAATAGGCATTGTTGATATATTTGCTGTGCCAAGTAAAATTTGTGCCGCCATCTTGCCGGTTTGAACACCAAGGTTGTAGTAGCTTATGGTAAGAGTAACAATTCCGCAAATTTTGCAAGTGCCTTCTTCTCCGCAAAAAACAGGGATTTTCTTTGGTCTACAAATGCTGTCAATTATGCTTGCGCAAGAAGCGGCAGTGTTGTCTGTAGGAACATACAATGCATCGCATTGACTTGTGGCGCCATTCACTACTGCTTGAATGTCGTTGCTGTCGGTAAACGGAAAAGCTTCCGATTCTATTCCCAACTTGGTTAGCTCTTTTGAAATTTCATCAACTTGATATTTGGAGTTTGGCTCTGCCGAACAATACACAAGTGCTACTTTTTTAACTGAAGGATACAAGTCTTTAATCATTTTCGCTTGTTCGTCTAACGGAGCCAAATCGCTTGTTCCGCTAATGTTTCCTCCGACAATTCCACTAAATTCTCCGCTAATGCCAAGTGCAGTACCGTAGTCGGTGATGGACGTTCCCAAAATGGGAATAACGGTCGTTGCATTTTGTGCTGCGACAAGCGAGGCGGTTGCATTTGCCATTATCAAGTTTACCCCCTTTGCGACAAAACTGTTAACTATGGTTGTGCATGTGGGAGAATCTCCCTGTGCATTTTGTAAGTCAAATTTGACTGTTTTGTTGTGTGTTGCAAGTTCCTCCGTCAGCGCATCCATAAAACCTTGCGTTGCAGAGTCAAGTGCATCGTGCGTTACGAGTTGACAAATGCCAACTGTAAAGTCGGTTGTGTTGCATGCAGTAAGCGAAAACATACTAATGCATGCAATAGCTAAAATTAACAAAGCGGTAACGATTTTTTTCATTATGGGGTCCTCCTTAAATACACAAAAACTTTTGTAAAGTTTGTGATATTTTCATATAAAAAATAAAAAACTCTTTCGAGCGAATGACGAAAGAGTTTTGTTCCGGTGTTATAAAAATTACCTTTTTTCTCCATCAGCAAGCGCTACATTACATTTTGTACTGTAAAGTAGTAGTAATAATATTCGCTTGCAAAGTAGAGATTTTTCATAGCAATTTTCCTTCTTGGCAGTAGTATAGACATTTATTTTTTCGCTGTCAACTTTTTTGAGCAGAAAAAATAACACAAATTTTTTGTTTCTAAAGCGAAATCGAAACGGAAACGTATTTGTTTGTAAGCATTAAATTGAACACTTGAAAAAAAATGTTAGTTGTTATATAATAAAATAAGTAGCGTAAATAAACAAAAAGGAAAACAAAAAATGTCCATTCAAAAAGAAAGGATGCACCAAGGTAAATTGTACTTACCAAATGACAGCAATATAGTAGACGAGCAAACAAAATGTCTTGATTTACTCTACGAGTACAACAGCACTCGGCCGACAGAGACAGAAAAAAGAAAGCTACTGCTAAAACAAATGTTTGCCGAAATTGGCGAAGATTGTTACATCGAGCCTCCGTTTCATGCAAACTTTGGTGGCAAACATTGCCATTTTGGAAAAGGTGTTTATGCAAACTTCAACTTAACAATTGTTGATGACACGCATGTGTATGTCGGCGACGGAACAATGTTTGCTCCAAACGTTGTGCTTGCTACGGCAGGACATCCAATTTTGCCTGAACTTCGTGGAAAGGGCATGCAGTACAATTTACCTATTCACATAGGAAAAAATTGTTGGCTTGGCGCGGGTGCAATTGTCCTCCCGGGAATAACAATCGGGGACAATACAGTTGTCGGTGCCGGTAGTATAGTGACAAAAGACTTGCCGGCAAATGTCGTTGCTGTCGGAAATCCTTGTCGAGTAGTAAGAGAAATCGGTGAGAGGGATAAGGTTTTCTATCACGGAGATTTAAAAATCGATTTATAGCTTTTTCCTGTAAGATGCTAAGATGACGAAAAATTCATAGAAAAACCGAATAAAAGCGCATTACAACAGCTTTAAGAAGTTTTTAAGCTCACAAATAGCAGAAGAAGGGTTGACAATTCACATTACTAGTTGATTTTTTAATAGAGGCAACATGAAAAATTACAAGAAAGCACTAAAACTAATTGAACAATACGATACAATAATTATTCATAGACATAAAAATCCAGACGGCGATGCCCTTGGAAGTCAAGTTGGCTTAAAGAAAATTCTTTGCGCAACATATCCACAAAAAAACATTTACATTGTGGGAGACGGAGCCGGAAGATATTCTTTCATAGAAGATTGGCAACCCGACGAAGTGAAAGATGAAACATACAAAGAAGCATTGGCAATAGTGCTTGACACTTCATCGAGAGCGCTTATTTCTGATGAAAGATACTCTTTGGCGAAAGCAACTATTCGTTTTGATCACCATTTGTTTTGCGAAAAAATATGTGACGTGGAAGTTGTGGATACCTCAAGAGAAAGTTGTTGCGGACTTGTTGCGGATTTTGCTTTAAAAAACAAACTTATTATTACGGACTTGGCGGCAAAATCTTTGTTTACCGGTATGGTAACCGATAGTGGAAGATTTAGATATGATAGCTGCAACAGTCAAACGTTTGCGGTTGCGTCAAAGCTTGTAGAACATAAGTTTGATGCAACAGAAATTTACGGGAACCTGTATGCGGACGATTTTTCTAAAATAAAACTTCGTGCAGAGTATACTTTAAAAATACAGTTTACCCCTAAAAACACGGCATACATAATCACAACAAAAAAACAACTGGAAGAAAGCGGTGTGGACGAATTTACAATTTCGCGCGGAATGGTAGGTGTGATGGGCGATATACGTGGTGTAGACAATTGGGTAAACTTCACCGAAACCGATCACGGAGTGTTGTGCGAACTGCGTTCGTCTAAATACAACATTAATCCTATTGCCGTAAAGTATGGCGGTGGTGGACATGCAAAAGCCAGCGGAGCCACTGTAAAAGACTTGGACGAAGCGATGAAAATGTTAGCCGACATAGATGATCTTTGCGAGTAAATTAAGGGAGAAAATTATGCAAACAGAACAAACATTTAACGATATTTTGTCAAAAATAGAGTCTTACAACAAGATTTTTGTTACGAGACACATTCGTCCGGACGGAGATGCCATTGGTTCGTCAAAAGGACTTGCGCGTATACTTAGATTAACTTATCCGCAAAAAGACATAAGATTGCTTACGGACGATAGTAGTAATTATCTTGCATTTTTGGGCGAAGACGATGTCCATCCGACAGACGATTGGTACGACGGAGCACTTGGCATTGTGCTTGATACGGCAACGCTTGATAGAATTTCTAACAGTAAAATTTCCTTGGCAAAAGAATTGATAAAAATAGACCATCACATAAACATAAAGCCCTACGGAGACATTTCTTGGGTTGAAGACAGACGTTCGTCTGCGTGTGAAATGGTTGCATATTTTTACAGTCAAAACAAAGATAAATTAAAGATAGATTTAGAAGCAGCTACTTATTTATACACCGGTATGGTAACTGATAGCGGAAGATTTCGTTACGAATCTACAACGGGCGACACTTTGCGTCTTGCCGGTGAGCTTTTAGACTTAGGAATAAACACAGATTATTTATTTGCAAATCTGTATTTGGAAGATTTTGATTACTACAAGTTTGAAGCTTACATTCACAAAAAAATGAAGATAACGCAAAACGGCGTGGCACATGTTTATGTTGACAACAAAATGCAACAAAAATTTGCGCTTTCTACGGAACAGGCAAGCGAAGCCGTTTCTTTCATGAATGCAATCAAAGGTAGCATCATTTGGATTGCTTTCATTGATATGCCGGACGGAACTATAAGAGTTAGATTGAGAAGTAGATTTGTTGAAATAAATACTCTTGCCGAAAAGTATAATGGTGGAGGACATCAATGTACGTGTGGAGCAACGCTTTACAAAAAGAGTGAAATCAAAAATTTGCTTGCCGATGCCGATGCTATGATAAAGGAATACAAAGAAAATCACGAGGGCTGGCTGTAAAATGAAAATATTGCTTACAAATGACGATGGAATAGATTCTGAAGGACTAAAAATTGTTGCAGATTGGGCAAAGACTTTTGCCGAAGTTACAATTGCCGCCCCCAAAACACAGCAAAGCGGAAAAAGC
Source organism: bacterium (assembly GCA_963619835.1). Lineage (GTDB taxonomy): Bacteria > Bacillota > Clostridia > Christensenellales > CAG-314 > Fimimonas. Next base: position 13,909 of record CAVEYD010000008.1, on the reverse strand, counting down.
CATGCTATTACAATCCATTCGCCGATAGAAATAAAAAAAGTGCCTTATGATAAAGATGTGACTGCATATTGTGTTGATTCTTCTCCCGTCGATTGCGTTAGATATGCTACACTTGGATTAAACAAAACCTACGATTTAGTTATTAGCGGAATTAACAAAGGGTTCAATCTCGGAGAAGACATTTTGTACAGCGGTACAGTGGGGGCAATTTTTGAGGCCGGCTTACGTAAGATAAAAGGCATAGCGCTTTCTACAGAATATAAGACGTTTGACACAGCAAAAGAGTGGCTAAACAATGTTTATAACTATGTTGTAGAAAACAAACTTTTTGATTACAATGATATTTACAATGTGAACATTCCAAACGGAGACGTAAAAGGAATTTTGACAACAAAAATGGGCGGAGCTTACTACACTGACGATTTTATTCAATCCGATGAAAATCATTTTGACCAACAGGGATACATGGTGTACACTTACGGCAACAATCTTGATCTTGATACCGATGCCACAATAAACGGCTATATTTCCGTTACTCCATTGACCATTCGTAGAGATAATGAACAAGCTTGGCAACAAATAAAGAAAAAGCAAAACAAGTAGACACACAAAAAAGAGCCATCAAAAAAGCGATGGTTCTTTTTGTTTGCTATGTAAAATAATTTTAATAAAGGTTAAAAAGGTGAAAATTTTATTTAAGCAATTCGTATTGACTGTTGTAAATCTTTGTGTAAAAGCCGTTTTTCGCCATAAGTTCATTATGCGTTCCTTGTTCTACAATTTCTCCGTTGTTAACAACAAGAATGACATCTGCATTTACTATTGTAGAAAGCCTGTGTGCTATTACAAAGCTTGTGCGTCCTTTCAAAAGCTCGTCCATGGCTTGTTGAATGTGTATTTCCGTGCGAGTGTCTATGTTTGAAGTTGCTTCGTCCAAAATCAACATCGGACGGTTTGCAAGGTAACTACGAGCAATTGTTAAAAGTTGTTTTTGTCCGCTACTTATATTTGTCGAGTCTTCGTTTATTACAGTGTCGTATCCTTGAGGCAAAGAACGGATAAACTCATCTACGTGTGCGAATTTTGCCGCATTTTGAACTTCTTCAAATGTGGCATTTTCTTTTCCGTAAGCGATATTTTCGCGCACAGTACCGTTAAACAACCAAGTGTCTTGCAAAACCATGCTAAATTTTTCTCTTAGCTTTGCACGTGGAATGCGATAGATGTCCACGCCGTCAATTTCGATTGAACCGCTGTCTACATCGTAGAATCGCATAAGTAGGTTTACTATTGTTGTTTTTCCGCCACCGGTAGGTCCGACTATAGCAACTTTTTGACCTGCCTTAACCGATAAATTTAGATTTTTAATTAGCGGTTTGTCCGGGGTGTACGAAAAATACACGTTTTTAATTTCAATGTTCCCCTGTCCGGAAGGTGCCGGAAGCTCGTCAACTTCAACCATCTCCTCTTTGTCCAAAAGTTGATAAACTCTGTTGGCACAAGCAAAGGTGTGTTGAATCGAACCCATGCCGTTTGCAATGCTTTCAAGTGGGCCGGAAAACATCTTTGCAAAAAGAATTATTGCAACAACGTCTCCTACCAAAACGACCTTGTTTATTACAAGGCTTGCACCTATTATGCAAACTGCAACATAAGCCAAGTTGTTTGTAAAGGAAATTATCGGGGAAACAAGTCCCGACAAAAATCTTGCCTTAAACAATTTTTTTCGGTGTTGTTCGGTAATTTCAAAAAAGGCGTCGTGTTGTCTGTTTTCCAAATTGAATGCTTTTACCGTATCAAAACCGCCAAAATCTTCTTCGATGATGGCATACAGTTGTCCGTTTGTTTTACGGTATTCTCTCCAAGATGAAAGGCATTTCCCCGAAATGATTGCCGAAACAACTACCGATAAAGGAACAAGCACGATAACTGCCGTTGCCAAAATAGGATTTATTCCGTACATCATTATTGTAATAAGTACAATGCGCACAACGCCATCCATAAGAGAATCGGTGATTATGTGAATGGTGTTGCTCATTGCGGAGACATCGCTCATCATGCGAGAAAGCAATTCTCCGTTAGGGGTGTTATCGACAAAACTTACCGGAAGGTATTGTAATTTATTGCTAATTTTTATACGCAAGCCCTTTGTAAAATATTTCGAAGTGATTGTTACCGTTATTACTACCATCGCACACGAAAACACGGCGGCAACGGCATAATAGATGGCGGCTTTTAAGCAAAGTTTGCCAAGATTTGCCATGTCGATTGGTGTACCGTTTTCGCCAAAATCGTACAATATGTTTGTAAGATCGCTTATTATTTCCGGTGTCTGTGTCGACAAAATGACCGAACCCAAACAAATTATCGCGCATAACACAAAAAGGTATGCAACCGGCTTAATTTCATTTAGAAGTTTGCCGATAAGGCGTGGAACAGAGTAACCTGTTTTTTCTTTCTTACTCAACTTTACCACCCCCTAACTGACTTTGATAAATTTCTTTGTAGGTGGGGCAAGTTTGAATCAATTCTTCGTGTGTGCCAAAGCCGACTATGTGACCTCCGTCCAAGACATACACTTTGTCGCAACGCATAGCCGTTGCTGCACGTTGTGTTACAACTATTTGGGTTTTGCCGTCAAGATATTTGTTGAGAGCTTTGCGCAAATTGCTCTCTGTTAAAAAGTCCAAAGCAGAAAAACTGTCGTCAAAAATATAAACAGATGCGTCCTTTACTATTGCGCGTGCAATATTTATGCGTTGTTTCTGTCCGCCGGAAATATTGTTGCCTGCTTGTGTAAGCTTGTAATTTGTCTTTTCGTCTTGCAAAGCTACAAATTCGGCCATTTGGGAAACTTCAAGAACTTTTTGTACTTGTTCGTCTGTTGCATTTGCGTTTCCCATACGTATGTTTTCGGCAATAGTTCCTTCAAAAATAGTTGCCTTTTGCAGAGCAATTGAAATATTGTCGCGGACTTGCGAAGGCGCCAACCGGTCATAGTCAACCCCATCGAAAAAACGCTTGCCGTCGGTAGCGGCGTAAAAGTCCATTATTAACTTTATCAGAGTCGATTTTCCGCTGCCTGTTCCGCCGATAATGCCAATTATGTCGCCGTTGTGTATATCGAGAGAAATGTCTGTCAATGCATTTGCTTGAGCGTTTTCGTAGGCGAAATTTACGTTTTCAAATCTTATAGTACCTTGCAGTTTTTGTTTTTCAGTGTTTTTAACAGCTTCTTCGTGAGTGTTTTCTAAATCTAAAATTTCACTGATTCGTCCAAGAGAAACTTTTACAGGAGGAATCATTGAAACGCCCCAAGACAAAATAAGTACAGCATTTACTATTAGGGCAATGTACTGTATTGTTGCAATAATGTCTCCGGCAAGTAACGTGTCGCTGTTTTGTAATCTAATTGCGCCGATATAAATTATAACAACGGTGGTGATGTTTAGCGCAAGAGAAACTATCGGACTAATAATTCCGCTAATGATATTGTTGTGCACAAAGCAGTTGTTCATTTTGGTTGTGGCTTTTGCAACTCTTTGATGCTCGTAACTTTCTTTGTCAAAGGCCCTTACAACTCTTATACCGCTTAGCCGTTCTCTCATTGCCCTGTTTTGTTCATCGGAAAGTTGATCGCCTAATTCCCAATATTTATCTAGTTTCATCGTTACAATTATCGAAAAGGAAAGAACCACAACCGACACGCCAAGCATAATTAAAGGAATCAGCCAGTCGCCTCTAAAAGACAATGCAATTCCGCCTACAAAAGTTATTGGCGCGGCAACAAACATGTAAGGCGCTTGAGAAAGAACATCTTCAACCCAACTGACATCATCGGTTATTCGGGTGATAAGACTACCTGTGCCGATTTTTGAAAATTGTTCGAAAGAAAGGCTGTTTACTTTGTTGAAAATAGTTCTTCTTGTGTCAGCAATTATGTTTGCCGAAAACGAAGTGCTTGTTCTAACCGAAAGAAGCGAAAAAACCACGGCACAAATTGCCACGGCAAGCATTATCGCACCTTCTATTATAATGTAATGCATGTCGCCTTTTCTTATGCCGTTTTCAACCATGTCGCTCATTATGTAGGGCATAAAAAGCGAGCATAGAGTTTGAACTACGTAAAGGAACATTAGCAAAAGCATTTGTTTTATGTGTGGTTTACAAAATTGTTTTAAGTATTTCATAAATTTTACACCAAAGCGATTTGTATTAAACAAAAAATTGCAAAAGATAGAAACAATAAGTGCATTGTAATACAATGCAAGGGTTAAAGTCAAGTAATGGACAAGCTAAACATAATGCAAAGTATCACGAAGAAACATTTTAAAAAAAAAGAAGGTCGCAATTTTTGCAACCTTCTTGACTATTTTAGATGTAATTAGTCAGCTACGTACGGAATAAGAGCCATTTGACGAGCACGCTTAATTGCTACAGCAAGTTCTCTTTGGTGTGCTGCGCAAACACCTGTCATACGACGAGGCAAAATTTTTCCGCTCTCTGTCAAAAACTTTTTAAGTTTTGCGACATCCTTGTAGTCAATATGTTCGGACTTTTCTACACAAAAAGTGCAAACCTTTCTACGAGCAGGTTTTCTCATAGGCTTTTTAAATTCTTTGTTTTCCATTTTTATTCTCCTTCAGCAAATTAGAATGGCATATCGCTGTCGTCCGCGGAAACTTCGCGAAGTTCGTCGATACCCTGGTCATTGTTGCGTCCCGTAGGAGCAGAAGTGCTTCCTGTTCCTGTTGCATTTGCGCGAGATAAAAATTCAACTTGGTCGGCACGGATGTCGAATGTTTGACGTTTTACTCCATCACGCTCATAACTTCCGGTTTGAATGCTTCCGGTTACAGCAACTTGACTACCTTTTACAAGGTATTTTACGCAGTTTTGTGCAAGTGCATCCCATGTAATAATGTTGATGAAGTCTGCTCTGCTTTCTCCGTCACGAGACGAAAAATTGCGGTTTACAGCAATTGAAAAACGGCAATAAGAATGGCCGGAGTCCAAAGTGGATGCTTGCGGATCTTGCGTAAGTCTACCGATTAAAAATACTTTGTTCATAGTTTACTCCTTAGATATTGTTATTTCTTAACAATCAAGAAACGCATGATGCCATCTGTGATACGCATAACACGTTCTACTTCGCCGGGAAGAGAAGCTTCCGACGTGAAGTTTACGAGAACATAGTAGCCTTCGGTTTTGTAGTTAATGGGATAAGCAAGTTTTTTTGTTCCCCATTTGTCTACGCCGTCAACTGTTCCGCCGTTATCGGTAACAACTGCATTGATTTTTGCGATGATAGCTTCTTTAGCTTCGTCGGAAATGTCGTTAGCGATAATGTACAGCAATTCGTAATTGTTCATGATGTACTACCTCCTTGTGGTCTATTGGTTGCAAAATTAGTTTGCAACAAGGTTGCTCCAATTTTTGAGCAATAACATTATATATTATGTAATTTTTTTTTGCAACTGTTTTGTGGCAACTATTTTTGACATAGGTACTTTTATTCTGTTCTTAGACAGGTAACAGGATCTTTGTTTGCCGCCATTCTTGAAGGAATAAGCCCTGCTATAAGAGTCAAGGCAACAGACAGCAGCAACATTTCCAAAATGAGTTGCGGACTGAAAATAATAATATTTTTCACAGAGAACAGTGCATCGAGAATAATGTTGACCACTATTCCGATGATTACTGCAAAAATCACACCTATTATTCCTGCAAAAAGACCTATTAGCGATGTTTCCGCATTGAATATTTCGGAGACGTCGTTTTTGCTTGCTCCAAGACTTCTTAAAATGCCTATTTCTTTTGTGCGTTCTATTACTGAGGTGTAAGTAGTTACGGCTATCATTACCGTCGAAACAACCAACGACACTGCTGAAAATGCAATAAGTACCCCTGTAATAACATCAATTAGCGTTGTCATTACATCTAAAACAACTTCGCTTAGATCGGTATAAACAATTTTTTGGTCGGGGTTTTGTTCATTCCAAGCGTCCAAATACTCGTTGATTGTTTTTTTTGCGTTTAAATCGGTCGGATAAATGGAGATCGAAGTTGGCGTTTCTAAACCGCCGATTGATTTTAATGCGGAAGTGTACTGCTGCTGTGCCGTTGAAGAAGCGTTATCTGTAAAAGTAGCGCCCGAACGCACATTGATTGTTTGGTTTTCTTTTTGTGCAACTACAATATCTGACGAAAGCGAATTTTCCATCAAAACTTCGGTCAAATCCGAGAGGTAAGCAATTCCCGAAGTTAACCAGTTTGTGCTTTTACTATTTTTTGCACGCAAAATGCTTACAACCTTAAGAGTGATGGTGTTTTCCGATTGGCAAGCTGCTTCGTAATTGGAAGATCCAATAGTGCCAAAAAGTCCGGAAGATTTTTTCTTGTAATAATCGTTGTTCATTACAAGTTTGTATTCGCGTCCGACAATTTGATCGTACGAAATCGGAGTAAGGTTTGTCTTGTCGTAGTCGTATCCCAAGTTTTCCAAGGTTTTTGTAGATAGTCTGTTGTACTTATCGACAACAACGGCAACTTCGGTGTAGTTTTGCGGATAGCCTGTTTCCGAATCGTTCGATTTGTACAAAACGGTGTAATTTTTTTCAATAAGCGATTTGTTTGTTACCGCTTGCGTTGACGAACTGTCCCAACTTGATAGTTTTGAGTATGCTCCATCTTTGTAATAGAACACGTTCATCGAAGTTTTGTAGTAGATATTCATCGACTTGTAAAGTGAGCTGTCGATGGATTTAACATAGTTTACATATTCTTGCGAAATATTGTTTTTTGTTGTCAGGGATTTTGTAATATCACTGTCGTACGGAATAACTCCGGTCGCATCATCCGGATAGGCTTCCAATTTATCGTCAAAAACGTCGCCCGACATGATTTTTTGAACGTCGTATGCGGTTTCGGCTATTTCTATCGAAGCATCGCCCAAAGCTTCTGTTTGAGCCTGATCGATGTAGCTGCGCATACCGACACTTATTGCTAAAACAAGACATACGCCAAATATGCCGATGCTTCCGGCAAAACTTGTAAGAAAAGTGCGACCTTTTTTTGAAGACAGATTTTTTAAAGACAACACAAACGCGGTCAAAAAAGGCATGCTTCTATGAAGCTTTTTTGCAGGCTTGTCTTTTGAGTCGGTTTTGGCAGGAGTCAAGGCGGCGCAAGATGGTTCTTCTTGTTCGTCATAGGGGTTTGTGTCGTCAATGATTTGTCCGTCTGACAAACTGACAATACGGGTTGAGTATTTGTAAGCCAATTCCCTGTTGTGTGTTACCATCAATACAAGACATTCCTCGGACAATTCCTTTAGAATATCCATTATTTGAATACCTGTTTCACTGTCCAATGCTCCGGTAGGTTCATCTGCAAGAATAATATCCGGATTGTTGACGATAGCTCTGGCGATGGCAACTCTTTGCATTTGTCCGCCGGAAAGTTGGTTAGGCAATTTGTGCAATTGATCGGCAAGACCTACGCGAGAAAGAGCTTTTTTTGCTTTTTCAATTCGCACTTTTTTAGATTCGCCGGCAAGGGTTAAAGACAAAGTAACGTTGTCTAATATGTTCATGTGAGCAACAAGGTTGTAACTTTGAAAAACAAAGCCTATGGAGTGATTGCGGTAAGCATCCCAGTTTGCATTTTTAAAGTTTTTTGTGCTTACGCCTTTAATAAGCAAATCGCCATCGGTGTATCTGTCAAGACCACCGATGATGTTAAGCAGTGTGGTCTTTCCACAACCCGATTGTCCTAAAACAGAAACAAATTCGTGTTCGCGAAAACTAACCGATACGCCTTTCAATGCGTGTACGGTTGATCCGTTTGGCACAACATAGTCTTTTTTTATATTTTTTAAACAAAGCATAATTTTCTCCAGTTTTTAAACAAGGCCTTCATTTCGCGTGTTGCTTTAAAAGTTTATATTTTAATTATAAAAATCTTTACTTAAACTTTTCTTGAGTTTTGATGCGGTTTAAAATGGATTTTACGTCTATTTTGTTTTGAAAAGGAACGTTTGGAACAATTTCACCGTCTGAAAGGAAAGAAACAATTTTTGGAATTAAAGAACTGTCTCTATTTGTGTACAGCATGGCATGGCCAACGTCCGGAACGATCTCTACTTTTAAGTTATCAAAATGATTTTTTATAAACTCTACTGATGTTTTGGGAACCATCTCGTCCAACTCTCCCCACAAAAGCATGGAGGGGGTTTTTACAGGGGAAACCTTTTCCACTTGTTCGTTTGTCATGTCCATTAAATTTGAAAACACGGAAAAAGTGTGCAAGTCTACATTTTTGAATGTTCTTTTTATTGCAATGTGCGCCGAGACAAGATTGTTTTCAATGTAGTTTCCAATGGAGTCTTGGTTATGCAAATCATGCAAAAGTCGATGTTGATGCAAATACCTAATGTAAAATTTTATTCCGGCAATTGCGGATGTCCAGTTAAAAAACTTGTTTGCGGGTGAAACAAAAACGGCTCGATGGACAGGTCGCATTGCGCAAAGATATGTTGTTAGTGCTCCTCCCATCGAAAAACCAACAACATCAACCGTATCATATTTTTTTTGCAAGGAATCAAAGCATTGTAAGAGTCCGGTTGTTGTCGATTCTAGTGTAAAAAGAGAAAAGTCCACCTTGTCATTGTGCCCGGGAATTTTATAAGGACAGACTTCATCATAAAAATCTAGATAGTCGTACAAGCGGCCAAAATCTTTTATGTCTGTTAAAAATCCGTGAATGGTCATTATCGCTCTAGTCATTTTTACCTCTCTAAGCAAGTTTGAAAGTGGTGTATTCCGTTAAACAATCGAATAAATGGTTACCAATCTATGTGTATATTTTGTTTTGCCAAAAATTCGTTAGTTTTACTAAAGTGTTTGCAACCGAAAAAACCATTGTATGCGCTAAGTGGACTTGGATGTGCGGCAGTAAGCACAAGGTGTTGAGGTGATGTTATCAGTTGTTTCTTTTGGCAAGCATTTTTGCCCCAAAGCAAAAAAACCATTGAACGACTTCGGTCATTTAAATGCTTTATTACCGCATCGGTAAACAACTCCCAACCTTTTCCTTGGTGAGAATTTGGTTTTCCTTCAACAACAGTCAAAACGGAATTGAGTAGCAAAACACCTTGTTTTGCCCATGGAGTGAGATCTCCGCCAACAATTTGAGATGCATTCCCCGTGTCGGACTTTATTTCTGCAAAAATGTTTTGCAAGCTTTTAGGAACGGCAACTCCTTTAGGAACGGAAAAACTCATTCCCATTGCTTGCCCGTAGTTGTAGTAGGGATCTTGTCCTATAATTACAACATTTACATCGTTGTAGGATGTGTTGTCAAATGCGTTTAGTATTTTGTTTTTTGGCGGAAAAACTTGCTTTGTGGCATACTCGTTAATCAAAAATTTTTTTAATTCAACAAAGTATGGTTTAGAAAACTCTTGCAAAAACAAATCGTCCCATCCGTTGTAATCGCGTATCATAAGATGAAAGAAAAAAGATTATTTTACGGAAAATTCGTAAATTGTTTTAGAATAAAAGTTTTGGCCCTTATTCAGTACTACAGAGGGATAGTCCGGATGATGAATTGCATCCGGATAGCATTGTGTTTCAAGGCACAAACCTGCACGTTTGTTGTAGACGGATTTCCCGTGGAGATTGTCTATAAAGTTGCCTGAATAAAATTGCACACCGGGACGGTCTGTGTACACGTCCATGACTATTCCCGATTTTGCCGAGCACAAAGTGCAAGCATGTTGTCCTGTTAGACAAAAGTTGTGGTCGTACCCACCTGCAATTTTAAGTTGGTCGTTGTCGGCATTGATGTCTTTGCCGATTAGTTTTGCTGTGCGAAAATCGAAAGGAGTATTTTCTACGGGCGTTATTGCAACGGGAAGTAAATCTTTGTTTACAGCTATGAAATTATCGGCAAAAATTTGAATTTCATGGTCGTGAATGTCTCCGTTGCCTTGTCCGTTTAAGTTGAAGTAAGCATGGTTTGTCGGATTAAACACAGTGTCTGCATCGCATGTTGCTTTGTATTCTATGGATAAAGCACTGTTATTTACCGTATAAGTTACTGTCATGTCTAAATTTCCCGGGTAGCCTTCTTCACCATCATCACTGTGGCAAGAAAGAGTTATACTGTTTGTTGTTTTATTTACAACGTTGTACACTTTTTTGTTGAAACCGTCTTTGCCACCATGTAGATGTGCGTGTTCTTCGTTGTTGTGCAAGTTGAAGTGTTTGCCATTAAGGGAAAATCCGCCATTGCCAATTCGATTTCCGCACCTTCCCACAACCGAACCCATGTATCCGGCAGACGTGGTCAGTGTTTTTGCATCGTTGACAGACAACGCAACATGTGTTAAATTGCCGTATTTGTCCGGAACGGAGATGTCAACGATGGTTGCCCCAAGTGTTAGCACTGTAACGGAAATTTTATCTTTTATAGTGTAAGCTTCTATGTCAATGCCGTTGTAATTGTCAAAAATCATTTTTTTACCCTCTATCAAGTCATTTTTATTGACGGAACAATATATTTTTTGATAACAAAATTATACACAATATTTTTTTGTTTGTCTATTTATGCGAAGGTTGTTTTTAGTTTTGTTTCTATGGTGACTTGCAAAGGAGCGATTTTTAGTATTGACTTTTTGTTTTAAAAAATATACAATATTTTTAACAAAGTTTTGTCGTCAAAACAAAGCTTAAACGTTTAAACAAAGGAGAAAAATTTTATGCCAATACCAACCCCACATATATCTGCAAAAAAAGGAGATTTTGCACCAACTGTACTTATGCCGGGAGACCCCCTTCGCGCAAAATACATTGCCGAACATTATTTAACCGATCCTGTTCTTGTAAACAATGTTAGAGGAGTTCAAGGTTACACGGGAACATACAACGGAAAGAAAATTTCCGTAATGGCAAGTGGAATGGGAATTCCTTCGATAGGAATTTACAGCTATGAGCTTTACAACTTTTACGGAGTGGAGAACATTATTCGTATAGGTTCTGCCGGGGCAATACATCCTGATTTGAAATTACGTAACCTTGTTTTTGCACAAGGCGCTTGCACAAACAGCAATTTTGCTCATCAATTTGGAATGCCCGGGACGTTAGCTCCAATTTGTAGTTACGAGTTGCTTGAAAAAGCGGTTGCTAAGGCAAAAGAGTTGGGCTACACATACAAAGTAGGAAACATTTTGTCCTCGGACACCTTTTACGACGACGGAGCCGGCTCTGCCGTTTGGGGAAAGATGGGCGTGCTTGCAGTCGAAATGGAGTCTGCTGCACTGTATCTCAATGCGGCACGCGCCAACAAAAAAGCACTTTGCATTTGTACAATTTCCGACCATCTTTTAACCGGTGAGGAACTTTCTTCGGAAGATAGACAAAATTCCTTCCACGAAATGATGAAACTTGCTTTGGAAATAGGCACAGATTACTAAAAAATAAAGACAACGAAGGCTAAGCGGTCTAACAAAATGCTTAGCCTTTTTTTATTCAAAAAAATAAAGATAAAGAACACGTTGTTTTGACGATCACACAGGAAACTCAAAAAAAACAACGTGGTTTTTTGATGCAACAATAAAATTAAAACAATTTGTTTTTAACAATTGCTACAAAAGCCGTAAAGTGATATAATAAATTAAAATTTTCAATAGAGCATCTACTAAAATGTCTTTATTTATTGCGGAGAAATTACTATGGCAACGACAGAAAACAACATGATACTTTACAAAAATGGGCAAGCGCTAATAGGTAAAACGCTTGTAAAAACCGATATTGTTGCTAATCACGGCAAAATTATTGAAATCGCTCCGGAAATTATTGCCGACGAGCAAACGCAGGTTATCGATTGTTCCGGGCGTTATATTTTGCCGGCTCTTGTAGATATTCACACACATGGTGCAAACGGATTCGACTTTAACACGGCCGACCTTGATGGGATGAAAAAAATTGTTGAGTTTTACATTGCCCATGGTGTCGGTACCGTCTTGCCTACCATCATGACAGACAGTGACGAAGTTATTTGCCGTCAGGCTGAAATTGTTTCTGAACTTGCCAAGGAATATCCCGAGGTTAAGGGAATAAATCTTGAAGGACCGTTTTTGTCTCCTAAAAAGCATGGTGCAATGCCGGTTGAGTATTTGCAAACACCGTCTTTTGAAAAGTTTTTGAAGTATCAAAAGGCCGCAAAGGGACTTATTAGAATAATAACTATCGCACCGGAACTGCCAAATGCGCCCGAGTTTGTTGCCGAAGCTACCGCAAACGGAGTAGTGGTGTCTTTGGGACACAGTGCAGCAAACGGAAAACAAGTAGAAGCGTGCTTGGCCGCCGGGGCAAAATCGTTCACTCATTGGGGAAATGCGATGTCTCAGATGGACAGACTTGACCTAAATATGGCAGGTTCCGCCTTGGCGTCAAATGTATATGCGGAAGTTATTTGTGATGGCAAGCATGTCGATAAGGACGTTTTGAAGTTGCTTGTTAACGTAAAGGGAACAGATAAGGTTATCGGTATAACCGACAGCATGATGGCAGCAGGCTTACCCGACGGAAATTACAAATTGGGTGTAAGCGATGTAACCGTTGTCAACGGAGATGCTTTTATCGCCGGAACAACAACTCGTGCAGGAAGTATTTTGGATGCCTATTCGGGACTTGCAAACGTTGTTACTTTTTGCGGAATTCCCCTTCACGAAGCAATTAAGCTTTGGACGGTAAACCCTGCAAAACTTGTCGGGTTGGATAAACGCATAGGCACAATAGAAGTCGGTAAGGATGCAGATTTTATTTTGTTCGGTTAAAAACAGTGCAATTTAAATGAAAAAAGTTTTGTCTTGAGGCTTTTTTCTTGCGAAAACAAAAATTTTTACAACGCAACAACAAAAAATAAGTAGTCACACATAAAAAAGAAAATAAAAAGTGGTGTTGGCTTTCTTGCAAAAGACAAAAATTGTACGATAATTTGCAACGAAAAAGAATTAAAGAAAAACGCTTGACTACAAAACAAACAAATAGTAAAATATCAAAGTGCACTGGAACGATGGTTCCAAATAAATAGAGAGGTAAGCGACAATGAAACAAGGTATACATCCCAATTATCATGAAGCGACTGTTGTATGTGCTTGTGGCGCAACTTTCAAAACCGGAACGACCAAAGATACGGACGTTATCAAGGTAGAAATTTGCAACAAGTGCCATCCTTACTTTACAGGCAAACAAAAGCTTGTAGATGCCGGCGGACGCGTAGATAAGTTCAAGAAAAAGTACGGCATGCAATAATCAAAATGCAAACAATTCAAAACCCCCTTCGCAAACACGCGCAGGGGGTTTTGTTTTTCTAATTAAAGTTTATAGTATTTTTGATTTTTATCTATCAATTTTATCCAATCCAACAACGATTGTTGGTGGATGAAAATGCGAGCAGTAATAATTGCTTTATTTTTGTCCTCTAAAATCAGATTTCCGTTAGGTAAAAACAGAGTACATCCGTGTGCGAAAGCATTTCTAATGTGTTCTAAAAAACATTTTGCCTTGCTGCTAGAAAGAAACGGCACATCTAAAATCGGTATTTCATTTATCAGTTTTATTCGAAATACTTTTGTTGTGAAAATTTCTACATGTAAGCCCACAAAGGCAAATGTAAAAAAAACGAACCTCGTTTAATTACGAAGTTCGTTTTTTTTGGTAGAAGCAAGTGGACTCGAACCACCGACCCCCACCTTATCAGGGTGGTGCTCTAACCTGCTGAGCTATGCTTCTATATTTATAGCATAGACAAAAATGTCTATGCTACCCGTTGCGAATGGTGGAGATGAGCGGGATCGAACCGCTGACCCCCTGCTTGCAAGGCAGGTGCTCTCCCAGCTGAG
>CAVEYD010000007.1:0-47281 GCA_963619835.1 bacterium | reverse complement strand
TATTATGAAAAATCCATCCGCCGAGCGGGTGGATTTTTGCAATCTTCGTGGGTTTGAAAGTCTGACAGTTGGATCAGATATTGCCCACGACGTTCCACTCGCGGATAGCGGCAATAACTTTATTTAAACCGTCGCAGTGCAAACGTAGACGAAAAACGAATAAATCGAAGAATAAGAAAATTAAAGGCATAGCAAAAGGCGGTAGAATCAATGTTCTATCGCCTTAAATCGAGTTTTATTCAGTTTTCTTAATAAATTTTCCGTTGCATCTCGGTGTTGTAAGCCAAGTTTTTGAGATTTTCCTTTCAACAACTTTTGACTTAACATTTATTCCTGCAACGCCTTTTACACAAAAAAGGAACCACGTGTTCGACCGCGGTTCCAAGTGGTAGAGACAGTGGGACTCGAACCTACGACCTCTCGCATGTGAAGCGAGCGCTCTAACCGACTGAGCTATGCCTCCAAATACCTATATAGAATAACTCAAAATTCGCCATTTTGCAACAGATTTTTTAATTTTTTTGCAAAAACAAAATTTTGTTTTTATTTGAGAATTTATTTTTTTAACTTGATTGATAGAATAACGAAACTTTTATTATGAAATTTTTGCAAATTTTTAATATTTTCATACATATTGTTAATTTTATGATATAATAAAAAAGATTTTGAGCATGTGTAAAAAGTCGCACAACTTATTTAAGTATAGAGTAAAATCAAAGTTAATTTACCCCCAAGGAGCAAATTATGCCAATTTTCTTTAATGAAAAAACAAAAACTTTTCGTTTGGATGCAAAAGATTCTTCGTATGCTTTTCGAATTGATACCCATGGTTATCTTCGGCATCTGTACTTTGGAGCACATATTTCCGACACCGATTTAGTCGGTCTTGATTACATTGTTCCTCACAGTTCGTTTCACGTTTGCCCGGCGGAAAACACAGGCGAATATGTCAGCCTTGATCTTGTTCAACTGGAATATCCATGTTTCGGACGTGGCGACTTTAGAGGTACGGCGCTGACTTTGCGTCGAAACGACACAGGCACAAGTGACGTTGATATCAAATATGTTTCTCACAAAATTTATCAAGGCAAACTCATGCCAAAGGGCTTGCCGGCAACGTATGCAGAAAACGACGAGGCGGAAACATTGGAAGTAACTTGCTTGGACGAAGTAAGCGGAACAGAAGTATTGCTTTATTACACGGCTTTTAAAAACTATTCGGCAATTGCTCGTAGAGCGGTTATTAAAAATGTTGGCAACGGTGTCTTAGAATTGCAACAAGCACTAAGCGCAGCTGTTGACTTTCTTGACGCAGAAAACTATGATGTAATTCATTTGTGGGGCGATTGGGCAAAAGAACGTACAGTTGAGCGAATTCCCATTATTCACGGCACACAATCTATAAGTAGCGCAAGGGGTACGTCATCTCATGCTCACAATCCGTTTTTGGCATTATGCGAACACGATGCGACCGAAACGTCAGGCAATGCGTATGGTTTTAGTTTAGTTTATTCCGGCAACTTTGTTGCTTCGGCAGAGATGGACCAAGATTGCAACGGACGTGTTTTGATTGGAATCAATCCCAAGGGCTTCCGTTGGATTTTAAACAAGGGACAATCTTTTGAAACACCGGAAGCAATTTGTGTATATTCTTCTAACGGAATCGGCGAAATGAGTCGCACTTACCACAAGTTGTATGCAAACAATTTAGTTCGTGGCAAGTGGAAAAACGAACGTCGTCCCATTCTTATAAACAACTGGGAAGCGACATATTTTAATTTTGACGAAGAAAAAATTTACGAAATTGCCAAGGAAGCGTCCAAACTGGGAGTTGAAATGCTTGTACTTGACGATGGATGGTTTGGAAAGAGAAACGACGACTCTTGTGGACTCGGAGATTGGTTTGTAAATGAAAACAAACTTCATGGTGGCTTAGAAAAGCTTGTCAGTCGTATTCACAAATTAGGAATGAAATTCGGTATATGGTTCGAGCCCGAAATGATTTCTCGCGACAGCGACTTGTATCGTGTTCATCCGGATTGGACGTTGCAAATTGCGGACAGAAGCATTTCCGTCGGACGCAATCAATATGTACTGGATATGTCCAGACAAGACGTGCAAGACTATCTGTTTAATTGTTTCAAAAATGTTCTTTCACAAGGCGGAATAGACTACGTCAAATGGGACTTTAACCGCAACTTCGGTGAAGTAGGTAGTGCTCTTTCTGACAGCGAGCATCAGGGAGAAGTCGCACACAGATATTATTTAGGGCTTTATGCTCTTCTCGAAAGATTGCACAACGCCTATCCGGATTTGCTTTTAGAAGGTTGTTCGGGCGGCGGTGGACGTTTTGATGCGGGTTGGCTCTATTATGCACCGCAAATTTGGACGAGTGACAACAGCGACGCAATCGAACGACTTGCAATACAGTACGGAACTTCGTTTTGCTATCCGCCTTCATCAATGGGAGCGCATGTTTCGGCAGTACCAAATCATCAAGTGCATCGCACAACGCCACTTCAAACTCGTGGAAATGTTGCTGCGATGGGTACATTTGGTTACGAACTCGACTTACGTACACTTTCCGACGAAGAAAAAGAAATTGTAAAACTTCAATGTCAAGAGTATCGTCTCGATTACGACACAACACACAACGGAGATTTCTATCGTTTGATTTCCCCGTTGGATGGAAAAGAATGTGCATGGGAGTTTGTCTCTGCAAACAAATCTAAGGTAATTTTGACCTATGTACTTATTCGCGCCAAAATAGAGGGCGTAAAATTTGTAAAATTACAGGGATTGGATGCCAACAAAGTGTACGTTTGCAAGGAAACGGGCGAAATGTATCATGGCGACACCCTTATGAATGTTGGTTTTTGTGTTGCTAAACATTTAGGTGCCGACTTTATCAGTACAAAATTACACTTCAACGAAGTAAAGTAAGTGGTTTAAAAAAATCGTCTTGACGGCCAAACGCTGCCGTATTTAGAAAGTTGATATAAAAATACTTTTGGGTTGAAAATTTATTTTTAATTATTTTTGTCAACAATTTAGTTAAATAAAAAGGTGTAAGCGCGATTGTATCGACCTTACACCTTTTTTAAATATTTTTTTTGTACAACTCTTATAAAAAATATATCCCTGTAAAAAACGCATGAACATACAAATTATTTTACAATATTCATGACGACTTTTTGACCATAATTATGTACAAATGATGATATCGATGTATTTTTAATTTGTTTCTGTTGGTTGATTTTGTTTGTTGTCGCCAAGTTCTTTGTATGTTCTTAAAATAAAGAAAAGGGCAATTATAAAGGTTAAAATATCCGCTACAGGGAATGACCACAGAAGTCCGTCCAGACCCATAAAAAGTGGCATGAGAATTGGCAAAAATACGCCAAAAATAATTTCACGAGTTAGGGAAACTATTGTGGATGCAGTTGCTTTTCCTAAAGCTTGCAAGTAGATAAAAGTTCCTTTGTTTACTGTTGCCAATGTAATCATGCAAAGATAAATGCGGAAGCACTTCACTGCAAAGTCCGAATAATATGTGCTTTCGTTTGCTGCGCCAAACAAATTAGCAATTTGTAGAGGGAAGCATTCTACAATAATTGTTGCGATTCCACCTACAATCGCTTCTGCAATCAGTAGATAGGAAAAGAGTTTTTTTGCACGATCTTTTCGATTTGCTCCAATATTGTAGCCAACCACGGGAATGCACCCTGCAGCCAGGCCGATGGATACAGAAATCGCGATTTGGAAAAATTTCATTACAATGCCAAGCACAGCAAGAGGAATTTGAGCATATTCCACTTGCCCGAAAATTGGATCAAGTGCGCCATATTTAGTACAAGTGTTTTGTACAGCAGCCATAGAAATCACAAGTGATACTTGTGCTAAAAAGCTCGTCAATCCCAAAGAGAGAAATTTTAAAATAAGTTTTCCCTTGAGTTTAAAAGAACTTTTTTCAAGTTTAATTGCTTTCATGTGGCATAGGTACCAAACAGAAAGTGCCGCTGTAATTACCTGTCCAATAACAGTTGCAATTGCTGCGCCCATCATGCCCCATTTAAAAACGTAAATAAAAACAGGATCGAGAATAATGTTTGCAATAGCTCCGCTCAATATCGTAATCATTGCAAATCTTGGATTTCCGTCGCTTCGAATAATAGGGTTCATTGCTTGACCAAAAATGTAAAAGGGCATTCCCAATGTAATCCAAAAGAAATATTCTTTCGAAAATTCATAAGTTTCTGCATTTACTTTACCACCGAACAATGTTAAAATCGGCTCCATTAAAGCCAAATAAACAATCGTCAGTACGAGGCTGCTGATAACACAGAGAATGACAGAATTGCCAACGCTACGGTGCGCATCCTCTTTTTTATTTCCCCCCAATGCGATGCTTACAAATGCGCAACAACCGTCACCAATCATTACAGCAATGGCGAGAGCTAATACCGTTATAGGAAAAACGACAGTATTTGCCGCATTTCCATAAGAACCAAGATAATCAGCGTTGGCAATAAATATTTGGTCAACAATATTGTACAATGCGCCAACTATCAGCGAGATCACGCAAGGGATTGAATATTTTCGCATTAGTTTTGTAAGTTTTTCTGTTTCAAGAAATGTGTTTTGTTTTTGTTCCATCTAAAAGACCTCCGTTTTATAAAAAAAAGCACATACCCATCGTATGTGCAAAAAAAACGATACAATGGGCTTAATCTGTTTCGTATCAGATTGCATTGCCGCATTCTTGTATCGTGTCTACTTTGTTTAATTTTCTGCATCAATTTAGCATAAAAATTTAAAAAAATCAAGTATTTTTTGCGATGACGTTTATGAAGTCAATTGCATGCTTAAATTGTGTATGGCACAGGAAAGGTTTGATTTTTTTGTATAACACAGTATTGTACTTTTAGCTCAAGTTAAACAGCACCGCAAGTTTTTGTTGCAAAAAAAGTTAAAACAATATATAATAATTTAAAAATAAACATAAAAAAGGATGTTTCAAAGTTAGAAACAAACGTTTTTTATAAAAAAAGCAGCTTTTCAAAAGCTACTACTAAGTTCAAATGAGGTGTAATTTGACAGTTTACAACAATTTGCCCGTGCTTGCAATGCGCGGAAACTTTTTCTTTCCGAATATTCGTGCAAAAGTAGAGGTCGCTCGTACATTTAGCATAAATGCCGTAAAATTTGCCATGGAAAACGGTGGCAAGTTTTTCATGGTTAGCCAACTCGATCCAACAAAGGACGATTGCAAATCAGCTGCCGACGTCTACACTGTTGGGGTTATTGCGGAAATTGTGTCTATTCAAAGTGCAAAAAACAACAGTTTAACCATGCTTGTTCGCACAACGGAAGCTGCTCACATAACACGTTTTTCTCCTTCGGAAAACGTAATTTTCGCCGATGTAGAAACCCTCGATTTTGTCGTGCAAAACGACGGTGAAACAAAAGCGCTGTACGAAAACACGCTGTCTTACATCGAAAAGTTAGCTACCATCAGTACAACGGCATCCAAAATGGACTTAAAAAAGTTTACCGGTAGCGATGTCGATTATCTTGCGTTTACCAACATAGTCGCCAATGAACTTATCTCGCGCTTGTCTTCTCGCCAAGATATTTTGGAAGAGACCGACGTAAAAGTTCGTTTGGAAAAAATTTGCGCCTACATTGTCTCGGAAATGGACTTTATCTCAGCCGAAAAACGTATTGCGGACAGAGTAAAACAGCAAGTTCAAGACGGACAAAAGGAGTACTATCTTCGTGAGCAAATGAAGGCAATATCAGCCGAGCTCGGTGACGACGTAAACGAAAAAGACGAGTACTTAAACAAAATCAAAAATGGTGGTATGCCGGAAGAAGTTGCCAACAAGGCTACAAAAGAGTTAAATCGTTTGTCAAAAATGGCGCCGACTTCTCCTGATGCCGCAGTAATTCGCAATTATCTCGATTGGCTTTGTGATGTTCCTTGGAAAAACGAAACAGTCGACAACAAAGATTTAACCAAAGCTCGCCAAATTTTAGACGAAGATCATTATGGCTTGGACAAAATAAAAGATCGTATTGTCGAATACCTTGCAGTAATGCAACTTACAGGAAAGCTAAACGGCCCCATTTTGTGCTTTGTCGGTCCTCCGGGAGTCGGAAAAACATCAATTGTTCGAAGCATAGCAAGGGCTTTAGGCCGCAAGTACTTACGTGTAAGTCTTGGCGGAGTAAGGGACGAGGCGGAAATTCGCGGACACAGACGTACATACGTAGGTGCTATTCCGGGAAAAATCATCTACATGATGAAACAAGCCGGTTGCATCAATCCTGTACTTTTGTTGGACGAAATTGACAAAATGGGCAAGGACAACCGAGGAGATCCCGCAAGCGCCATGCTTGAAGTGTTGGATCCGGAGCAAAATTTTAGCTTTACCGATCATTATCTCGAAGTTCCTTACGATTTATCAAAGGTGTTGTTTGTTTGTACTGCAAATGCTACAGACGATATTCCGGAACCGCTTTTGGACAGAATGGAAGTAATCGAACTTTCCGGCTACACCGAATTGGAAAAAGTAGAAATTGCCAACAAGTTCTTGCTTAAAAAGAATCTTGCGTTGCATGGTATACCCCAAGATGCCGTTGAAATTTCCGACGAAACGTACTTAAAAATTATCGAAAGATACACAAGCGAAAGCGGTGTAAGAAGTTTAGAAAGGGAAATTGCGGCAATATGTCGTAAAGTAGCGTTAAAACTCGTCAACGATCCAAATGTCAAAGTCGTTGTAAATTCGGAAAATTTACATGAATTTTTAGGCGTAGAAAAGCGCAAAGACGAAGAAGGTATCATCCCGGACACAGTCGGTTCCGCAAGAGGTTTGGCTTGGACAAGAGTTGGCGGCGTAACGCTTAACGTCGATGCCACATTGTTTAAGGGCAAAGGAGAAGTGCTTTTGACGGGAAAATTGGGTGACGTCATGAAGGAGTCTGCTCGAACGGCAATTTCCGTTGTAAAAAGCCTTGCCGACAGTTACGGAATAGACAAATCTCGTTTTGAAAACACCGATATTCACATTCACGTTCCGGAAGGCGCTGTTCCCAAAGACGGACCGAGTGCCGGTGTAACCATGGCAACGGTTGTTATGTCCGCGTTTACAGGAATTCCCGTTTCCGGAAAAGTTGCAATGACCGGTGAAATCACACTTCGTGGCAAGGTTTTGCCTATAGGCGGATTGCGTGAAAAAGCACTTGCCGCTTATCGCATTGGTATCGGCAAGGTAATTATTCCGCAAGGCAACGTAACCGATCTTGAAGAAATCCCCAAAGAGGTACGTGAAAAAATACAATTTGTGCCTGTCGAAACAATCGAACAAGTATTCGACAACGCTCTTGTAAAAAACGAAAAGTAGTAAATATTTAGTAACGTTATTGTTTTTTTGCGACAACTTACTAAATTGTACCACAAAAGGTAAAAATTATGGTTATAAAAAAAGCGGCATATGTAAAGGGTGCTTCACAATACGGGCAATGCCTTGTGTCCGATCTTCCTCAAATAGCAGTTGCAGGCAAATCTAATGTCGGAAAGAGTAGCTTTATCAACTATCTTACAAACGACGGAAAGCTTGCCCGCACGTCTAAGCTTCCCGGACGCACACGTTTAATCAACTACTTTATAGTCAATCAAAACACCGACGACGAGTTTTTGCTTGCCGATTTGCCCGGTTATGGTTTTGCAAAAGTGTCCGATGCTGAAAAACTCAAGTGGTCTGACTTGCTTGAAAAGTATCTTGCCAATGAAAAAATGCTAAAGCATGTATTCTTTTTGGTAGATATTCGGCACGATCCCACAGCGGACGATGTAATAATGTACAACTACTTGTTCAAAAACAATGTTCCTTACACAATAGTCGCCACAAAGGCAGACAAAATTTCTAAGAGTCAGGTTAAAAACAGGTTGCGTTCTATTGCCAATTTTCTAAAAGTGGGCGAAGGTAATTTAATAGCCGTTTCTTCAACCGAAAAGACCGGCAAAGATGCCGTTCTCGATCGTATCGAAAAAGTTCTTGTCGCTCACAAAGATGCTTGCAATCAGGACGAAAGCGAGCAGTAGTAAAAACGTTAAAAAAAATTAAAGAGTCAAAGATGCTTCAAAATAACAAAGTTTTGAAGCATTTTTTTATTGTAAAAAGTCTTATTCGCCACAATTTTTTAAAGCATCAATGATTTTTACATTTAATTGTATTTTTAAAAAATATATGGTATAATACTTTTTAGGTCGTATTGCTATGCAAACGATACTATTCTTTTTATATCTTTTACCGAGAAAAGATATTCGTACCTGTTTAGGACGAAATTGAGGTTTTTATGGTAAACAATAAGGCTAAGACGTTAGCAAAATATGCAATAATGTTTGCTGTCGTTTTTGTTGCGATGATGGTAGATAAAGTAATCAGCATTATTCCCATAGGCTTTTCTATGGCGGTTTGCGTTTTGTTGGTAACTTTATCTTTTTGTTTTTTAGAAAATTCTTGGAAAAACGGTGTAATTTCCGGTTTGTTTTTCGGATTGGCAAGTTTCATAAAGGAATTTATTATGCCGTCGGCAGTTTTGGGGCAAGCTTTCCCACCACAGTATTGGCTTTTAGTAACAATTCCGCCACGTGTTGCAATGTCCGCTTTAGCTTTTGCTACATATAGGTTAATGCTTTTTCTAACAAGAAAGTCAACAAATGCCAAGTCTCGACAGATTTTGTCCATGGCAGTTGCTTCTTTTGTTGGTCTCGCCGTAAACACTTTGGCGTTTGTTTCTTCTCTCGAACTTTCTCGTTACATTTACACTTGCTTAAACGGTGTCAATCAAGCAACGCAAAACAAAGGTGTGTTTGTAATGATTTATGCACTCTTGTTTACAAACATTATTCCGGAATATCTAATAAGCATTGTGTGTGTTGCACCAATTGTTTTGGGTGTTCGCAAGGGACTCTCTTTAGGCGTGGACGGCAACAACCTTAAACGGGTTGATGTTATAAGTAATGCTTGTACAGACACTACAAATTCTCTCAAAGCCGATGCAAACAGCGAAGTTTTTGATTCAACAATCAACCAACAAAAAGACAAGTAAAAAATAAAACAAAACGGAGTTAAACATGATATTCACCGTAGATATAGGAAACACAAACATAAAAATCGGACTGTTCGACAGCAAAGGAAATCTTGCACATTCATTCAAAATGAGTACGGCAGTCAATCGCACATCGGACGAATACGTAGCGTTGCTATTGCAACTTATGTCGCATGCAAAAATTGATGAAAAGTCAATTACCGGAGCAATCGTTTCGTCGGTTATTCCGCAACTTGACTACACATTTACCAACGTAATAAACTACGTTTTCGGAGTAAAACCGCTAATTGTCGGCGTCGGAGTCAAGACAGGAATAGCCATTCGCTACGATTTTCCGCGTGAACTTGGCAGTGACCGTATCATCACATGCGTGGCGGCCGAAAAGCAGTACGGAGCGCCGTTTATTCTTGTGGATTTTGGTACGGCAACTACTTTTAACGTAGTAAACGAACGCAAGGAATTTATTGGCGGTGCAATAACGTTAGGTCTCAAATCCACTGTCGAAAGTCTTGCTCGCTGTACGGCAAAGTTGCCCAATGTCGAACTGGAAACGCCCAAACGTGTTGTCGGACAGTCAACGGGAAAAGCTATCCAAAGTGGTGTAATTTACGGAGTAGTCGGGCAAGTTCACTATATGATAGATCGCATAAAGAAGGAAACAGGACTAACAAACGCAAAAATCATTGCAACCGGCGGATTGTCTCGCATAGTAAACGATGTTGAGCCTATGTTCGATCATATCGATCGTGAATTGTCGCTAAAAGGTTTGTACGAAATTTACTCGCTAAATCAACAATAAAAATGCAATTTATTTTACACTCAAAATACAAACCTTGTGGTGATCAACCGCAAGCAATAGAGCAACTTACGCAAGGAATAAACGACGGACTTGCAACCCAAGTTCTTCGCGGAGTAACGGGAAGCGGAAAAACATTTACCATGGCAAACGTAATAGCCAATGTAAATCGTCCTGCTCTTGTAATATGTCACAACAAAACACTTGCCGCCCAATTGTGCAACGAGTTTAGAGAGTTTTTCCCTGAAAATCGTGTTGAGTTTTTTGTTTCGTATTACGACTACTACATGCCGGAAAGTTACATTCCTTCACGCGATTTGTACATTGAAAAGGAAATAGACATAAACGACGAAATCGACAAGCTTCGCCATTCCGCAACTTGTTCTCTTTTTGAAAGGCACGATACTATTGTTGTTGCAAGTGTGTCTTGTATTTACGGATTAGGCGCGCCCGGCGAGTATTATAAAATGAGTTTATCGTTGCGCCCGGGGGACGTTGTTTCTCGTGAAGACGTAATAAAAAAGCTCATTGAAATCCAATATCAGCGCAACGATATGGATTTTCACCGCGGAACTTTTCGTGTGCGAGGAGACGTTTTGGAAATTTATCCGGCATCTTATTCCGATCATGCGATACGCGTTTCTTTTTGGGGCGACGAAGTGGAAGAATTGTCGGAAGTGGATGTTGTAACAGGCAATGTCGTTGCCAAATTGTTGCACACAATTGTTTTTCCGGCAAGTCACTATGTTGTCGAAGGTGTAACAATGCAATCTGCACTCAAAAATATAAGGGACGACATGGAACTTGAGTCGCAAGCATTTTTGGATCAAAACAAGCTTATCGAAGGGCAACGCTTAAAACAACGTGTTTCGTACGATATGGAAATGATGCAGGAAGTAGGTTATTGTAGCGGTATCGAAAATTACAGTCGTTACTTTGATGGCAGAGTTTCCGGTCAACCTCCCTACACGCTAATAGATTATTTTCCGTCGGATTTTATCACATTTATTGATGAAAGCCACATGACGATTCCGCAAATACGTGCTATGTACAACGGCGATCGTGCTCGCAAAAACAATCTTGTCGGTTTTGGCTTTCGCATGCAAAGTGCCTACGACAACAGACCGCTAACATTTGACGAATTTGATAGTCGCATAGGGCAACTTATTTGTGTCTCGGCAACACCGGCAGACTACGAACTTACTCGTGCCGACAATATTGTCGAGCAGTTAATTAGACCTACTGGGCTACTCGATCCCAAGGTGGAAGTGCGTAAAATAGACGGACAGATAGACGACTTGATGGGTGAAATTAACCAAGTAACAAAGAACGGTGGTCGTGTGCTTGTTACAACACTTACAAAGCGTATGGCAGAAAGTCTTACAGATTTTTTAGCCAAGCAGGATATTCGTGTTAGGTACATGCATTCCGAAATAGACACTTTGGAACGTGTAGAAATTGTCAGCGGATTAAAAAAAGGCGAGTTTGACGTGCTTGTCGGTATAAATCTGTTAAGAGAAGGTCTCGACATGCCCCAAGTACAACTTGTTGCAATTTTAGATGCCGACAAGGAAGGTTTTTTACGAAGCGACACGGCTCTTATTCAAACAATCGGACGTGCGGCACGCAACAGCCAAGGCAGAGTAATTATGTATGCCGATGTCATCACAGATAGCATGAAGCGTGCCATTGACGAAACAAACAGACGTAGAGAAATTCAAAACGACTACAACGTAAAACACAACATTATTCCGCAAACAATCACTCACGAAGTAGAAAACACTTTGGAAATCACCAAAAAGGGAGATGCTCCTATGAATATTGAGCAACTCACCAAACAGATAGAAAGTGTAACTTCTCGTATGAAATTGGCGGCAAACCAGCTTGATTTTGAAAAAGCCATTGTTTTAAGAGAAGAACTCGGCAAACTCAACAAGCAACTTGACCGTCTTTGCAAAAAGAAAAAATAATTTTTTTAGTATCGATTTATGAAAGAAATCATTGTTAAAAATGCAAAAGAGAACAATTTAAAAAGCGTAAATGTAACAATTCCTCGAGACAAGCTTGTAGTTTTTACAGGTTTGTCGGGTAGCGGAAAGTCTTCGCTTGCTTTTGACACTATTTTTGCCGAAGGTCAACGCAGGTACATGGAAAGTTTGTCAAGCTATGCCAGACAGTTTTTGGGTATGATGGAAAAACCCGATGTCGAAAGCATAGAAGGATTGTCGCCTGCAATATCTATCGATCAAAAAACAACAAGCTCAAACCCGCGTTCAACAGTCGGTACGGTTACGGAAATTTACGACTATTTGCGCTTGTTGTACAGTCGTGTCGGAGTTCCGTATTGTCCGCATTGCGGAACGGAAATTCAAAAGACAGGTGTTGACCAAATTTGCGACAAAATTTGTCAAAACAAAGTCGGCACAAAATTGCAAATCATAGCTCCGGTCGTAAGGGGACGCAAAGGTGAATATTCCAAACTTTTCGACCAATTAAAGAGGCAGGGATTTGCACGTGTAATAGTAGACGGCAATCAGTACACTCTTGACGAAGAAATAAAGTTAGAAAAAAACGTAAAACACACTATCGGTGTAATTATCGACAGATTGGTTGTTAAAGAAGAAATGAATACTCGCTTGTCGGACAGCGTCGAAACGGCACTAAAGCTTGCCGAAGGCCTTGTAACCGTTTGGGCAGATGGCAACGAAACAACCTTTTCCGATAAGTTTGCTTGTCCCAATTGCGGATTTGCTCTCGAAGAAATGGAGCCTCGTGCATTTTCGTTCAACAGTCCGTTTGGAGCTTGTCCCGAGTGTTTGGGATTAGGGTTCAAGCAAGAGTTTGACGAGCATTTAATTTTACCCGACGACTCAAAGTCGCTTTACGGTGGAGCAGTAAGACTTCTTGGCTTCAACATGGGGGCGGCAACATGGATGCGTATGATGTTTGAAGCACTTGCTGAAAAGTATCATTTTTCGTGCAGTGTTCCGGTAAGAGATTTACCTAAAGATGTTTATAATACAATCATGTACGGCAATGGTGGCGAAAGCTTAGTGTGCTATCTTGACGACGGACGCAGTTTCAACACAACTTGGGAAGGAATTATTCCCATGATGACTCGTAGACATGCCGAGTGTAAAAGCGATTGGACACGGACGGAATACGAAAAATACATGGTAGACAAACCTTGTTCCAAATGTCACGGCAAACGTCTTAAGGACGAAATTTTGTCGGTAAAAGTCGGAGGACTAAACATTTGGGAAATTGGCGAATTGTCAGTCGTTAAGTTGTTGGAATTTTTCGATAGCTTGCAGTTAGATTCTACTCGTGCCAAAATTGCCGAAATGGTATTAAAGGAAATTAAAGCACGTTTAAAATTCTTAGTTGATGTCGGTTTGGGCTATCTCACGTTAAACCGTTCAGCAGGCAGTTTGTCCGGCGGAGAAGCACAACGCATACGTCTTGCAACTCAAATAGGCAGTGGTCTAACAGGTGTTTTGTACATTTTGGACGAACCAAGCATAGGACTTCATCAAAGAGACAATGCCAAGTTAATTGCTACACTAACCAAGCTTAGGGATGTTGGAAACACACTTATAGTTGTCGAACATGACGAAGAGACTATTCGAGCAGCCGATTTTGTTGTTGACGTAGGGCCGGGAGCAGGTGTTCACGGCGGACAGATTGTTTGTGCCGGCTGTGTTGAAGACGTAAAAAATTGTAAGGAATCTATCACAGGAAAGTATCTTACAGGTGAGTTGTTTATTCCCGTTCCAAGTCAACGCAGACAAGGTAACGGACACTACTTAAGTATTAAGGGCGCGTGCAAAAACAATCTAAAGCACATTGACGTTTCGTTTCCGCTCGGTACATTCACGGTAGTAACGGGCGTTTCGGGAAGTGGTAAAAGTAGCCTTATAAATGAAGTTTTGTTGCCTTATTTGTCGGAAAAACTTAACAAGGCAAAACCGCAAGAAGTAATGTGCGACGAAATACAAGGTGTAGAGTTTTTGGACAAAGTAATTGCTATTGACCAAAGCGCAATAGGGCGTACACCTCGTAGCAATCCGGCAACTTACACCGGAGTGTTCACAATGATAAGAGATTTGTTTGCTTCCACGACAGATGCCAAACAACGCGGTTACACAAGCGGAAGATTCAGTTTCAACGTAAAAGGCGGACGATGCGAACATTGTGACGGTGACGGAATACTAAAAATTGCCATGAACTTTTTGCCGGACGTTTATGTTCCTTGCGAAGTATGTCACGGAGCAAGATACAATCGAGAAACACTTGCCGTAAAGTATAAAGGAAAGTCTATTGCCGACGTTCTCGACATGACTGTAGAAGAAGCATTAACATATTTTGAAAACATTTCTTCAATCAAAAACAAAATGCAAACGTTGTACGACGTAGGACTCGGGTACATAAAGTTAGGTCAATCGGCAACCACCTTGTCCGGAGGCGAAGCTCAACGCGTAAAGCTTGCTACCGAACTGTCAAAGCGTAGCACGGGAAAGACACTTTACATTTTAGATGAGCCTACAACAGGGTTGCACACGCACGACGTTTCAAAACTTATTGTTATTTTGCAACGTCTTGTTTCGGCAGGAAATACAGTTGTGGTAATAGAACATAATCTTGACGTAATAAAGGTTGCCGACAACATTATCGATTTAGGGCCGGAAGGTGGAGATTGTGGCGGAACGGTAGTTGCAACCGGTACACCCGAGCAGATAGCACAAGTTTCTCAAAGCTACACGGGACAATTTTTGAAACCGATTTTGCAAAACGCCAAAAAGTAATTTTAAAAGGAAAAACAAAATGAAACTTTTACTCATTGACGGAAACAGTATTTTAAACAGAGCCTATTTCGCTTTGCCTCCGCTAAACGACAAAAGCGGTCGCAATGTAAATGCCGTGTACGGATTTGTAAATATCTTGCTAAAAGTACTTGCCGATCAAAAGCCCGACAAACTAATTGTTGCATTTGACAAGCACGGACACAACTTTCGTAAAGACATTTATGCCGAATACAAGGCAACGCGCAAAGGCATGCCGGACGATCTTGCCGCACAAATGCCAATTTTGCACGATCTTCTTTACGCAATGCAAGTTTCCGTTGTCGAAAAACCCGGCATTGAAGCCGATGATATCATAGGCACAATTTCCAAAGCCAATCACGGCAAAGGAAGTACGCTTATCGTGTCAGGTGACAGAGATATGTTGCAGTTAGTAAAGGACGACGTAACAGTGCTGCTTACAAAACGCGGTGTAACGGAAGTTGAAAGCGTAACACCGCAAACGCTTGCCGAAGTTTATCACATGACTGCGGAACAGGTAATTGAGTACAAGGCACTTCGAGGAGATACATCGGACAACATTCCCGGAGTAAAAGGCGTGGGCGAAGTTACTGCAATGTCGCTTCTGGCAAAGTATGGCAACATTGATAATCTTTACGAGCACATTGACCAAGAAAAGGGTGCGTTGAAGGAAAAACTTGTTCGTGACAAGGAACTTGCATTTATTAGCCGTAAACTTGCAACCATAGTTACAAATGCGGATATCGATTTTGACATAGACAGTAGCAATTTGCCCGTTGCCGATAGCAATGTTATGAATGTTATGGAAAGTTTGTCGTTCAAGTCTCTTATTCCTCGTTTAAATTTTACTGAAGAAGTAAAGCAACAAAAAGTAGACGTTCAAGTTGAAAATGTAGTTATTGAAGATTTGTTATCGCTTCAAAAAGTGGCGGACGAATTAAACAAAAGTGAGTATTTTGCTTTTTATACCGATGGTAACACAGTTTTGTTATCAAGCAGCAAAACAAAGCAGTATTCCGTTTTGCTGTCCGACAGCTTTTTGGACGAACTAAATACACAAAATGTTTACAGCACGTTGCTTCCTGTTTTAATATCAAACACGCCAAAGGCAGTGTACGATGGAAAAACGTTGCGGCATTTTTTACAAAACAATGTCGGTGCAGATTTGACTAACGTTAAATACGACGTTTGTCTTATGCAGTATTTGGTCGAGTATCGTGCTTACAAAGATGTCGAATCACTTTGTCAGGCGTATGGTTACAATCAATTCGGTGCAGGCATTTACGCTCTTGCTCAACTACTTAACGATCAACTTAAAAATCTAGGTTTAACATCGCTTTATTACGACGTAGAATTGCCACTTTCGGATTTGTTGTTTCGTATGGAAAACGAAGGATTGAAAGTGGATATCGACTTACTCAACGCAATGTCAAACGACATGCGCGAGCAAACGCAAGCACTTACTAAAGAAATATGGAATTTAGCAGGCGAAGAGTTTAACATCAACAGCCCGATGCAACTTGCAAAAATATTGTTTGAAAACTTAGGTTTGCCCCACGGCAAAAAGACTCATAGCGGGTACTACACAACCGATAGTGACACATTAGAGTACATAAAGGACAAACATCCCATTGTCGAAAAAGTGTTAGAATATCGCAAAATTGCCAAACTTTCCGGTACTTACGTTGACGGATTAAAACCGCTCTTACGCGGAGGACTTGTTCACACAACTTTTAACCAGTCTTTGACTTCAACGGGAAGATTAAGCAGTAGTGATCCCAATTTACAAAACATTCCTATCCGAGACGAACTCGGTAAAGAAATTCGTCGTTTGTTCGTTTCCAAGTACGGAACTTTTGTCGGTGCCGACTACTCGCAAATAGAGCTAAGACTTTTGGCGGCATTTTCCGAAGACGAAAACTTGCTTAACAGTTTTAAACGCGGAGAAGACATACACACAAAAGTGGCATCCGAACTGCTTGCAATTCCGCAAGAAATGATCAATCACGAAATGCGTCGCATGGCAAAAGCCGTCAACTTTGGAATCATTTACGGTATTAGCAATTTTGGTTTAAGTCAAAACACAAACATAAGCATGCAAAAGGCAAAAGAATACATCGAGTTGTATTTCTCTCGCTTTCCAAAAATCAAAAGTTATTTGGATGGCAACGTTGTTTTTGCCAAGAAAAACGGCTACGTTTGTACGCTTTCGGGACGTAGACGTCAAATTCCGGAAGTAAATTCGTCAAACGCAAATTTGCGTAATTTTGGCGAACGTGCCGCAATGAACATGCCCTTGCAAGGAAGTGCGGCCGATATTATGAAAATAGCTATGCTTAAAGTTGACGAAGCAATTCGCAGTGCAGGGCTAAAGAGCAAAATTGTTTTACAAATTCACGACGAACTTATTGTCGATTGTTATTTGGACGAAGCCGAACAAGTCAAAAAAATCGTAAAAGAACAAATGGAACAGGCGGTTAACTTAGCTTGTCCGCTCATAGCCGAAACCGAAGAAGGAGTAACATTGTACGATGCGTAAAATAGTTGCGATAACCGGTGGAATAGGTAGTGGAAAAAGTAGTGTAACTCAATTTGTAAAAGATTTAGGTTACAAAACTATCGATTGTGACCAAATTGCCAAGCAAGTTGCCGACGACAAAGAAATTTTAAAAAACATAAAATTTTTGCTTGGCGAACAAGCCGTCGATGGCGACAAATTAAATCGCAAGTATGTTAGAAGTGTTGTTTTTAAAGATGCAAATTTGCTTTCAAATTACAACAAAATTTTTGCAGATGCCGTAAAAACTCGTTTGCAAGAACAAGTTTCGGACACAAAAGAAGATATTTTTGTAGAAATTTCGGTTTTTGATCTTTTTGATTTTGCTTTTGATGAAGTTTGGCTTGTCGCAGCAAGTGAAGAAACCCGCATAAGTAGGGTAGTTTGTCGAGACGGAACGTCCGAGCAAAATGTCAAGAATATTATCAATAGTCAACACTTGCCGAAAAATCCAACACTAACAATCACAAACGACGGAAGTTTGCAAGAATTACAAAGTCAGGTTGTTCTTGCAATAAAAAATCTAAGTCTTGCAAAAACAAACTAATTTTTATAAAAATATTTGACATTATTTTGACATAGTACTACAATTAGCCTTGCTAAAAGGACGGAGAGCAATTCTCCGTTTTTTGATTAAAACACAAAATAAAACATAGAGGTTAATGCAATATGATAAACAGTTTGTTGGCAATAGCAATAGCCCTAATTTTGGGACTGTTGTCAACCAGACTAATGAAAATAATCGGTTTGCCCAACGTTACAGGGTATTTGCTTGTCGGTTTGTTAATAGGCCCGTATGCACTTGGTCTTATTCCCGGGGAAGATTCTCTTATCCAAGGAGCTCCGTTGTACATTTCTCTTGACGGAAAAAATGTCTACATGATGGATTTGTTCGACATTATCAGCACCGTAGCATTAGGGTTTATTGGTTTTTCAATAGGTGTCGAATTTAAGTTTTCACACATAAAGGAAATTGGCAAAAGTGCAATTACAATAACTTTCTTTCAAGCGCTAACCGCAACGCTTTGTGTAGACTTAGTGCTTGTGGCAACTTCTTTTTTCACAAACATGCCCGTTTACGAAGCCATCATTTTGGGCGCAATAGCAACTGCAACGGCGCCGGCAGCAACGCTTATGGTTGTACGCCAGTACAAGGCAAAGGGAATAGTTACAGGCACGCTATTACCTGTTGTTGCACTTGATGACGCTGTAGGTCTTATAGTGTTTGCTATCTCAAACAGCATTGCATTGTCCCTTGCAAGCGGAAGTCAAGTAACTGTTTTAAATGTGCTTGTGTATCCCCTTGTAGAAATTATTTGTTCTTTTATCGTCGGTTTTGCAATAGGAATGTTACTATGTGTTGTCCCTCGGTTTTTCAAGTCCAAGGACAATCGTGTTATTGCAACCGTAGCATGCGTCTTTTTGTCGCTTGGCGTTTGTCAATTATTTAGTTGGTTAGAAGACAACAACTACTTGCCGTTTGCTCTTTCAGATTTACTTGTGTGCATGATGGCAGGTGCAACATTTGTCAATGTCCGCAGAGAAGCCGGTGAAATGATGGAAAACACAGACCACTGGACGCCGGTAGTGTTAATGCTATTTTTCGTGTTAAGCGGTGCGGAACTTAATTTGCGCATGTTTAATAGCTGGCAAGTGATAGTTTGCCTAATCTTGTATGTGGTGGCAAGATGCGCAGGAAAGTACTTTGGTGCGGCACTCGGTGCAACGGTAACACATGCCGACAAAAATGTTCGCAAGTACCTTGGCATAACATTGTTTCCGCAAGCAGGTGTAGCAATCGGTATGGCAACAATGTGTAAGAGTGAGTTTGTAAAAGCCGGATATCAAGAAGTCGGTAGCAAAATTGTTACAATAACAATGTGTGCAGTGCTTATTTACGAGCTTGTCGGACCGGTACTCACAAAGGTAGCACTTACCAAGGCTGGCGAAATTAGTCCGGAAATGCTTCGCAAAAAGAAACCATCAGCAGTAATTGCCGGCGCAATTGACATTCCGGTTTCAGATGGTAGCGAACATGTCGAAAATCAAGGAGAAAACAAATGAGCGAGAAAAAATCTACCATGTACGATTTGATGCGCAAGTCCGAACAAATGGACGATGACGGCATGGACATTGAAGAAGCCCAGCAACAGGACAACAGATCAAGTGCCAAAAAGTTTACCGAAAAATATAAGGACTTTTACACCGATATCAAAATCTCAATAAAGGAAGATTGGTAGCAATCTTAAAACGGAGCAAATTTTTGCCCCGTTTTTTTATGTAACTACAAAACGATTTTTTGCAATGATAAATATTTTAAGAGCGAAGTTTTGCAAAAAACAAAATTTCTAAAAAATGCGAGCAAAGAAAAAGCTGCCATTTAAAGATATACTTATTCTCAAAAGGGTATTGCAAAAAGTAAATTGTTATGTTAAAATTATAGTCCGCTAAAATAAAAAACTATCACGAGGTTTTTATGACAATTTTAGACATAATCGAAAAGAAAAAGACCAAACAACAATTAACTACCGAGGAAATAGATTTTTTTGTAAAAGGTTTTACCGACGGAACAATTCCCGATTATCAAATGTCTGCGCTACTTATGGCAATTTTGCTAAACGGAATGACCGACAAGGAAACGTTTGATCTTACAAACAGCATGCTAAACAGTGGAGATGTTGTAGATATGTCTCGCTTAAACGGAATTGTTGTCGACAAGCATTCTACAGGCGGAATAGGTGACAGCACAACTCTTGCGCTCGCCCCCATACTTGCTTGTTGCGGAGTCTATGTCGCAAAAATGAGTGGACGTGGTTTAGGTTTTACCGGTGGAACAATCGACAAATTGGAAAGTATTCCCGGGTTTGATACGGCATTGTCGGAAGAAGAATTTTTTGACGTGGTAAAAAATGTCGGTTGTGCAGTAATAGGTCAAACAGCAAATTTGGCACCGGCAGACAAAAAAATTTATGCCCTTCGAGACGTCACAAACACAGTCAACTCAATACCGCTTATTTGTAGTAGTATCATGAGCAAAAAACTCGCCAGCGGTGCCGACACTATTTTGCTCGACGTCAAGTACGGAAGCGGAGCTTTTATGCCGGATCCTCAAAGCGCGTTGGAGCTTGCAACAAAAATGGTAAAAATAGGCACGCTTGCCGGCAAAAAAATAGGTGCGCTTATCACCGACATGGAACAACCGTTGTCCGATCATGTTGGAAATGCATTGGAAATTGTCGGTATCATAGATGTGTTAAACGGCAAGAAAAACCGCTTGTATTACGAAATTAAAGAAGTTGCAACAAAATTGTTGGCACTTACAGGCAAGTACGACAGTCAGTCGGCACAAATTGCTTTCCAAAGTGCAATAGACAGCGGAAATGCGCTTAAAAAGTTTGCACAAATGGTGCACGCTCAACACGGAGACGAGTCTTATATTTTTAACCCAAGCAAGTTTTCTCTCGGAAAAATTGACAACGTTTACGCAAGTAGCGATGGTTTTGTAACTCACATGGTAGCTTCAGATATAGGCAAGGCGGTAACTCTTTTAGGTGGCGGTCGCATGAAAAAAGGCGAAAGCATCGATTTTTCGGTCGGAGTGGTCATGCACGTTCAACTTGGATCTCAAGTTAAAAAGGGAGATATCTTATGTCAAATTTACCACAACGACAAAAATCTTG
Source organism: bacterium (assembly GCA_963619835.1). Lineage (GTDB taxonomy): Bacteria > Bacillota > Clostridia > Christensenellales > CAG-314 > Fimimonas. Next base: position 26,305 of record CAVEYD010000007.1, on the reverse strand, counting down.
ACGAAGCTAAAAATATGTTACAAAATGCCATTACAATTACAAAAGAGCCTATCAGTCAACACAAAATAGCCTATGCTTATGTAGATAAAAACGGAGTGGAACTGTACTAATGACAAACATTTTATTAAATTACTACAACTTTGACGGTGATTGGGCAAAGGATGTTTTGCGTCCTTACTTAACAAACAAAAAAGTACTCATTATTCCGCTTGCTTTTAGAGAGTCTCAAGCATGGGATAGCGACAGTTGGCAGTCTATTTACGGTAAAAACGGCGAAAAATACGACAAAATAATTCGTCCCTTTGCCGAATTCGGTATTTGCGAAGATGACTTACAGTGGCTAAACTGCTTTGACAACACAACTAACTATCTTGATCAAATAGCCAAAGCCGACGTGCTGTTTTTTACAGGCGGAATGCCGGAAAAAGCTATCAACCGCATGGAAATTTTAGGACTAACCGATGCCGTTAAAAATTTTGATGGTGTGGTTATGGGCGCATCCGCTGGTGCCATGTTGCAACTGTCAAACTATCACATCACACCGGACGAAGATTACGACAGCTATAGCTTGTGGCAAGGTTTAGGAATGGTTAAAGGCATTGATCTCGAAGTTCATTTTCTTAACACCCCCTTGCAAAACGAATGTACCAAACGTGCAACGGCAGATCTAAAAGTCCCCGTATTTCAAATGTGGCATGAAGGCGGATTGCTCATTGATAACGAAAAGATAACCCCGTTAGGAAATGTACAAATAGTTTTACCAAATTAAAAAGCATTCAAAAAGCGTCTTGTAAATTTTGACAACAAAGTCGGTTTACAAGACGCTTTTTAGTTTTTATAACTTTTTAAATTTCAAAAAATCTGCTTAATTAAGAAAAAACAAGCAAAATTAAATTGTGCTGTTTGCTATTTCACTACGAATAGCTTCGCATAGTCCGTTTTTCTCCATGTTGTAAGCTTGCTTTATGCAGTGGTAAACGGCACTGCTGTTGCTACTGCCGTGTCCTTTTACTATCGTTTTTGCCGCTCCCAAAAGCACCGCTCCGCCGTAGTTGTTGTAGTCCATCAAATCTTTTATGGCATATACGTCTTTTTTAAGCAGTAGTGCACCCATTTTTGAACGGAAGCTTTTCATAAATGTTTTCTTTAACATTTTCATCATTTCAAGGCAAGCACCTTCTGTTGATTTCAACAACACATTGCCGGAAAATCCGTCGCAAACAACAACATCTACATCACCATGAAGAAGTTCTCTTGCTTCCATGTTTCCAACAAAGTTTACATTTGTTTCGGTAAGAAGTTTATAAGTTTCTTTTCTAAGAGCATCGCCTTTTTCTTCTTCCGTTCCAATGTTTAAAAGAGCTACTTTGGGATTTTCAACGCTGTAGGCTTTGTTGAGATAAAGACTGCCCATAAGTGCAAATTGTTGCAAGTGCACCGGATCGCAATCGACATTTGCACCGCTATCGCAAATAGCTACAAGTCCACCTGCCATTGTTGGCAAAATAGGACAAAACGCCGGGCGTTTTACTCCCTTGATGCGACCTATTCTAAGCACAGCTCCTGCAAGAAGTGCACCTGTTGAACCGAGGCTGACCAAAGCTTGTGCGTCGCCTGTACGCAAAATATCAAACGAACGGCTCATCGAACTGTCTTTTTTTGTTTTAATTGCTTCCGTCGGTTTGTCGTTGCATGAAATCACGTCCGGCGCGTGTACTATTTCTACTCGTGCCATGTCGCATTTGTTTTGTGCAAAAAAATCATTTATAATTTTTTCGTCGCCGACAATTACAAGTTGCAAATCTTTAATTTCGTCAAGTGCTTTCACAGCACCTTCAAGGTTGGCATTGGGGCTTTTATCTCCGCCAAATGCATCAAGTACGATTTTTACCATAATTTCCTCATTTTGATGATTTTAATTTTATTAAATGGCATTTAATTGCCAAAACAACAAGCAATTTTATTTTAATACTTTTACCTAAAAAGGCAAACGACATGACTTTTAGCGACAAAAATTCTGTTTCATATCGTATGCTTGCCACTCAAATAACGTATCAACTTAGTAATTTTAACAATTTTGATGTTTGAAGTCAATATTTTTTATTGCAACATTTAACTTTTGTTTACTTTTAGTTTATTTTGTGGTAGTATCCTACTGACGAAAGAGCAAAATTGTCTTGCAAATATTTTATTTTTAACAAATTTTTTGAGTTGACATTGTTCGAATGGTGTTTTAATTGAAAAATAAAGTGAACAAACAATATGCTAAAATTTTATTGTAGGCAAGTTTTCTCCGATGTGTAATTATATTTTGAACATAAAGTAAAAAATCAAACATTACTAAAGGAAAAGAAAATGTTAGAAATTAAGCCGGTAACTACTCGCAAACAACGCAAACAATTTGTCGATTTTCCGCTAAAATTGTACAAAAACAATCCTTATTTTGTCCCCCCTCTTTATGCGGACGAAATGGCACTTTTCAAAAAAAATTATGTCTACTACGACACCTCCGAAGCCGTTTACTTCAATGCATACAAAGATGGCGAGATGGTTGGACGTATATCCGGAATATTACAACATGCTTCAAACGAAAAATGGGAGCAAAAACGTGTTCGTTTCACACGTTTCGACAGCATCGACGATCAAGAAGTTGCAACAGGACTGTTTAATGCAGTAGAAAATTGGGCAAAACAAAAGGGGATGGAAGAAGTTGTCGGACCGCTTGGTTTTTCGGATTTCGAACGCGAAGGATTGCTTATCGAGGGTTTTGACTACCTATGCACATTTGAAGAGCAGTACAACTACGATTACTATCAACGTTTAATTGAAAATTGTGGTTATGGCAAGGATGTCGACTGGGTAGAGCATCGTTTGTTCAAACTCAACGACGAACAAAACCGCATCGAAAAACTTTCGGCAAAAATGATGGAACGCTACAATCTGCATTTTGCTCATTGCAAAAACACAAACGAGTTCATAAAGCTTTATGGTGACAAATTCTTTGAGATTGTAGACGACACTTACGAACACATTTACGGCACTGTGCCATTTACTGCAAACATGCGCAAAATGATGATAGACAATTTTCGTCTTATTACTGATATGCGTTTTGTTTCGGTCATTGTTGACAAGGACGATCGCGTTGTTGCATTTGGTCTATGTTTTCCGGCAATTGGCAAAGCCGTTCAAAAGTCTGGCGGAAAGTTGACATTGTCCACACTTGTAAAGTTGCTTAAAACAATTAAACATCCCAAGCAAATAGACCTTGGATTGATAGGGGTAATCGACGAGTATCGCAACAAGGGAATTTCATTTGCACTAATAAGCAACATTGCAAACCAAATGAAAGAGCAGGGCATTGAATATGCCGAAACAAACCTCAATTTGGAAGACAACTATCCAATTCGCAACATTTGGAAGTCGTTCGATCACATACAGCACAAACGCCGTAGAAGTTTTGTTAAAAAAATCTAACTTAAAAAGCAACAAATCAACAAAAATGTGCGAAGGTTTCCCCTTCGCACAGCTATTAAGCTACATAGTACATTTTAATCCGCAAAAAAAATTGTAATAACAATTGACTTTTCGTTTTTTATTTGCTATATTACTAAAGCAACTAAAATATTTTTGGAGAGATGGTCGAGCGGTTTAAGGCACACGCTTGGAAAGCGTGCGAGGTTAACAGCCTCCGCAGGTTCAAATCCTGTTCTCTCCGCCAACGAAAGTCGCGTTTGAACACGCGGCTTTCTTGTTTTTGCATTAAAGGTGTTGCCGGCATTGTTGTTCCAAGTAAGAAATACGTTCCAAAATGGTCAGATCATTATCTTACTCAAAGGCGAGATGAACACGGCAACTTTACAAAATAATTCAATGTCGCGATTTAAGGCGATAGAACGTTGATTCTACCGCCTTTTTCTATGCCTTTGATAAAAAGTTTACACTCCGATTTATTCGCCTTTCGTCTACGTTTGTAGCACAGTGAAAAGCGGAAGTCAACGGCAAAAAATTGTCACTTAAAATTTAAATATATACCGAGTGTTGAACTTGAATTAAGTATTTACTAATTTGGTTATGCGTTAAAAGATGCGTAACCATTTTTTTATTTACGCAACAATTTTTGTGCTAAATCGTTGACTTCGGTTTGGTCGACAATATAAAATTTATACGAGGGTTTCAGGACGATAGGATTGGAAAATCTCCTACCAAAAAGGCGGATATGTCTATCATACAACAGGGAGCAGAAAAACTCTGACTTCGTTTAAGTGAGCTCAATTTATTTCTGCAGTCGGAAAGGTAGATAAAATTATTTTCCTAATGGACAGATCTGAACTTTGGAAACAAACTTTTGAGAATTATAAAGGATTTTCAGACGGAGAAGATATTCAGGATACCGATAATGTCGGTGTGTTAAAATCAAAGCTTAAATCTGCCGATAAAAGCCAATTGGTTGTTACGTCAATTCAAAGAAAAGAGTAGATTGATTTACGGTAGTGATTTGATTACAAAACCCGAAATTGAAACAACTGCTAAGAAGAAACTTTTTTTGTTATTGATGAAGCACACCGAGATGTTGCCGGTTCAATGCTGAGAGATATTAAATTGACATATAAAAATGCAATGTTCTTCGGCTTTACCGGAACGCCGATACCTTGAAAAGCGACGATGCGCGACGGTAAAGAAGACGAGTGCATAAAACAAAATTTAAAGTTGCTTGACGATAAGAAAAAAATTGGGCTTCATTATAGCTGACACAATAATACAAGTTGCTAGTGTCGGCAATATTTGCAACACTTTATGCTACCGATTCTTTTTTTTGTTTTTCTGTTGTGTTAAAATTCAGTATCGTATAATCGTAATTTATTATCTACTTTTTTTTCTTGTCTTTTTGTTTTTTCAATTCGCTCGGTGTCAAGCCCGAGTAATTTTTTATACATTTAGAAAGATACTTTGCGTCTCCAAAAGAAAGGGCATCCGCGATTTCCGTCAAGGTGTAATCTGTGTCCATCAAAAGATGATGAGCATAGTTCATCTTTCTTTCGGAAAAATATTTTAGCGGACTGGTGTTGTATTTTTCAACAAAAAGTCTTTCGATGTGCGATTTGCTTATGTTAAGTGTGTTTGATATATCGTCCAACGTGATTTTTTGAGATATATTTTCATCGAGATAATTTTTAATGAGTTCTGCCAAGCTTGGCAAGTTTGTCAGCTGTTTGTTGTAGTCGTGTGGTTTTATTTTTTGTACCAACTTCAACGCACATTGAGCTATTTCGTCAAACGGAAGGTTGTCCGTGTCCGAAAGCTCAAAAATTTTTTGAAATATTTCTCTTGTGTCGGTTTTCTTTATGATAACACTTTCGGTTATTCCAAAGGAGTTTACAAGAGAATCTACAAACGTTCCGTGCAACACCGCAAAGTATTTTGTAAAAGGTTTGTTTTTGTCCGAGTAGTAGACGTGTTTTTTTAATTTATTCAAAAAATACATATCTCCGGCAGATACTTTTATTTTTTTGTTGTCGTACTCTATGTAACCGGAACCGCTAACTATGTACTCAAAAACGTAATTATCCCAAGGAATACTACCCGGCAGATTGTGCATTATGCGGTACGACGAGTTTGGGTTTGTTATGCCCGTAAGCATTACGTCCAAAAAATTGTTTCTCAGCATTGAGCGATGGTATATGGCTTCGTTCATCGAATTGTAATACATTTGTTTCCCCTTGTTTTAATGTTAAAAAAGTATTTTAATTTTTTAGAGAGTTTATTAAATATTATAAAAAGGCAAGCATTTTCTGCAAACTAAATTATACAATATTGTCGGTAATATTTCAACCCTAAAAACAAAAAGATTAACAAAAATATTAAGAAAATGAGAATATTTTACTCCTTTTTTGGTAATATTTTATGTTGAATGCTTGTTTTTATAATGTTAAACTTAATATGAAGAGTTTTGCGTAGTATGTGCGTAAAATATTTTTATCGAATTTTTTTATATATATTTGTTATAGTGTGGAGGTAAAAATGTCAAAACTATTAAAAATTGCAAGTATTGTTTTGGTATGTGTTTCGTTGGCCACCTGTCTGTTTGCCTGTAACGGTGGTGACGACGGCGGTGATATCATTATTGACGCAGACGGAAATGTGCGCCCCGTCGGCGGACAGGAAACCACGATAAAGTTTTGGGGATGGGGCGATTCCGGCGAAAAGGAAGTATTTACTCGTATTGTAAACGAATTCAACAAAAAATATGCCGGTTCCATAAACGTAAAATACATTCAACGTCCGTCTAGCAGCTATGGCGAATCTTTGCGTACTGCTTTGCTCGGTAGTAGCGGTCCCGATGTCGTTTATGTTCAAGATAACTATTTCAAATCTTACGTCACAAACGGACTACTTAAGGATATTACTTCCTTAGTAAAAGAAAGCGAGTGGCTAAAAGATTACGAAACAAGCATGTTTCCAAACACAATGCAACGTTATCAATACAACTCTGTAACCACAACGTCCAATGCCGACGATCCCATTTATGCCGTACCAAAGGATCTTGCTCCTACTGCATTGTATTACAACAAGACAATGATGGCTAATGCCGGCATCACAATTATTAGTAAAACCGAAGCCGAAGTAAAAGCAGCTCTTGCCGAAGGTCAAACAAAGTGGACGTCCGGAGACGAGAAAGGAATTGAAATAAAAATAAAAGCATATTACGAAGATTCAACATGGGGCAAAGTGTTCAACAACCAAATTCCCATGAGTTGGTCCGAATGTATCGAGCTTGCAAAGGATTTGCAAAATGCCAATTCCGGAAAATATGGTTTTTATTCCGAATGGTGGTTTAACTACGGATGGTCAGTAGGCGGAGATTGTATCGAGTACATTGAAACAGACGATTCTGCTTACAATGGCGGTTACTATAAGTTTACGCTAAAAGATTCTTCCAAAAACTATATTGTTAAGGACGATTGTGCGGAAGGTATTGTTGTAAACGGAAACACCTACAATGCGGGAGAAATTGTTTCGTACACAGACAAGCAATCGCTTACCGATAGTCAAAAGGAAAAGTGCAATGTGCTTCCTTCTATTCGCGAGGCATTTACCGAATTTGTTCGTTTGTCTCAAAATTCTTCTACCATAGTTGACACAATAAAAACAGACGATCTCACAAACGAGTATTCGTCGGTGGCAGATTTTTATGGCACAGATGCCGAAGGCAATATAAAGGGCTATCAGATTTCTCCTAACCCCACAACAATTTCTGCCGATGGAAAAGTCGGATACTTCACAAGCGGAAAGGTTGGCTTGCTTGTTTCAACAATGAGCGGTGTTAAGCAAATTCGCGCTAATATGACAGACGATTGGGACGTAGCTCCCATGCTTGTGTACAAAGAGTACAACGAAAGCGGAACGGAAGTTTTGGTTCATGGTGTTCAAGCCGCACACAGCGGTTCTGTAGGCATTGCACTAAACGCGAAGACGCAAAAAACAAATGCCGCATTCTTGTTTGCTTCCTATATTGCAAGCGAATACGGACAAGCTATTCAAGCCGACGAAGGTTTTGCAATTCCTCTTCAAAAGAGTCTTGCTAATTCTGACGTATACATTAAAGAAGACGCAAAACCCGCAAACATCAAAGTATTTATCGATGCTTGCTACTACGAGACGCCGGGCGACTGGTGGTACCTTCGCGACAAAAAGTGGATTGATGACTGGGCAAGTGTATTAAACGATGACGTACGTAATGCAAAAATTACTTTGTCCGATTTCTATGCAAGCACAGAATACAAAAAGACTCAATCGCTTCTAAACGAATACACTAAGAAAAAATAAGTAAAAACACAACTGCGTTGCAAGAGTATAGTTTCTTGCAACGTATGTTATCTCTCTGCTTAAAAATCTCGTTGATTTTGACTGCTTGACTATCAACGCTAATGGAGAAAAAGATGATAAAAGATGCAGATATTACAATAGTCAAGTCCAAACGGAACAAAATAAAGCACGAATTGGAAGGATTTATGTTTTCCTTCGCTCCGGTTTTGCGCTTTTTGTTGTTTGGGTTGGTTCCGCTCGTTGTCGGTCTTGCAATGGCTTTTTTGCGAATGGAATACACCTACGACCTTTCGGACGGAGTATTTTGCGCATTTGAAAATTTCGAATATGTTCTAAATCCTGAAAACGGTTTTTGGAAGGCTGTCGGAAATACGTTATACATGGCACTTTCTTGGCCTATTTCTATGGCAATTGCACTGCTTGTATCGATGTTGCTAACTAAAAACATTAAAGGAAAGCCATTTTTCCGCACGGTATATTTTATTCCGTTTGTTTGCTCGGTCGTTGCATTGACATTGATGTGGAATGTTTTGTTGGACTACAATTATGGTCCGATAAATCAACTTATCGAGGACATGTTTGGCACAAGAATCAATTTCCGCGGAGATGGTGACTGGTATATTCCCGGATTGATTTTAATGATGGTGTGGAGCACAACCGGATACAAAATAGTAATTTTGACAGCGGCTTTGACAACAGTAAACAAAACTTATTATGAGGCAGCGTCATTGGACGGAGCTAACGCATGGCAAAAGTTCAAAAACATAACATTGCCCGCCATTTCACCGACAATGTTTTTCTTGCTTGTAACCGGAATTATCAACGTTTTGCAAGAGTTTACTCGTTCGCAAGTTTGGAATTCGTCAGGCGGTCCTAGCGGAAAGGGTATTACTATTGTATTTTATCTGTATCGCGAGGCGTTCGAATACAACAACATGGGACATGCCTCTGCGGTTGCTTGGATATTGTCCATAATGATAGTTATTGTTACAATAATTAACTTTGTTGTAAGCAAAAAGTGGGTGAAGTATGACTAATAAATCTGTATATGATCCTGCTTTGATCTTCAAAACTAAAGCAAAGCGCCTTATAAGTAACATTCTTACTTACGTTGTGTTGATAATTGTCGCGTTGGCGGTCTTATTGCCTTTGTATATCGTGATTGTAACATCGTTAAAGGGTAAGTCCGAAGCAATGGATCCGTCCTTTAGTTGGTGGCCGTCTCAAGTTGACTTTCACGGTTATGAAGAAGTTTTCAGTTACGTATCCGGAAGCGATGACACAATACCAACCGTTATTCGCGGTTTCATCAACACAATGATTGTTTCCGTACCGACTACGATAATCGGAGTTTTGGTTGCTGCATTGGCTGCTTTTGCATTTGCTAAGTTAGAATACAAATCAAAAAATGTGCTTTTTGCAATTTTGCTTAGCACAATGATGATACCAAGCACGATTACGCTAATACCGTCTTACGTTATTTTTGACAAAATCGGTTGGGTTGACACATTTTTGCCCCTAATGATACCCGCAATGTTGGGTGGGGCAAGTTGCGTTTTCTTTTTAAGACAGTTCTATTTTTCAATTCCCAACGACCTAATGGATGCGGCAAGAATTGACGGACTTAACAATTTTGGTATTTTCTTTAGTATCATGTTGCCATTGTCCATGCCGGCAGTTATTGCACAGCTTGTTTTGGCATTTGTCGGAAGTTACAATGCGTACTTAGGACCCCTTTTGTACTTACAATCGCCCGAAAAGTACACTTTGCAAATTGCATTGCAATTTTTCAAAGGAACGTACACAACGGACTGGGCAGTTGTAATGGCAGGTGCAACAGTATCGCTAATTCCCACACTTGTATTGTACTTGTTTGGACAAAAATATTTTATCGAGGGCATCGCTACAAGCGGAATGAAGTTGTAAGTTTAACTGCGAGATATCAAGAACAAACCTTCTTGGAGGAAAAATGAAAAAACTGCTATATCTATTTCTAACAATCATTATTGTCGCAACATCGCTGACTTCATTTTTGGGTTGTACGAAATCGACCGATTTGGGTGTTGTTGCCTTAACATACTATGACGAAACCGATGAAACTATCGGCTACAATAAAAGCTTATTCTATCGCAACGATCTTTTGACTTATTCTGCCGATCCGGGTGCTATCAAAGTTACCGAAGGTGACTATGCCGGTTGGTTCTTCGTATACGGAACCAAAAGCGGAGTAAATTTTGTGGCTATGAAGAGTCGTGACTTATCTAATTGGGAAGAAGTCGGTGTTTGTTACGAACCGGATGACGATTCTTGGGGAAGAAGCTCCATGTGGGCTCCGGGAATAATTTACGATAATGGCAAGTATTATTTGTTTTATAGTGCAACAAACACGTCCGAGGACATGGGAAAATATGGAACAAAGTCTATTGGTTTAGCAATTTCCGATAGTCCTGCCGGACCGTTTATTCAGTACACCGGAACAAATTCAAACAGCGAAGTGATTAACATCGATGATCCGATATTTGACGGTCGCAAAGCAAAAGATGCTCCGTTTTTTCAAACGGAATATGCAAAGCAAAACAATTGCTACCAAGATGCCGCAAGTTTTATCGACGCTTGTCCGTTTATAGCTTCCGACGGTACGAAGTATCTGTACATGAGTCGTACACGTAATGCAAATGCGACAAACGTTATTTCTGTAGTAAAAATGATTGACTGGGCAACACCCGACTACAGCACTTACACCGAAATTACTCAATGCAACAAAACAACCGTTTCATTGGATGCCGAAGACACCGAACTGGCAGAAGGCAAAATTAACGAATGTCCGTTTATGATAGAGCACAACGGTAAGTTTTATCTCACCCTGTCTATCAATGCAACAACCGATCCGGAATACAGTGTAATTCAAGCTGTCGGTGATAGTCCTCTTGGACCTTTTACAAAAATTCAAGCATCTAAAGGCGGATTGGTTCTCGGCGTTGACGTCGATTGGGATCATGTTTTGTGTACGGGCGGACAGTCGTTTGTTCAAGACGGAGACGAATTGTGGATTGTTTATCACCAAGATAGAAATCGTGCAAGCGAAGGCTATTCGGGGGTTGGTAACAACGAACGTAGCTATGCTTGTGACAAAGTAAATTGGGTAACAAACGAAGACGGATTAGAGGTACTCAATGCCAACGGACCGTCCACATCCATTCAACCGCTTCCCAAATCTGCATCAAACTACTACAACATTGCAACTCAAGCCACAGTCACAGCTAAACAAACGAGTGGCGGTGCGACGACCGAAATAGATAGTTCCGCTACAAAACTACTCAACGATGATCTCGTCCGCTACAACAGTTTGGAAATTTTCGACGAATTTTATGCGGAAGGCACAGTGCAAGTGACAATGTCTTTTGACGATTACAAGACGGCTCGTGCGCTTCTTATTTACAACAGTTGTATGTATGATAGTGCATTCTATCTTGTTGCACGTATAGATTTTTCGTTCCGCAAGGAGTACGAAGGACAGTACTACACTGGTACTGCAAGAGTCGAAAATCTTTACTACGACTTAGAAAATTATTCTCAACTCGAACTTGGTGTTATGCGCCCTGGCGCACCCTTGACAATAGAGTTTGACGAATTAGAAGTAAATTCCGTAACAATCACATTTGTTTGCCCCACCGGACAAGAAAATATCGGTGTTTCTGAAATTATGATATTAGGTAAGTAGGAGGTTAAAATGAAGAAAAATTCCTTAGTCTTAATACTTGTACTTATCTGCGTGAGCTTAGCTTGTTTGCTTGGCGCATGCTCGTCCGAACACTTAACATACGTTTTTCCAAAGTATCAAGTAACAAAGACTGAAAAAAGCACACTCGAAAAAGACGAAGACGTAAAAATCGATGGTGTATTGGATGAAGATTTTTGGATTAACAGCAAAAACTCTTACACATATACTAGCAAAGTAAGTAGCGACGTTACCATGACAACAATGTCTTACATTTCCGATTACGGAGTGTATTTTGGTATTGTTGTAAAAGATTACGCGGTGTACTACAATTCCGATCGCAAACCGACTCGCAATTCTTCTGCCGAAGTTTATGTTTGTGGTTTCGGAGACAATGCACGCATCTACAATATCCGTCTTGTCCCTACGGGAGTAGACGGTGAGAGACAAATGACCGATGCAACATGGATTTACATGCCTTCAACTTCGTCTTACATAACTTGGTCAATTCCTTGGGAAGGTGCTTGCACAACACAAGGCAACATAAACACAAGCACATGCGAAGGCTACACATGCGAAGCATTTATTCCTTGGTCCTCGTTAGGCGTACAAAATTGCGGATACATTCGCTACAATTTAGGATTTAACCACGTAGAAACAGACGACGTATCCGACGGTGAACGTACTTGGTCGGGTATTGACGGAACAAGCCTAAAGGGATCGGGATCGTTTCTTATAGCAAACAACGATGGTTTTGCAAAAAGTTCTAATCCGGTTGTTTTAGATGTTCCGGCAATTCACGTTACAGACAGCATGAAGCAAGACGGAGTTTACAAAACAACGGTATCCGCTTCGTCAAGTTTCGTAAACGATTCCTTGCTCGAAAATCCCGTTGCGGTTGATGCGGAATGGAGTTTTCCGGAAGGCATCAATGTTGCCAAAAACGACGACAACACTGTGTCTCTATCGATAGCACAAGACAAAATTCAAAGTTTCAAAAGCGGTTTAGAATATTCTGTCTCCTATATGGGCATAACGAAAAAAGGAGAAGTCTTGTATGCACCCATATCTCTTGACGGAAACCTTGACGACAGCTATGGCGGAAAATTAACTCGTACCAATGCAAACGGAGTAAGTCAAACCACACATGCCAAGATAGCAGAAAGAGGTATGTACGTTATGATAGAAGTCATCGACGGTAACATTGGCCAAGAAACTCACACTGAAACTTACTTTACGTTTGCCGATACGTTTACTATTGACAATGCTTGGCAAATCCGTTATTTCCCCACAACAAAAACTTTTAGAACATACACTTATACAACACCCGATGCAAAAGGTTTTGCGTGGAAAGAAAGAACGGGCAACAAAAAATTAGATGCCAACATTGTTTGCAATATGACGGACGTCGGTTACAACGTAGAAATCTATGTTTCTTACAATGCACTAGGCTTAACGGAAAAGCCCAATTCGGTAAACTTGCTAAATTGTTTTGCATTCTATAAGAAAAATGCAACGTCGCGAACCGTTGTAGATGGCAACATAGTAATAGACAACTATCACGTTCACAAAATCGAAAACTTCAGTCAGTTTGACGAAAACGGCTATGTAAGAAAGTCAATAAACTTAGACAATGTTGTTATTTCCGATAATGATATTGTCGGTGACAATTATGTAAAAGAATTTTCCGTTACTGACGATGAACACAATGCAATCAAGGGTGTCGAATTCAACTTCCTTGACGACAACATTACGGCGCTTGCCAACGGCAACTATCAAATTAGCATTCCCGTTGCAAACAAAAGTCAATTTGCTTCGCCGTATAGCGAAATTATTGTAATCGACAACAATCCTTACACGCTTTATTTTGAAATATTCAATGCTTCGGATGCCGATGCTTATGTTTCGTACAACGGAACGGTTTCAAATCAAGGAACAAACAGCAATATTACGGCAAGTGCACAAAATATAACCGGTACGGGCGGTAGCTTTACGCCGGCAACGAATGTAAACTACACAACGGGTGTCGACGGTTCAACAAATTCGGCAATCGTCAACAACACAAAAACAGGTACTTACACTTACCTAAGCGGAACAGGTATAAAGCTCGGCACAAACGATTTTACAATTTCCACATGGATAAACATCGCATCAAGTGAAAAACTTTCAACCGGCAACGGAAACATTTTGTTTGCATCCAACAATCTTGAAGGTGCAAACGGTGTAAAGAAAGGTTCAAGCGGTTTTTATCTTACGTTGCGTCAAAACACAGACGGCAATCACATGTTGCAATTTTCTTACAGTGGTGACACTTCGTCCACAAAAAACGCAACAGTTGCATTTGAAAGAGATCAGTGGTACTTAGTGACCATGGTACGTACTGGAACAAGCTTAAAAATTTACTTCAACGAAACGGTTGTTTACAGCACAACGCTCAAAGAAAATGCAGATCTCGGATCAACTCAAATTGCATTCGGGGGGTTTAGCGGAGAAGCATGGTCGTATGCCGATAGCGACATTGTTTATGACGAAACTTGTTACTTTGCTCGTGCGTTAAACGAAAACCACATTAAAGTTTTATGTCAAGCTCTTGCTAAGTAATTTAGCTACAATATAGTCCTTAAATTTGCTAAGTGCAAATTAAAATAAAATTTTTGAGGGAGGATTTCAATGAACAAAAAAACATTGGCATTGGTATTGCTAACAGTTGTAATGGCACTTTCATTTGTGCTTGTAGCATGCCAAACCGAACACAAACACGATTATTCTGCCGAATGGTCATACGATACAACCAATCACTGGCACGTTTGCTCCGGTTGTGACGAAGTATCAGACAAAGCAGCACACTCGGGCGGAAAGGCAACATGCGTTGCTAAAGCCGTGTGCGAGGTTTGTGGACAAGCTTATGGCGAACTTGCAGCTCACTCCTATGGAGATTGGGCTCAAACAAAAGCTCCTACTTGTACCGAAAAGGGCGAAGAAACTCGTACATGTACTGTAAGCGGATGTACGGCAAGCGAAAAACGCGATGTTGCGGTACTCGGTCACAGCTTTGCGGAAGATTGGACAAGCGATGCTACAAATCACTGGCATGCTTGCTCTAATTGTGCCGAAATAGGCGATTCTGCAGCTCACACATTTGGAGATTGGACTGTAACAAAAGAAGCTTCTTACACGGAATGTGGCGCAAAGGAACGTACCTGTTCTGTTTGTAACTACAAAGAACCTGGCACAATTGATCAACTTGTTGCCGTTTCATCCTTGACAATTTCTCAAGGAAGTACACTTACGCTTCAAAAGGGCGCTAATCAGCTTCTTTCAGTAGTTTATTTGCCGCAAAACGCAACTCTTAAGGAAGTAACATGGTCATCAAGTAACGAAGCCATCGTAAAAGTTTCCGATAAGGGTGCTTGTCAAGCTCTTGCAACAGGTACGGCAACAATTACCGCTACCGCCAAAGACGGACAAGGCGCAAAAGCAGAAATTGCAATTACGGTTGTTATTCTTCCGGAAAGCGTTCAATTGTCTTCGGGCAACAATGTTGCACTAAACGGAACACTTAACCTTACCGCAACCGTTTTGCCTGCCGAAGCAAGCGACAAAGACGTAACTTGGACTTCAAGCGACGAGTCTGTTGCTACCGTAGCCAACGGAGTTGTTACAGGTGTTGCTCTCGGTAAAGCTACAATCACCGCAAAGACCGCAAACGACAAGTCTGCAAGCGTAACGATTTGGGTAACCGAAACGGCAATCGACGGCAATCTTAACGATGCTTTGTATGAAAACTCGGCTGCATTCCATGCCGACACATTAAAGTACCAAGACGACTCCGCAACAAACGCTATTCAAAACGAAACAAAAGTGGTTTTAGGCGAAGCAGGTTTGTATGTCACTCACAACGTAGTAGATAGTTATCTTTTAGACAAAACTCACGTTGCCGACTACATTTGTGTCGGAGACAAAATTGCCGTAGGCAACACATTCTACTTCCGCTACTATGTAGACGAAACAGGCAAGGGTTTGATCAAATTAACCTACAACGGAAAAGAAAGCGACAGCAACACTTTCCCGTGGGACAAAAATAATGCTCTCGAAACATTGTATGTGGTAAAAACGGTCGAAGGCGGTTATGTAGTAGAGGCGTTTATTCCTTATTCTACTCTCGGACTAACTTCTGCTCCCGAAAAGATAAACTTACTTACAATAAACAACTTCTATCCGACTGCTACCAGCAATGCGACAATGGCATACGGAAACAGAAAAGGTATGTCTCAAAAAGAAGCTTACAATTTTGCCAACTACATTGTGTTTGATGCAAAAGGTTACAACCCAAGCACAATCGTAGAAATTGCCGATATGGAACTTGGTGAAGACAAAATTGTCGACGAAAAGTACGAAGCTACGTTTACAATAACGTCCAAATTTACAACCTACAACAGTTGTTCAACAGTTGCAGGTTTAACGTTTGACAGCGACTACATTACCGAAGTTGGAAACGGTGTTTACAAAATTTCCGTTCCTTCCGCAAATCAAGCCGACTTTGCAAGCGGTGTAGCAGTAAAGGTTACGCGCGGAGACATCGAACTCGGTTCCTTCACGATTACTCTCACAAAAACAATTCCCGTCGAAAGCATTACCATTACAGGCGCACAAAACTTGCTTATTGACGGAACGGTAACGCTCGGAGTAACTTACAATCCCACAAATGCGGATACCTACAAAGATATCACTTGGACTTCAAGTGACGAATCTGTTGCAACCGTAGCCAACGGAGTTGTCACAGCCGTTGCCGAAGGTAAAGTTACCATCACAGCAAAAACGGCAAACGACAAAACCGCAACCGCAACGATTTGGGTAACAAACGTCACAATGGACGGTGTTGCCGATGCAGCTTACAGCACTGTTGATTCGTTTGTAACTAATGGCGAAGACAGTCTTATCAAACAAAAAGACACAATTTTGTTTGGCGAAAAAGGTATGTACGTATTTGCCGACATTACCGACGCAAATATAGGTACAAAAAGTCACTTAGAAGGCATCTACACGCTTGGTGATGCTGTTGCCGACGGCAAAACATTCCAAATTCGTTTGTATTCAGACGGAAGTGTAAAAGCATATAAGTACGACTCAACTGTACAAAATAGTAATGTAAACTGGAAATGGGTAGAAGACAAAGGTTCACTCGGTATTCTAAACAACGTTCTTCTAAAAGCTAAACTTACCGATAATGGTTATGCTTTAGAAATGTTTGTTCTCTATTCTGCATTCGGTCTCGATAGCGCTCCTGAATATGTTATGGTAAATCCTGCCGTTTTGGCATACAAGGATTCCACTAAGTCCGCTACCAGAAACACCAATGGTTTAGAAACTATAAAAGAAGTTGACTTACTTTCTACCGCTAAATGCTTAAAGTTTGACCAATACGGATACGCCGCAACATTGACCGATCCCGCAAGTGTATCTGCCGATGCAAGCAACTTAGACGGCGATAGCTACAAGGTTAGTGTCACATTTAAAGCAACAAACAGCAAAAATCAAACCATGAGCGGACTTACATTCCAAGCCGAAGGCTTTGATTCCACATGGGTAACCGAAGGAGAAAACGGAGTTTACAACTTTGTTATTCCTTCAAGCAGTTTCTCTGCTTTTGAGTCCGGAATGACAATCACCGCTATCAACGGCAATCACGGAGCATGCGGAACATTCACGTTGACGTTGTACAAAGCTATTCCCGTAACTTCCGTAACTATCAACGGAACCCAAGGCGCATTTGTCGGTGACACAGGCATCAAGTACACTGCAACCGTAGCTCCCGCAAATGCTACCAACCCCAAAATCACTTGGTCATCGTCCGACGTAACAATTGCAACAATCGATGCCGACGGCAACATTACAATTCTCAAAGCCGGCACTGTTACAATCACCGCAACGGCAACTGCCGACAACGTTATAGGCACAAAAACACTTGTTATTTCTGCTCCGATTACTGCCAACAAACTTGTCGATATTGATTTCTCGAACAACAATGTTGAAAACAGTGTGTCAAGCGAAACGATTACCGTTAGCACGGTAAAATTAAGTGCAAATGCAGATGCATCCAACACATTTGTAACCGACGAAACGACTGCAACGCCCAATGCAGCAGGTATTGACGGAACAGAAAACAGCGGTTTCAAAATTTCTTCCACAACAGGATCTTATGTTAGTGTAAACGGACTTAGCCTTGGAACAAGCAACTTCACAATTTCATTCTGGGTTTATATTCCGTCGACATTAAAACTTACCGGTTCAAATACTTATTTGTGCGGTAATAGAACAGTTGATGGTTCAGAAACGGATCAAGGTTTCCGCCTTACAATAAGAGATGACAAAAAACTTACAACTACCGGTGGCACCTACAAAATCAATTATCGTGTAACCGGAGATACAGGTGCGACTACTACGGCTCAAATTAAAGATTCGTCGAGTAACGCTATCGAAATGAAAAACGATTGGGCCCAAATGACTGTTGTCCGTGAAGGAAGCACAATGAAGTACTATGTTAACGGAAATTTGATTGCAACCGACGACATAGGTGCAGACACAGACCTTGGTAGCAATCCAATCTGCTTTGGCGGATATACAGGATTTGCATACACACATACATCCGGTTTCTCTTTCGATAATATCAAAATTTACGACAATGCTTTGTCTGCAGATCAAATCAATGTTTTGTTTGCAAACGAAGACTAATTATTTTCCCATTCTCACAACGCATGTAGTGTAGTGGTAGCCAAAACATAAAAAAATCAATATCTCCGTTGCTCAACTCTTGTTGGGCAACGGACGGTATTGTTTTACAATTTTTCACAAATGTCGGCAAAAAAGAAAATAAAAAAATATCTTTATTTATCTATTTTGTGTCTGCTTCAAATAATGGAAAATCGTAAAGCAATACGCAATAAATTAGCATTGTAATTTGCAAACAATTTTTTGTGGTTGTTTTCAAAAGATTAAAATAAAACTTTCGCAAAAGTCTAAAAAATTTATGCACATCGACATTTGCACAAAAGGGTTCTGCCCAAGGAGATATCTATGAAAAAAATATCGGCGCTTATTGTTATCATGATTTTATGCCTATCTTTTTTAGGAGTACTTCCCATGGTTTATGCTGAAGAAACTAATATAGCCGATACGGCAACTCCCATCGAAATTTATCTTATTGCCGGTCAAAGCAATGCTGTCGGTTACACCAAGGTCGATTCTACAGAGGAACAAGCCGTAATTGATGCCGACTCGCGCTACACAAACGGTTTAGACGTAATGTACTACGGCTATGTCGAGTACGTCTACGGCACAACGTTGCCAAACAATTTAACTGTTTCTCAAGTAAAACTTGGCAAAGGTAGTGCTTCGCAAGGCAAAACGCGTGACGGTGATGCATACGCAACGTTTGGTCCGGAACTTGGTATGGCAAAATACTTTGCCGATAACGGAAAAACAGGTACAAAGTACGGAATAATCAAGTACGCAGCCGGAGGAACGGCAATTTTCGACGAAGTTACGTCCACACTCGGTTCTCAATACGGCAACTGGATGAGTCCTTCGCTTATTGCCAAGTACGGCAAAGCAAGTGAAACTCTTACCGGACTTTGCTACAACACATTTTTGCAAATTGTACGTCAAGGCTTGCAAGCCTACAAAGATGCCGGTTATGATCCTCAAATAAAAGGCTTGGCATGGATGCAAGGCGAAAGCGAATCTCAAAATCAAACATATTCTGCAAAATATGCCGAACTTCTAAACACTTTGATTTCCGATTTGCGCACTGATCTCACAACAATTTCCGGACAAGATTTGTCCGAACTGAAAGCGGTTGTCGCAAAAATACCTCAAAAGTACCAAACGGCTTACGCAAACGCAAAGTATGTAACAAATGTTCGTGAGCAAATGGACTCTGCCGCTCAAAACGATGCAGATTTGCTTTTAATCGACAATGATTTTGTTACTCTGCCCGGACTTGATGCTCATCACTACAATGTACCTGATATGTTGCAAGTAGGACACAACTTTGCTGAAAAGCTTGTTACCGCAAACGACGGAAGTTTACCCAAACTCAAGGTTGTTTGCACGGATGGTGGATCGTCCAATATCGTGTCCAAACGTGCAGAAGTCGATTCGGCTGTTGCCGTCACTCTTACTCCGCTTGACGGCTACGAAGTAAAATCGTACGAGTTTGTCGATGCAAGCGGCAACGCGGTAGATGTTGTATCTCGTGTAGTCGGTAGTAATTTGCGTGTTATCATGCCAAGTATCGACGTTACGTTGAAAGTAACATTTGCCGAAATTCCAAGCTTTACCGTCACAATGTCCGCTACGCATGGCGAAATCTATCGCACAAACGTTGCGCGCCAACCCAAAAGGGGCGAAACCGTCACATTTACGTTTAAAGCAGAAGACGGCTATCAATTAGACAAAGTAACCGTAAACGGAAAAGAAATTACAACAAGCACTTTCGAAGCTTATCCCACTTACACAACAAGTGTTACCGAAGACTTAAACGTTGTTGCAACTTACTCAAAAATACCCGCCGACACTGACAACAGCACCGATACAGGTTTTGTAGTTGTAAAAAGTGACGGTTGTAATGGTGTTATAGGTGGTTCTGCCCTAACCATGTTGACTATGGCATTCGCAGTATGTTTTGTCAGCAAAAAGAAGCATTAAAAAAACAAAAAAACACTAATTGGCAAACAATGATGTTTGTCATTAGCAATAAAAGTTCTTTAATTTTAGGAGAGAAGAAAAATGAATAAAAGACTGTTGCCCGCATATCCGTTGTTTGTAAACGATCCTTTCTTTTCGGTATGGTCGGGTAGCGACGAACTAAACAAAGCAGACACAATGTTTTGGACTTGTCTAACTCGCAAAACATACGGCATCGTAAACATTGACGGACAATCTTATTGTTTTATGGGCTTAGTAGAAAATGCAAAGCAAATGACTCAAACAGATGTTAGAGTAAATGCGTTTGATACTCAATACGATTTTACTTGCGACAAGTTTGACTTGACAATAAAGTTTATTTCCCCATTGTTGCCTACCGATATCGAGCTTGCATCGCGTCCCGTTTGTTACTTTGACTACAAAATTACTGCAAAAGAAAGTATTAAAAACGTAACGGTGGCACTTTCCTTCCACGAATCGCATTGTCGCAACTTAATTGAAGATTTTGCAATCGGCGGAGTATTTGAAATGCCAAATTACCAAACGGCTTACTTCGGACTTAACCGCCAACATCCTATGTCTCACACCGGAGACAGCCATGCGGCTGACTGGGGGTACACCTACATTTCCGCAAAGCTTGCCTACTTTATGGGACAAAGAGATTGGACAAACTTTGTTAGTTCTGGCAAAATCGGTTATGGCACCTACGACGAACACGAAGAAAAGTACATTGTCGGTTTCGAGCAATATGACGATATTCCCCAAGGCAAATCCGTAAGCGACAAAATGACTGTTGCTTTTGACGATTTGTGTTCAATATTCTATTTTGGCGAATGGATTAAGGGATATTATTTCCGCAACGGGAAAACCATTTTTGATGCCATTGAAGAAGCTTACAACGGCTACGAACAAACACTTGCAAAACTTGACGTGTTTGCCAAAGACCTTGACGAAAGACTATTGCCTTATGACGACGACTATCGTTTGTTGTGCATGGCCGCCCTTCGTCAAACAATGGGGGCGCACAAAATTGTACAAAATGCCAAAGGTAAAGTGTTGTACTTGTCTAAAGAATGTCACAGCAACGGATGCATCGCAACTGTAGACGTCACTTATCCTTCAATGCCGTTATTTTTGTTGTACAATCCAAATCTTGTTCAAGGTATGCTTACACCCATTTTTGACTTTGCAAAAATGCCAATTTGGAAGTACGATTTTGCTCCACACGATGCCGGTACTTATCCGTATTGCCTTGGCCAAACGTATGCCGTAAAGGGCAGAGCCGAAGAAAATGACAGATTTGTGTCCAACATGTTCCGTCGTGATCGCAAGACGGGAATCATTGTAAGTCACCCGATGATTTATCAGTTCCCGCAAAATGCCGAAATTTACAGTTTCGCAAACCAAATGCCCATCGAGGAATGTAGCAACATGATTATTGCTTGTTATGTGTCTGTTCGTTGTGGCGGAGACGATAAAATTTTAAGCGAAAATTACGAAACTCTCAAAACATGGTGTGGATATCTCGACAAAGCAGGACTTATTCCCGAAAAGCAACTCTGCACAGACGACTTTGTCGAAAGGTTAGACAAAAATATAAACTTGTCGATAAAAGCAATTGTTGCATTGAAGTGTTTCTCGCTTATTGCTAAAAGTTTGGGCAAAGAAGACGATGCAAAACATGCCGAAACTCGCATGAACGAGTATGTTAAGGAGTTCTACGATCGTTTTGAAAATGCCGACCACATTCCACTAACTTATGACAGCGATCAAAGCACGTTTAGTCAAAAATACAACATGGCTTATGACGTTTTGTTTAATTTTGGTATTTTCTCCAAAGAAATGCGCGAAAAGGAAGTTGACTGTTGCTTAGCCCACGCGGGCAAACTCAGTGTCCCTCTTGACAGCCGTTGTGACTTAACAAAAACTGACTGGATTTTACACGTTTGCACTCTTACGGATAATCGCCAAAAACAGCACGATCTATACAAAGGCATTGTTGAATTTTTACACACTTCGTCTTGTCGTGTTCCGTTTAGCGATTTGTATCACACCGAAACCGGCATAATAAAGGACTTCCAAAACCGAACGGTTCAAGGTGGAATATTTATTTTGTTATTAAAAGACGAATTGCTTAAAAAATAATTTTTCAACCAAGGGTTGTCATTCTTTAGTTGTTGTATAACAAAATGAGATGACAACCTTTTGTTTTTTAGTATAATATCTACAATACCTTATTACGGTTGCGTTGCAAAGTTAGCAAGTAATTTTTCGAGATACTGCATTTTTAGGAGTTTTATGTCCGGTTTTTTTAGAAAATTGTTATATGGCGACGGAAGTAAAAAAGATTTTTCCGCTGCCGATTTGCCTCGAACAAGGGCACAAGTTTACAAACGCTTAATAAAAACGCAGTCGGGACGTCTATTGCGTGCAAACTGGTGGATGCTTTTGTTTTGTCTGCCGTTTTTTGCATGGAACATAGTTTGTCTTTCATACGGTTCGTCATTTGACGTAACTACGGCGGAAGGTCAACAACAGTACACAAACTTTTTACTAACCATCAAATATCCGTTCACAATGCTTGGCATCGTAATTGCTTTTTTAGGTTTTTGCGGACTAATATTTCTTGTACGCAATATGTGTTGGGGTTTGCCGACTTCCGTCACAAGAACTTACTTTCGTGGAATAAAATCGTCTTGGTGGCAATTTTTATTGATTGGACTCATCACGTCAGTTATATGGTGCTTGTTTGACTATGCGTTTATTTTACTTAATTTTTCATCGTTAGCAACCTTGCAACTAATTTTGATTTATGCTGTAATGGTGTTTGCCATCGTGATGCTTCTTGGTGGGTTAATGTTTGCGGTAAACTTAATTTCAACTTACAAAATGTCGATGTTTTCCGTAGTGAAAAATTCATTTTTACTTTCGGTAAAATATTTTTTGAAGTGTCTTGGCATTTTGTGCATAACGGTTTTGCCTATATTTTTGCTCGAAATTTTTGGAATTGTATTACTAAACATAATAGCGTATGTTTTGCTCGCATTGTTTGGCTTTGTACACATTGCCATTGTATGGCATCTGTTTACAAACAGTGTTTTCGATAATCATATCAACAAAAAATCTTATCCTGATTTCTATCGCAAAGGGCTCTCTCCGCAAAAAACTAACACAACTACAAAAGAGAGTACCGGCGTTATTGCTAAAAATGAATCTGACGATGAAATAAAATAAACTAAAAAAATGAAAATTACAGCAAAAAACTTATACAAAAATTATGATGGCATAAATGCGCTAAACGGAATTTCCTTCGAACTTTCGGAAGGTGATTTTGTCAATGTCATGGGCGAATCGGGTTGTGGCAAAACGACGCTTTTAAAATGTATTGCCGGCATCGAAAAACTAACTTCCGGAGAGTTGTATTTTAACGATGAACTTGCAAACAATATTGTTGTCCAACAAAGACACGTTGCTTATGTCTCGCAAGAATTTTCGCTTTTTCCCAATCTAACTGTTTTCGAAAATGTTTTTTGTGCATTAAAAAAACAAAAAGGTTCTTACGACGAAAAGTGTTCTGCAGTATGGAACATTTTGCAAAAAACGGGACTTGAGGAAATAAGCAACGCCTTCCCCAAGGAGCTAAGCTACGGACAACGTCAAAAGACGGCGATAGCGCGTGCCATTGTAAAGCAACCGCAAATAATACTGTTTGATGAACCGCTAAGCAACATTGATCCTGCGTCCAAAGTGGTGTACAAACAACTTATTGCACAAACAAAAAAGATTTTTCCGCAAAGTGTCTTTTTCTATGTAACGCACAATTCTTTAGATGCCGTCGCACTCGGCAACAAAACCATGATTTTGGAAAAAGGAAAAATTGTGCAGTTCGGCAACACTAACAATGTGCTCGAATATCCGTCAACAATAAATATTGCTTCCATCTGTTGGAACAACATTGAAACGCAATCGGTAATTGTAAATGACAGTGAGGTTTTGACAGAGCAAGGAAAAATTGAGTTGTCGCCGTTTTTACAAGCGACATTTTCCGCAGAGAAAGGCAAAGAATTGTCGCTTGTTACTTCAGGAAATCGCGCTTTGATTTATGCTGACGGCAATCTCGTGTGCGGAAGGCAAAGTAGTCTCAAAATTCCATGCAATATTTCGCAGAACAGTGTGAGCGTGGACGAAAAGAAACCGCTTGGTGAACTTTCAGCCGGTGTTGTTTCGTGTGGAGAAGGGTATGCTATATGTGGTGTAGAAAATATTTTCACATCACCTCAGAATGCGAACGATATATCGTTTGTCTCAAAAATAATATACTGTGACGATGCCCGTATTGTGTGCGAGTGCTTTAATCAAAAAATAACAATAAATGCTGTCAATGTTGACTCAAAAGCACAAGTCGGACAAAAGCTACAACTTTTTATTCCAATCGCTTGCTTAACTTTTTTCGATAAGAACGGAGATATAGCGATATCGGATTACCGCATATATCCCAATGTTGCAAAAGCTAAAGTGCTAAATGCACAAAAGGGGATTGTTCGTATAGGCAAGCTAAAGTTAACATTGCCTTTTGCACTTAAAAAAGTTAGGCAAATCGACTTATTGTTTGAAAAGGATGCATTTTCTGTCTCGTTAGACAAAAAGCAGCTAAAAGCTTACAAAATACTAAATACTCAAGTCGCAACGCATGCAATTGTGTTTGTATTACTTGAAGGTTTCGATCGTTATGTCACAATGATTTTGCCAAGCGCACCGCAAAACGACAAAAAAATTTTCTTCTCGGTCGATATTTCAAAAATAAAAGTTTTATAACAAAAAGAATAAAAATCGCACATAAAAAAGAAGTGAACCCCAAAACTTGGACAGTCTTAAAAGGTTCACTTTTTTAATGAGAATAAACAAAATTATATAAAAATATTGCAGTCCTGTTTAGATTTTAATAACAGAAGAAAATTTTATGTTTTTAATTTCGCAATAATTGAAGGCGATATTATCAAAGGCGGTAAAGTGTCAATATTTTTAAGTTCAAAAAAATTACTTTTTAACCAAGTTTGTTAAATACTCTTTTGGAGAATAGTTGCAGTTTTTCTTAAACAGTCTTGAAAAATAATTATAATCTTCAAAACCCAGTTTTTCGGCAATATTCGTAAGAGACAATTCTCCTTGAATCATCAAGCCCTTAGCTTCCTCAATTTTCAAATTGTTAAAATATTGTAAAATACTTTTGCCGGTATCTTGCTTAAAAATGTTTTGACAGTATGTTGCGGAAAAATACATTTGCTTACTAATTTCGTTTAAGCTTATTTTTTGGCAAACATTGTTTTGCAACATCTTTAAAATTTTTTGTGTTAGCGGTGAGTAGTTTGGACAATTTTGTTTGTACAAAAGTTTGTTGATAATTGTTTGAGCAACCATTTCGATATTTTCGTTAAGACCGCGTTCGGCAAAACTTTCGTCGCAACACATGACGGAAAGACGTATTTCCTGATCTATGCCTTTTTCAAAGTAGTCCGTTAAATTTGGTGCGTTGTTGCATCTAAAGTTAAAACTCACGTAGTCGGCATATAGATTGCTTCCCTTGCGGCTTCGCATCTGTCCGTTTTTAATAAAGATAATATCTCCGGGGTGCAAAGTAATAGGCTTGTCGTCCACAAAGTAGTTTAGTTCGCCCTCAAAACATAGTGTAAGCTCGCAGTACAACAGTTGGTGTTGCTGTATATCGTGCACATGTTGTTGATTTTTGTTATGTCTGTAAAAAAACAAATCAAAATTATTGTTGTCAGTCATAAGCGTAAATAGTTGTGTTTTGTGCTAAAAATAATGCAATATGTTGTTTTTAGTTATTGATTAGCTTTTCTTTTGTGCTATAATATAAGCGAGAAAACTTGCTTGCAAGGGTTTTCGAGCGAATTGCAGAAAGGCAACAAAACGATTTGCGGAAGCAAAGAGTGTTGCAACGGCAGTTGCAAACAAAATTAAGATTTTGTTTGTTGCAAGATTATAATATAAGCGAGAAAACTTGCTTGCAAGGGTTTTCGAGCGAATTGCAGAAAG